>CASEPH010000402.1 GCA_949289625.1 uncultured Clostridia bacterium | reverse complement strand
CACTCATTTCCCTTTTCCTCCTTAGACACCGGCATCGATGCGGACGCTGCCGCTGGGATCAAAGATCGCAGTAAAGCGGACAGGGCAAGCGTCACCGCGCCAAATTTTCCAGGGTGCAGCAATCATAGTCGCACGCTTTCCGGTGATCTCATCCACATCCCCCGCCATCTGCTGAATCACAGGGATCCCGGCGGCGGCGAGCGCCTTGTGTGCGGGATAGAATCCGGGGTAGTCCGCCAAAGCGTCCCGTCCAGTCTTTTCTTTATAGATGGGGACTAGCCGCTTCATAAAGGGACCTGGTCTACCCACATGCGGGGTCAGGCTTGTGGCAACGGGGCAGTCGATAAACGGCGTATCGATTGCAACAAATTTGGGATTTTTTGAAATGAGATAGTGAGCCGCGTCCTCAGTCAGCCCCGGCGCCTCACCAAAATATTCCATGGAATCGGAATACTTCTTGTGCCAGCCGGTATTGATCGCCACAATGTCGCCATCGAGGATCTCGCCTGCGTTTTTCAGGTCGTCGGCCGTGATCTTGTCCCAGTTTTTCTTGTTCCGCAGATCCAGGACGACCCCGTTGCCAAAAAAGCGCGAGGGGCTCACCTGTGACAAGTCATCGGTGCGGGGCTGCATATGGATCGGGGCGATCATATGGGTGCCGGTGTGGAAATTGGTGCGGATCTTAAACGCCTGGACGCCGAACTGCGCATGCTTGACGCCATGGTCGAAGATAACGTCATCATCGCCCGGATAAGACGGGACGCCGCATCCCCACGCATGGGACAATTCATAGAACTGCAGTCCATTCCAAGGGTCTGTAACAAATGGCATTTGAGTTCCCTCCTATTCATTGGATGAGCACATTGTAGCAGTCTTCACATGCGCACTCTACGGAGTGTTATCACAAGACGGACAAATCCTGTTTGAACACATCCTACAAATATGGAGGCAGGAGAAAGATGTGGCTTGTTGAGAAAAGAAAAAGCTGTTATAATGACTTCAAAATCTGACAAAAGAGGCGAGACTGTTTTGGAACTAAGTTTGTGGACTTTGTCCGATTGGCTTCAAAAGGCAGGAATGACCCAGGTGGTAAAAATCGAGCGTGGAGAGCCATGCATTTCCAGATTAGAGTTATCAGATTCATCTGTTCCCGGCGGGGACAGCCAAATCGATCCCGCGGCTGTTAATGTGTGTTCTGCACAGGCGGGATGGCAGAAAGCCGCCACCATGCTGGTCAACGGAGATGATATCATCACCATACCGGAGATCGGCTGTATCCAGGTCTGCAATGAACTAGTTCGGGCGTTTGAGTTTTACAACAACTGGGAATCACAGCTTTTGATCGGTCTGCTGAAGGGAGCTTCTCTTCAGCAGTTATTAGATATCGCCCACACGGTATTTGACCGCCCTATGTTTATCAAAAGTGACAGCAGCTGGGCATTCGCCATCACCGGAGGATATGACGGAGCGGTCCATCCGGACTGGACCCGGATGCAGGAGAGTGTGACGACACGTCAGTCCGACATGGAAGCAGTCCGTGTTGTCAGCATGGACCCTGAGTTCAACAAAGCGTTTCGAAAGCGCTATCCCACCATACTGAACTCGCCCTTCTACGGCGGGGCCGTGCTCCATTCCAACGTGTGGCTTGGCAATCACCGTGTATGTGAGATCATAGCTATCGAGAATGGGAAGCCCTTCAACCCGGGGGACGCCCATCTGATGCAAGTCTTCACAAGCGTTGTCGAGCGGTATATGAACACCAATCAAAATCTTTACCTGTCATCTTCAGGTATGTCCGCCCTTCTGGTGGAGCTGCTCGAAGGGCGCGACCATGATATCAATAATTTGAAACTGGCCTGTGACGATGCAGGCTGGGGCCGCAGGATGAGTTGGCAGTTGTCACGATTGGAACACATGACGAAGAGGAGACGCCGGTGGTCAGCGTGTTAAGGGAACAGCTGGCGGGCGGACTTTTATACAGTTGCGTATTCACCTATGGTGGGAAACTGGTCTGTGTCGTGAACATTGCCAAACATCATGGCCGCCAAGCTCTCGTGAAACGGTTGAGAAAATTGGTTCCAGAAAATATGTTCTGCTGGGGGATGAGTTATGAATTTTTGAATATTGTGGATTTTCCGCTGTATTATCGGCAGTCTCTGGCAGTGACGGAAAAGAGCATTGCCATGGGCCGCCCCTGGGCAACCATGTACCAGGTTGCCCTGGAGGTCATTCATGACCGGATGGAGAAAGCGCTGGAATGTCAATCTCTCATCCATCCGGACATACGCAAACTGAAACTTCTGGATGATCAGAATGGCTCCCAGTACCTGGAAACCGTGCTTGAATTTCTCCTCTGTGGGGGGAATTACACAGACACGGCCAATCGTTTGGGGCTGCACCGCAACAGCTTGATTTACCGCATTTCTCGAATCAAGGAGATCATCACCACGGATTTGGACGATATCACGAACAAAGAGTTAATGCTGTTCTCCTTCCTGATCCTGCCGAGAGATGAGAAGGCTGACTAAATTCTCAGTATGATTAGCGAATAGCCAGCGCAGCGCTGTTGAATGTATTTACACCCCGCTATGCTGGTTGCAATCGGCTTGTACAACATCGCTATTCTCCATAGTCACCGGGGCGTTATAGAGGCTGGTCAGCAGGTACCCCTTGATATTGCGCACCTGGGTGGTGTTACACTGGAGGCCATCCAGCACGAAGCGCAGGTGGTCCCCGTCCAGCCCCAGCAGGCGGTCTCGTACCAGGGCCTGAGGCACCTCGTTGCCCGGCGCATAACATCCAGCTTCTCCCCCAGGAGCCCAAGGCGGACTCCCCTGACACCCGGTTAAAGATATCCGGGCCTCTCCAATATCCTTACTCTCCAAGAAAGAACGCCCAATGCCAGAGCTCTCATACAAATCATACAAGGAGGCATCCAAGCTGGCCGTAGAGGACACACACCACCTGGATGATGATACCTGCGTACAGCTTGACCTGTTAGGCTTTCCCATCATCGTCCATGACCCTGTGCTGGAACAGGCCCTCTTCTTGCTGCCGCCTAAGCGCCGGGATGTGGTGCTGCTGTTCTACTTCGCGGACCAGAGCGAACCGCAGATTGGCAAACTATGGAGCGGCTTTGCCTGCCGCCGTTTGAGAAGCCTTTGATTTTCTCGTGAACTTGGAAAGCCGCACCGTTTGAAACGGTGCGGCTTTTGTCGGATCAAATCTGTCCCGACTTGGGGCATATTAAAGAAAGGGTGACCATAAAGCGGGCCATTTCAAAATACTTGATATGGTTTGTAGGCATAAGTCCCCACTTTGGGGGAAAGTAATGACAATATTTAGGAAGGTGAGGTGTAAACAAGTTGGCTCTATCCTCATTCAAGGGGCGCGAACGATTGGAGCAAGGCGTGATGTTGGCATACTTGCTTCAGCTCAACCGATATGCGTTGGAAAAAGATCTAATTACAAAAGAGATATATAGAAAAATGGAAATTAGTATGATCCAGAAATATGGAACAAATTTCAATTAAAAGTATGGGTGGGAGGGCGAAACGGGCTGTGAGCTTAATTTTCCATCCCGTTTTATTTTGCCTTTTGTAGTTTTATGAGAGAACCGGCAGATCGTGTTGTGCTTTTCTAGCTGGTGTGTTACACTAATTCTCAATTATAAGCCAAACATAAAAGCTTCTTTTCCGCAGGCGGAACGGTTCAGTTTGCCGTTCCGCCTTTTTCATATCAGCTGAAGCAAAATAGGTCCAAACTCGGGACCTATTTTTTAGTGTACCGTGCAAAAAAGTTGAATATAAATTTGTTTTGAGAACCTTTGACGAAAGTGGGTGAAAAATTATAATTTCAAAATTTTCCCCGGTAGTAATAGGTGCCACAGGAAAACGGCACGGCTGGCAGCCGTGCCGTTAACAACAGTTTTAGGAGGACAAGCCTATGACCATGGGAATTTCATCTCTATCAAGAGCAGACCTTCGATTCCTTCACCAAGCGCGTCATCAAGAGCATCGCCATAGACATCCACAATGCGGAAGCGGCGCGCTCCAAGAAAGAACGCTCCCTGTCTGATCTCTCATACAAGGAGGCATCTAAGCTGGCCGTGGAGGATACATATCATATTCGTCTAAATTTTCCAACTATTAATGTATTGCTTAACAATTAAACGAGATAAGTTCTCGCCTATATTTTCAATCGGCTAAAGGTCAGAACCAAAACTCGTGCCTCAATCTTTCTTATACCATTCTCTATTCGACATCAGCAGGACATACCGTTCCCGGACGATTCCGTCATCATGGTAATGCCCGAAGAACCAGTATCGGAACTGGCACCGCTCCAGCAGGAGCACTGTGGGCCGGATGCGTCAGTTATCTATCCGGTCAAGCAGGTCATGCGTTTGTCGAGTTGGGAGAGGTTGCATCCTGCTCACCGCTCCCTGCCCCTTGCCTTTTTCACTTCCCGCCTTTTTTCCAGCAGCTGGACATACACTCTGTCCCCTTCGTCATCCAGCTCCTTCAGCCGCTCGGAGTCGAACCGGTACTCCGGATACACAACAGATCCGCTGCGCTGGCTGCGTCCAGTGGGCCTGCCCAAACCATTCTGTTCGATCCAGGGCAGGATATCTTTTCCCAACTTGTTGACGTCCACAAAGGCACAGTCCTTTTTGTCCGGTCCTCCCAAATTCACGGTCAGGTCAGCCCAGGGTTCAGGCTCTCCGCTGGTCCAGTCCGCCAGCATCAGGGCCAGCGCACCGCCGCAGTAATAGGCGCGCACCTGAAGTTCCAAGGGCACTTTCTTCCCGTCCCACTCCAGTTCCAACAGGCCCTCGCCGCTACGGATCGCCTGGTATTTCCGGTCGCTGTAACCATCCCAGCGGAGGTAGTTCCAGTCCGGCGCTGGACACGCTTCTGCGAGGACCTGCTCCCTGGGTACCGTTTTCAGCTGCGGCGGAGGGATGATCCCCATCTGCGCCTTGGAATAAATGGGGAGGAGTTTCTCCAACAGATATTGCTGATCAGGACAAATATCGATAAACCCCATCCGGGCGGTCATCTCCGCCAGCCGCTGCCGGAGAACCGCCAGGTCTGGGCCGCCAACGCCGTTCCCCAGTGCCGCCCCGGCCAGGCCCAGAAAGTCCTGCGTTACGGCCCCTTTAATCTGGGCGAACTCGTTGATCGCCTCCACGATGGCCCGGTGGAGCCTGTCCTCGTCCAGGGTGGGGGAGTGGCGGCAGTATTTTGTCCCGAACTCCAGCCGTGAGACACACCGCCACACGATCCGCTTCTTCCCATTTCTGGCCCAGGTGCAGCGCTTGTAGGGGCTGCCGCACTCTCCGCACACCAGCCGCTCAGACAGGGTGTATTTGGCGGAGTATTTCCCCCGCTCCGTCTTGCCGTGCCTCTGCAGTACTTTCCGCTTGCTGGCCCGGCGGGCCATCTCCTCCCGCACCCGGTAGAACACCTCCCGGGAGATGATGGCCGGGTTGCTGTTCTCCACATACCATTGGGTCCGCTCCCCGCGGTTCTTCCGCACCTTCTTGCTGATGCAGTCGGTGACATAGGTCTTGCCCAGCAGGGCGTCCCCCCATGAATTTCTCGTTGGTCAGGATATTGCGGATCACCTGATAAGTCCAGCCCTGGATGCCGCTCGGCAGCAGCATCGACCAAGCGATGTAAATCTAAAATAAAAGCAGGCCCGGACGGGGATCCCCGTCCGGGCCTGTTTGGTCTCAGCATCTTCAAAACACAGTCCTATATTACAGACTTTTTAGTGACAGACCGAAAATTTTTCGGTCATGGACGGCCTGCAGTCCCGATTTTCCGTCCTGTCCGTTCCGCTCCACGCTCCCGTATGGGTCACGGTTTGGGTCAAGGGAAAATGGCAGAAATGAACCGCTTGAAAAAGTTCTCAAAAGCAAAGAAAAACCGTGCAAATCACGCAGATTTGCACGGTTGTGGTGGAGACTACAGAACTCGAATCTGTGACCTCTTGCGT
>CASEPH010000401.1 GCA_949289625.1 uncultured Clostridia bacterium | reverse complement strand
TTCCGTCTGGCTGCGCTTGATGACCTTGATCTCCTCATTTTCCTTGTCCACGGCCGCATGCTTCTGGGCCAGGGACTCCTCTCTCTTCTCCAGAGCCTCGGTCTTGCGGTCGAGGTTCTCTTCCTTCTGCTGCAGGCGGTTTTCCTGCCGCTGCAGGTCGGCTCTGCGCGATTTCTCTTCCTTCTCGTACTCGCTGCGGTTCTTTAAAATCTCCTCTTTGGCTTCCAGCAGTGCCTCTTTCTTCTTGGTCTCGGCGCTCTTGATGGCCTCGTTGATGATGCGCTTTCCCTCTTCTTCGGCGCTTGAGATTTCCTTTTCAGATACGTTTTTCCGGTAGCGAATACCGAGGGGGAAGCAGACCACGCCGCCGATCACCAGCCCGATCAGGGCATATACGATCTCCACGGTGTCTTTTCCTCCTATATACGGTATCCTGTGCATTTGGGTTTATATGCAGGCCGCCAGGGCCGCATGTGCAGAAAACAATCGGAAGGCCCCCTGTCGCCCGCCGACAATTATCCGTTTATAGTTTAATCGTTCCGCCCTCTTCTGTCAAGGCAAATCTGTAATAGTTACCCAAATCCCGCTGGGTGCTTTTGGTTTTTTTTTACGAGGTCTGCCAACTTTCCCTCCATGCGCCCGGCCGCTGGCCGGGACGGCTCGTTCCTCACGTGTCGATATACGCCGCGGCGGCGTAGCCCACCTGGTCCCCGTAGTGCACCACATACCACCCATTCCACTCGCCGTAGACGGTCACCGTCGCACCGTTGGGAAGGTTTGCGATTACCTTGCCGGTGGAAGAGGGATAGTCCCGCAGGTTCAGGGTGCCGTTAGACACGGCGACAGTGCCCTGCACCGGGTCCATGGGATATATGAAGGGCAGGCCGAAAAATTCGGTCAAACCTCTGGCAATCTGCTGGGCAATGGCGTCCCAGTGACTTTCCAGCCAGAGGGCGTCGCTGGTATTGTCGTGGTAGCCGATCTCCAGCAGCACCGAGGGAAACCGGGGCTGGCGCACCTCCCCCAGAGAGGTGGTGGGCCGGGTGGTGACTTTGTTCGGCAGGGGGTAGATCTTTCGCAGTTCCTCCGCAATCAGCTCCGCAGCCCGCTGGCCATTGATGCTGCCCGGGTAATAAAAGGCGATGATGCCCCGCTCCTCGCCGTAGTGCCCCTCCGGCGCGGCGTTGGAGTGGAGCGCCAGGTACAGGTCATACTCCCCTTGGTTGGCCTCCCGGATGGAACTGCCGGCGGTCATCTCTGGCCGGTTGCGCTGATACTGGATGCCGTTGGAGAGCAGATAGGGCACCAGCGCGTCCGCCAGCAGATTCATATTGTATTCCTCCGATCCGCTGCCGGTAACATACATATTCCAGTCCTGCGTGGACGGGCTCAAATAGATGATGGGCATGACGGTCCCTCCTTCCCTGCCATTTATATGGCATTCCCCGCAAAAATGTGATACACTCTTTTTCAAAGCAATGAGAAAGGAAGATGACGTTGAAAGCGGAGCGTGGTTATCCCCGGTACACAGTCACCCCTAAGGCTGAGGCCTCCATCCTCCGGGGGCACCCCTGGGTCTATGACGCAGAGATCCTTGGTGCGGAGGGGCAGGCCGAAAACGGCGGCCTGGTGGATGTGGTCAGCAGAAAGGGCCGGTATCTGGGCACCGGCTGTTTGTCGGAGCACTCCAAGATCCGGGTGCGGCTGGTGTCCCGCAACGCAAACGATCGGTTTGACGACGCCTTCTGGCGCCGCAAACTCCAGTGGGCCTGGAGCTATCGGAAAAGTGTCATGCCGGCAGAGGATCTGGACGCCTGCCGGATCGTCTTCGGTGAGGCGGACGCTTTCCGAGGGCTGACGGTGGACAAGTTCCACTTCCTGCTGTCCGTCCAGGTATTGTCCGTAGGCATGGAGCGCATTCAGGACCTGCTGCTGGCGGCGCTGGCGGAGATCCTTCGTTCTGATGGGTTTCCCATCCGGGGAATCTTTCTGCGCAACGATGCAGCCCTGCGGGAGAAAGAGGGGCTGCCCCAGGGCAAGGGCTGGTATCCTCTGCCAGGGGAGAGCGCGCCGGAGTCTCC
>CASEPH010000400.1 GCA_949289625.1 uncultured Clostridia bacterium | reverse complement strand
GTCATCGCCAAACAAAAAGCGGTCACCAGAAGAAACCACCCGGCGGGTATCGGCAATGAAAGAGCAGAAATTGTTTCCGCAAACAGCGATGATAGCACTCACTTTGCACCACACTCCTGTTGCCAGCACTTTACCACTTCCCTCCTGAAAAGTCAATATGAGAGAGTTCAGGGGCCTGGGAGAAAACTCCCGAGCCCTTGGTTTAACCAAAGAACCTGTTTAATCCAATGGAAAAGACCTATTTGCGTTGACAAAATAGGTCGATACGCTATGATATACATATACTACAAAAAGAGGGGCTGAATGCTTTGAAAAAAGGAATCTCACTTTTGCTGTCGATAGCATTGCTAGTAACTCTCCTGCCCAGACCCGTTTATGCCGCTGAAAGCAAGATAGGGAACTTTGAACGGGTTAACACCTATCATGAAGGACTCTTTGACGATATCTCTCAAGACGATTGGTATGCGGATGGTGTTACAGCAGCATATGAGTTAGGCTTGATGCGAGGTAGCGGTGAAAGAAGATTCTCGCCTTATGGGACGGTCACAACGGCAGAAGCGATAGCAATGGCATCCAGGATACACAGTATCTATATAAGTGGGGAAGAGACTTTTACACAAGGTTCCCCTTGGTATCAGGTCTATGTGGACTATGCTGTTGATAATGGGTTGCTGAGGACTAGCGAACTATCAGATATTACTGCGCCTTCAACCAGAGGACAGTTGTCTCATATTTTGGCAACAGCCCTGCCGTCGTCGGAATTTGCTCAGATCAACGAAGTTTCCGCGCTGCCGGATGTGGATGAGACAAATCCATACTATGATGATATCTTGCTGCTCTACCGCGCCGGGGTGCTCACCGGGATTGATGATGCCGGCACTTTTAAGCCTGATGCGACTATCACACGTAGTGAGGTAGCGACAATCGTTACCCGCATGGTCCAGCCCGAAACAAGAATGCATATATCAGGACAGAGCGGCGCCATACAACCGCTTGGTATTACACGACAGCTTGCACAGTCTCAGCCGGTGAACGGGGTAGAACCGTATAGTGAGCACTATTTTGGAGACTCCCTTATCATTTCGGCAGACCTATCTGACACTCCTGCGTTGGCCTATTCCCTTACCTTTTCTGATCGCACCCAATTCCCCTCGGAAGATCAGCTCCCCACGGGTTATGATCCGCGAGCGTTGCTGGAGTGGGGGAAAGATCCCGGACTCAATATAGACGTCCTGCATGAGAACGGATTTACTGGGAATGGAGCGGTGATCGCTTATATAGATCAGCCCATCGGCAACTATGAGCAAACCAGCGGGATCAATCTGCACTACGTCAACAACAGCGGCATTGACACTGAGATGCATGGCCCTGCGGTCTTGTCTCTGCTGGCGGGGGAGGACATCGGTACCGCCCCAGATGCGGAGGTGTACTATTACGCTCACGCTTCTTGGAAGGCAGATCAGACGACTCACGCTGAATGCCTCTATCAGGTCATCGAGCAGAACAAAAGCCTGCCTGATGGAGAAAAAATCACCATGGTAGGTTTCTCTGATAACATAGATGAGACTGAGGCCAACGCTCAGGCTTTTCGGGATGCGGTAGCCGCCTGCGAGGACGCAGGTATCATGGTTTGGTTCTGCGGGGAATATGCTTCGGCATCCTTCCTGCCGTTCAGCGACAAAAACAATGCGCAAAACTTGGTACCAGCTCAATGGTATGGAGGAAACTATACACCAGAGTTGGTATATGTGCCCGCTGGCGGGCGCACGACGGCGACCACCACGAGTGGAGCATCCTACATCTACTGGAGCAATGGCGGACTGAGCTGGACCATGCCTTATATGCTCGGCCTATACGCCATTGCGACTGAGATCGACCCGACATTAACCCAAGACGAACTGCGCACCCTAGTGGTACAGACCGCCTATGATAACAACGGTATGAAAGTCATCGATCCCATAGGTTTTATTGCATCGGTATTGGATGGAGTCGGCCGGGAACGCGAGGCAGAGGATCTTCGCCTTGACGCGGATATGCGCTCACGCTATCTCTATGCAGTAATGGATACTGCTGCCATGACGAAGGAAGATTTGTCTGCTGTGGGGAGTTATCTCGCTTCCATCACAGACGCGACAGTTTTGGTAGCTGACGCCAGTTCTTTCTCAAATGCAGAGCAGCTCTATACCGCACTCCAGGAAGATGCCGCACAGAGGGGTGGCACGGTGATGGGCATACAAATTTTTGGCACGCCTTCCATGGTGCCTGCCTTTCGGGTCAACTACAAGGTACAGATGCAAAACGGCGTGGATGACGGCGGCGATTTTCTGACGGACCTGTTTTATGGAAACTTTGATAACGACGCGGAAACGATTTCAGACGGATACAACGTCATGGATCACTTTGCCGAAGGGTGGAACGTCACCTTGGTCCCCCAGTGGCCAGTGGCGCGTCTCCCGCTATCTAAAGGCCAATTTTCCGAATTCTTTGAGAAATACGGTCAGTTCGTCCAGAAGACCGGACTTGAACGGTTGGAGCTAACCAATTTCTCAAATCCAATATTTGCTTCGAACAAGCATATAGACGATATGGGAAGATTTCTAAACCGGATGCACAGCGAATTTGGTTTGCTGGATATACCATATCGTCTCTACGGTAATCTGGACGGGCAATACCCAGTCACCACCGAAGTGCTGGGCAATTTTACCCTGGAGAACATGGAGGCGGAGACACAATCTGCTTCTGTAGAATTGCTGATCAATAGCCATGGGCAATGGGACAATATCGATCAGTGTATCTATGTGGATGGAGAGGAACAGCGTATTTCTCTGCTGAACATGGATAATATCAACACGGTACTGGATGGAGAACCCTACTATCTGGATTGTTGGACTTGTCTCAATGGCTACGAAATGGAAAACAATCTTACTTCTACTGCTCTGAATGGCCAATGTGTGGGAGTATTCTCTGCCACTGCTATTATCTCTAACAACGGAGTCAACTGTGACGCAACTATATCCGACATGGCCAAGAGCAACTTTTATTATTTCTATTACAGTTATCTGAAGGCACTAAATGAAGGTCAGAGCCGCTCTCAGGCATTCTTTACAGCGCAAAAAGCTTATGGAGAAGCGCTCATGGAAGACAGCACCGAGCCGCTGCGAGGAGAAGGAAATTATCAGTTCAACCTCTGTAATCTCTTGACCTATCATAATTTTGGCGTGTTGGAGCCCAACGCTACGACCTCATTTGACGCAGCAGGCTATATTATCCAGGCCGGACAAAGTGTTCCGAAGGAACCAACCAACACATCAAATCAAGGCGGGTCCTCGACTGGCAGTACGATCGTTCTGACGGAAGGAAAGCCGGAAGGCAAGCTGATTGCAGTGGAGTACAGTACAAGAAATATGCTCACGAGCGGATCTTGCACGATCCACGGTATCACCGCTCAACATCTGAATAACGGTTATACCAGATATACGATGGACTATACCGCGCCGAAAGGGCTTCGTACCGTTGTGTTTAATCCCCCGGAAGGTGATATATTCAAGCTTTTTGGGCCTGCTACCATCGGTGAGCGCGAGACATTAGTATTCGACCTGGATGATGAATTGGTAAAGAAGGCAGGTGAAATCACCCTAAACATCTTCAGCGGGGACGAAAATCGCTTTTTTGTTTTCCTTGACACTCGCAGTTACTGAAAAACTTCCTTGCTTATAAGAGATATTCAAAGGAGTTTATGGTAGAAAGGGCGCGTTGCAGAAAAGGAGTCTGCAACGCGCCCTTTTATATTGCAATGCGTGGCGTACATTACTTTCCGCCCTGCGACCCTCGTTTTGCGCGAATATACGCTTTTGGTGTGCTGTTAGTGATACTTGTGAGTTGATTATATCACCGATTTGGAGCGGTGTCACTATTTTGGCGCAAGATTAGGGGCGCGGCCAATTCTGATTGGCCGCGCCCTTAATCGTCGCTGTTCAAAAGTTTCCGGTCTTCATCTGTGAGATATTTTTCGTAGTCATAGCCGTGGTTGGAGCAGTAGTCGCGCCAGACAACGAGTATAGTCTCACTATAAAAACCTCTTTTATATTGGTCTATTACCCAGTCATGCATCATCTGTACAATATTATCGATATCCCCGCTGCCATTTTCAGATATCAGCTTATCCCACTTTTTCTCAAAGTTAACGATAGTACGATATTTAACC
>CASEPH010000399.1 GCA_949289625.1 uncultured Clostridia bacterium | reverse complement strand
CCTCAAGTGCGGCCAGCGGGAGCTGGATCTGGTGAAGGAGTACGCCACCCACGACTACGACGCCGTGCTGGACCTGTACTACGCCAAGGCCCGGTTCTACGACGCCTACAACCGCACCTTCACGGCGCAGGACCCGATCCTTGATCCCAGCCAGTACGACCTGCGGGAGTACGTCAAGGAGCCCATGGCCCTTGTGCAATACCTGTATGTCAAGGCCAATGCGGTGAATTGGATCGACCCATTGGGGCTCATTTCCCTGGTTGACGGGCAACTCGCTCATCTTGGTATTGAAGCCTACATTAAATCGCAGTATCCTGAGGCCGAGGTGGAAGTTCGAATCAAAGGAAATCGTCTAAGTCCCACAGGAAATGGCCGTGTTGATGTCATTATTTCTAATCCTACCTTCTTTGGAAGTCCTCGTTTTGATGTGTACGAGATAAAGCCAATAGGTGCTTACTATGGGCAGACATATAAGTTCCTTGCTGAAGCACAGCTAAACGAGTATGTGATAGCTATAAATAGTAATAAGGATAATAAGAAGTACCAAGAGGCCCGTGTTGGGACTGAAATCCTTGACGATTTGAATGGTGTTGTACTCCCTATGCCAGGGAATAAGGAAAAGTACATTAAGATTACCACACATTCAATTCTTGCGGAGGGTATGATTTACTACGAAATTCTTTCGTGTAAAACGACAAATCCCCAATATGCATATGAGTATTCAACAGCAGATGAGAAGAAATTCCAGCCTTATTTAAGGCCAAGTTATTCTTATGCGCCCTCACCGATTTATAATAAGTATACTGACAGTGAAGCGGATCAAATTTTCTTTACCGGATTGAACAAGTGGCTCGCCGGAGTAAGCGTACAACATGAGACAGATTTTATAGAAGATTATACAAAGGTTACATATCCGGACGGTAGCGTGTTCTACAGGTATAATGGAATAAATATCTTTGGGACTCCAGAGTCATCGTATCCATCGGCTCAGGAACTCATCAGCATTTACCAAGACGGGTCAAGGAGTGGCTATGTACGGACAAGAGGCGGAGACGAGTGGGCCAGCAACAAGTCGCTCGTAGCGCCATCGGCGTTTGATTACGTGTTTCTTACCCCGATTCCTGGCGGTGTCCCGGTTTTTGCATAGTGATTGAGTGAACGGCAGGTGGAGATTGGCATTGGTCAATCTCCACCTGTGCAGAAAAGAATGGAATGGAATGAAAACGCTATGAGAATACGAAGCTTCTTTGAAAAAGAAATTGTTCCACTTTATCGAAACAAAGGGTTTCAATACGACCATTTTGCCTCTGACGACTTCAGATTTGCTGATCCGACAGATTCTATCTTGGTTGAATATCGGTTTTACAAAAGAAATAGTCCTTTATTTTCCAATGTGCCAAGCGAAATTAACATTGCACTTTCTTTGTCCTTTGGGCACCGGCGCTTGAATTTTTACCCTGACAGGCTCAAAGGAATAGAACCTGGGTCTTTCGATTATTTCTGCGCAAACGATACAGAGATTCAACAGGCTTTTTATCATTCTACGGATCGGTTGCTTCATGTAGTTCTCCCGCGGCTTTTTCAGCTCAGAGACTGTTTTGTTCCAATCAACCCGCAATATTATACGATGCTTGCGAATCATCCCGAAGAACAAGCAAGACAATTTTCTACTGTACACAACAGAAGCATGATTTATTCCAGCGTTAATTATGACTGGGCAACCCAATGGTTGTATCACCAAATCCCGGATGATTACGTTTTGAGACAGACTGCGTTTGAACAAAAACTAGACCAAATCATTCAGCTTACGGCATTTTGCGGAGAAATGATCCGTAGCCGCATCCCTGGAGAATGGAGATGGATCGATGCAGAGCCTCCAATTGGTCGGTTATTTGGAATTGGCTTTGACCCTTCTGCCCCGGAACCGGGTTATAATGTTCTGTGCTTTTTGATGGACTATTGGAACTTTGCAAAGGATTTTCACCACTGCACGCTGTTTCTGCCTAAGATGCAAAAGATGATGAAATAGCATCCATCTTCAACACATAGAAAGCGGGGAACGCCCAGCCTCCCTCCATACAAAAGGCTACCACGATGTGACCGACGAGGTCACGGAGCCGGAGGACCCGACGCCCGAGGTGCCCGATCCCGGTGAGACGACGGACCCGGAGGAGCCCGGTGAAACCACCGATCCGGAGACGCCGGACCCCGGCGAGACCACCGAGCCCGAGGAGCCGGACACCGGCGTGAACAACAACGGGAACAGCAACGACAACGGCAATGACGGCAACCACAGCGGCTGGTACAAGGACAGCCGTGTGCTCGCGGAGGGGAAGATCACCGAAAGCGGCAGCGAGCCCGCGGATGATGGCACCCTGGAGGCGTCCTTGGTCCTGGCGGCCACCAGCGGCGGCAACGGGAAGGAAGTGTTTCCAATGAGCCGGTAATATACTGACATATTTTGTTTCGTATAATCGAAATTCTTGAGGCAAGAACTGATTCTATTAAAACAGAAGGGAGTCTACATATGTTCAAGAAATTCACTGGATTACTATTAGCTCTGGTGATGGCGATTCCATTTACCGGGACATTCGCTATAGCCGCCGGAAGTTCCGGGCAGGAGGGATTGCCTTCTCTTGGTGACAAAAACGCAATTATTGAGATACTTCAATATATCGAACCTGATAAGGCTTCGTTTGGTTTGGATAGTCTTGAGTTTGGCGATTTGGAAGTTGGAAATAAGATTTGTGCATATGAATATACGGAAGATGGGCTTGTGGATTTGTACTTCACTTTCCCCCTTCTATACAATGATAATATAGTTGCACTGGCAACTGAAGTGGAAAATGGAAACTTTCAGATCTCCACAGCTTTGGCGTCTAACCTTAATGATTCCGGAAAAACTGATGTATCCCTGATTTATGATTCTGAAGGTGTTTATCTCTTTGATGGATCAGAATTTACATTGCTGGGAAAAAGTATGATTGAAGTTTCTTCCCGGCAAAGTGTCAGTGCCGTCGAACCCACTATTGGGAATATAGTAAAACTAAGCAGTCTGGAGGTTACGGAACCTCTGGGATATTATCCTGTAGCTGAAAATAGGGCAGATACTTCTTGGTCTTGCCCGGTCGGTTATGTCCGCCAGGGTAGCGGGTCAAATATCTGTTGGGCAGCTACGATTGCTTGTATCAGTAACTATGTGAATGGGACGCTTTTAAGGGCTGTTGATGTAGCGAAAAGGTTCTATGGAGAAGACGACTATGATCAAAGTGCTTCGCATAGGACCTGTGAAATACTGATGCAGAATGTGTATGACCTAGATTATACTTACAAAAACCAGATTCCTTCTGATAACGTAATTCTGGAAAACTTAAAGGACGATTTTCCTCTCTATGGTAGTTTTCTTTGGGCAAAGGGCTCTCACGCAGTAACAATTTACGGAATCAATATCCAATCTGGTTATATTTCGGTGATGGACCCTGAATTTGGGGCTGCAACCGCTTATTATTCTTATGACAATGGATACTCCTATATCAGCGATTATTCCGGAGTCTCTCTATCCTTAGATTGTGCAATTTGCCATAGTTGGTGATAAAAATGCGGAAGCGCGGCGTAGCGATACTGCTGATGATGCTCTGCACCATAAGTACCATTTTGCTTTCTGCGAGTAGAACGCAGTTCCCATTTTCCAATCTCAAAGTAGAGAATATTGATTATATTGGAGTGATATTTGGCGCATATCCGGAATACCCTCTTAGAGAAAATGATTATGCGACTCTGATTTCCGATTTACAGCAAATAGATGTGGGAAATGAGCGGCATGATTATACTGAGTATGATGGGGTTGTCTGGCAGATGTTCATTTTACACATGAAAAATGGTTCTAATATTGCAATATCGGCCAGCAGTCCGTTTTTCTTCATAAACGATATAGCATACGAGTGCAACAGCGGTATTATGAGGGATATTTCCGGCCTCTACAACTCCTATATTGATATCATTCGGGCCGATAGCAAACCAGTCGCCTAATATTATAATTGATATTTTACCTGGGTATTGGAAAGTCACTGAGGAATTGAGGGGAACAGTCCAGTAGACTGTTCCCCTCCCCGGTTTATCCAATCTACTTGAGTCGCTGAATTCAATCAGATACAATAAAGGCAAGGCTTTACTCATCGTATAAGAGCGGGCACGCTACACTGGTAAAACCATCTACTCCGGTAATCACCACATTGTTAGCGCCGCTGGCGCAATGGATGATCAGGAGGTTTCCACTCTCGTCCCAGCCTCCCACGATCCCAACGTGTACGTCATCCGGGTAAAACACCAGATCACCGGGCAGGGCCTCCTCCCAAGAGATGCTCATGCAGTAGGTATGCTGGGCGTGAGCGCCTCCGCCGTGGCCGATGATATACTCCCCGCCCGTGGCGTTATAGAATACCCAATCCACATATCCGCTGCAGTCCATCCCGTAAGGCCGGTAGGTTCCGGTGGTCGGACTGCCAGCCGCTGTGACCTGACGGAGCGTGCCCCAGCGGTCATCCCAGCCCAGCACCAGGGACTTCCCGCCCCAAAAATAATTCAGTTTTCCCACCAGCTGGCAGGCGGTCTCTACCACTGCCCGGCGCTCCGGGGACAGATCCTCCGGCAAATTGGCCTGGAGCTCTCTGGCATCCTGGCTGGAAATGGTCAAATCTCCGGCCAGTGCTGTCAGCATTCCTGAGTTTACCAGAAGCTCGTCCAGGGCCTCGTTCTGCCACGATGTAAAGCAGTAAAACACCCGCATATCATCCGGCGTCCTGGCAGTGATGGTGATGATCAGCACCTTCTCCGTAGAGGCCGATGCGTTACCGCTGGCTGGGATCTCCACGGTCTCAGTTGTGGTGGTGATCTTGGTCATGTCCCAGAATACCGTCCGCAGGAGATCCACCCGCTGCGGGTCCAGCACCGCCACGTCCACGCCGTCCTCCGCTCCCGCCGTCTTGGCGGCAAATACCGCCAGTACATCTGACCAGACCGGAGGCTGGCCCTGGACCTCTACCCGGTCATATGTTCCACTCTCCTGCAGCTGGGCCAGGCGATCCGCCAGTTCTCCATTGATCTGTGCCACAGCCGCGGAGGGCGAGACCGCATCCGGAGCGTTGCTGTCATCCGCAAAGAAAATGCCGAAGGGGGAGGCGATGAGCATCCCAACCAGGCAGATCACCAGGACAATCACGATTACTACCCAGCCCCCGGCCGCAATCGCGGCGGCCAGGGAATGTGCGGCGGCCACCACCGCCTTGGCTGCCGCAGCCGCAGCCCTGGCTGCGGATCGGGCGGTGACGGCGGCTGTCTTTGCCGTCAGGCGGGCGGCTTGAGCTGCCCTCTGGGGTGCTCTGATGGCCGCCTGAGCTGTCCTCTGCGCCGCTGTTCCGGCCTGATGGGCAGTCTTGACAGCCTCTTTTGCCGTCTTGATAGTACTCCTGGAAGCATTCTCCGCCGTCTTGACCGTTTGTCTGGCGGCTTGCCGGGCACCAGCTTTCCCGGTACTCCCCGCCTTGATCCCAGTTGTCTCATGGGGCGCAGCCACCCCGTTTCCAGGGCCGCATTTTCGGACCGAATGCGGCCCAGAACGCCCCGCCTGCTTCTTTGCCTGCGCCCGCCCCCGCTCTTGAGCAAGCTTCCGCTGTTCCCGGGATAGCCCCTGGACAGAAGGAGTCTGCCCCTGGATATAAGCGTCTTTCGTTTTGACACCGCAATGTTCCGGCCGTGCGGTTGAATGCGCATTACCACCGCCGGGCGGAGACACAGCGCCTCTGCCCTCTCCGCAGGTACTGCTTCCTGCCGCCGCCCGCAGCTCAAGCTGTCCCCATGCAGTCTGGCCGTGGACGGCATCGCCCCCGCCGCTTGTGGGCGGCTCCGCGCTGTATGTCCGCCCTCCCTCAAGTTTTTTCCGCCTTTTCAGCAGGTCCCTCACACCGCGTTCCACCTGTCTGGCGCCGCCAGCGGCGGTGTCCTCGATCCGATCCCCGCCGTACCCGTCCTGCCGGCCCTGCTGGGCGGCATCCCGGAACTGGAGGCGCAGACGCTCTGTGCCGTCCTCCAGTCTCCGGTGGACGAGCTCCTTGGGGAAGGATTTGACCTTCTCCTTCAGCCCCTTTGTGTTGGGGTGCTTCTCTTTGATCTTCTCGATCTCCACCACCTCCTGTCTGTCGGAGCCGAAGCTGTGCAGGGCTCCGACCCCATCCGGTCACGCCGCCGCCATCGTCTCAGACGGGCGGGTAGTCATCAGCTGATAGAGTCGGTTCTTGGGGAAGCTGTTCATAAAGGGAACAATGGCGCTGCCGCACTTGATCAGCCCACGCCCGGAGTCCACGTTGGTGATGTAGGAGAGCTGATTGTCGGAGATGTTCAGCAGATTGGCCAGCTCCGCCCGGTCGGTGGCGGCCTGGTTGAGCATGACCAGGAACTCGCTGTTGGCCAGCATGGTGCGAGCGGTGTGGGATTGGAGCAGGTCGTCCACATTCTGGGTCAGGCCCGTGCAGCAGGCGCCGTACTTCCGCACCCGTTTCCAGAGGGTGAACAGGAAATTGGCGCTGTACTCATGTTGGAACAGCAGGTAGATCTCGTCGATGTAGACCCAGGTGTTCTTCCCCAGCTTCCGGTTGCGGATGATCCGGTTGAAAACACTGTCCAGCACCACCAGCATCCCCACCGGCTGGAGCTGCTTGCCCAGATCCCGGATGTCATAGCAGAGGATACGGGAGCTGGTGTCCACGTTGGTGGGCTTGGCAAAGGTGTTGAGGCTGCCCTCAGTGAACAGCTCAATGGCCAGGGCCACGTCGCGGGCCTCGGCCTCCGGCTGCCGGAGCAGCTCGGCATAGAAGTCCTGGAGGGTGGGGACGCTCCCCTGATACCCGCCCCGGATATACTCCCGGTAGCATTGCGCCGTACAGCGGTCAATGATGGATTTCTCCTTGGCAGACAGCTTGCCAGAGCCCACCAGCTGTTCACACAGGGAGAGCAGGAACTCCGACTTGAGTACGATGGGGTTCTCGCCGTCGCCGTAGCCCTGCTCCATGTCCATGGCGTTGATGTGGTTGGGAGATG
>CASEPH010000398.1 GCA_949289625.1 uncultured Clostridia bacterium | reverse complement strand
AAAACTTTGATTTAAAGTAAGAACAAATTCAAACGAAGCGAGCGAGAAAACATGAAATTCAAACGAGGCATTTCCCTGCTGCTGGCGGCGGTCATAGTTCTGACCCTGGGAGCCAGCGCATTCGCCGTTACGGCTGGGGCGGCGGATTCTGAATATCGGGAACATCGGGAGGCGCCGCGGCTGCCGGAGGGACCGCCCTCCTTCACCGAATCGGCGGTCACCTGCGTTTCCGGTGGGGAAGTCCTGAGCGGGACTCTGACTTGTCCCCTGGAGATGGACGGACAGGTGCCCGTGGCCATTTTGCTCCACGGCCTGGCCACCAATCGAAGCTGGTGTGACGATATGGCCTGGATGTTGGCGGACAATGGGATTGCCAGCGTCCGGTTTGACTTCGCGGGGACCGGCGACAGTACCGGGGCCCAAGAGGATATGACCATATCCTCTGAGGTGCGGGACACCATGGCCATTTTGGACTATGTGGAGAGCCTGGAATTTACGGACAAGGACAATATCTTCCTGGTGGGTAAGAGCATGGGCGGTGTGGACGCGGTGCTGACGGCCCAGGAGCGGGGCGACGAGATCAAAGCCCTGTGCCTGTGGTACCCCGGCTTTGGGGTGACGGATACTGTGCGGCATGGATTCCTGCTGGGGCAGGTGTTTGATCCGGAAAATCCCCCGGAGACGCTGACGGCTGCTGGATATACCTTTGGCCAGGCGTTTCTGGAGGAAGCAGCCAAATTGGATTGCGCCAGTGCTTGCAGAAGCTATGAAAAACCGGTACTTATCATCCATGGTGATCAGGATTTTATTGCACCAATTCCGTTTAGCTTTGCCATGAGCCAGGAGTTTCCGGACTGCACCATGAAGGTGATCCCGGGAGGCTTCCATGGGTTCTGGGGCTTTCAGGAGCTGGAAGCGCTCAATACTATGCTGGAATTTTTCCAGGAGAATATATCTTAATTGTTTGTGAGAATCCCCCTGCACCGGAGTGGTGCAGGGGGATTCTGGCATAGGGAAGTAAAAGGAAGTAAGCTTAGTTTCTGCCGATCATGGTGTCGTCCACTGCGGACACAAGAATCAACGCAATGACGGTCAGCACTGCCAGTACACCGTAAGCGGCTGCATAGGAGATGCTGCGGCCGATAATGCCTACCACGGATACACCCAGGGCACCGATGGCAGCCACCATGGGCTTGAGGACCTTATAGGCCATGGGGAAGTCGTAGCGACCCCAGATGGTGTTGGTCAGGGACACCAGGTAGTTGGCGGCACCGCCCAGCATAATGGCCAGGAAGGGCAGGGAGGCGAATTTGGTGGGGGTGGTGGGAATCAGATTCAGAATAATGGCGATGACAGCCACCACCATGGTGATCTGAATGGCCTTCTTGGGGCCCAGCTTTGCGTCCAAAATGCCGCAGCCCACAGAGCCAAAGCAGGCCATGATGCCGGCGATGCCCAGCATGGCAAAGACCACGGGTGCAGGACCGCCGTTGGCGTCCACAAAGCCGGCCTGGATCATCCGGGGAACAAAGTTGGTCATGATGCCCAGGGACAGCAGCTCCATAATGCCCAGGGAGATGGCGATGAGCCACACCTTGCCGGTGGAGAACAGCTTCTTCACATTCCAGGGGGAGGTCTTCATGTACTCCAGACCCAGGGCCAGTTCCTTTTTCGCTTCTTCGCTGTCGAACTTATGGTTGTTGTCGGGGAAGGCGCCGGCCTGCTCGGGATAATCCCGGACGAAGATAGCCACCAGCACGCACAGCACAAAGGAGGCCACGGCGTAGATGGTGTAGACCTGGGGCAGGCCGCCGGTGGTGACAATGCTGCCCATAACCTGGGAGGTCACAGCGGCGGACAGGGGGAACCCGATGGTGACCCAGCCCATGGCCATGCCCTTCTTCCGGGGGAACCAGTTGGAAACCACGTTCAGGGAGCAGATGTAGCAGAAGCCCATGCCGCCCACGGCGGAGACGGCCAGACAGATGAAGTACACCACAGGGGAGTTGGCACGGCCCCAGAACAGGCAGGCCACACCGGTAATCAGCAGGGAAACGGCCCAGCTCCACCGGATGGAGATCTTGCTGGACAGCACGCCCCAGAGGGCTGCACCGGCCACGGCGATCCATGCGGTGATGGTGGAGAAGCCGTAGAGCATATTGCTGTTCCAGCCGTTCTGGACGGCAAATACATCAATGACCACGTTCAGAGAGTCGTTGATGAGGGAGGAATCCAGGAAGATGCAGAGGAAGGTGAGAATCAGGATGCCCCAGCCCTTAAGGCCGAAATTGGCGCTGATGAGGGAGATGTCTTTCTCCTGCTTTTTTGTATCCATAACAATTATTTCTCCTTTTTCGATCCGGAGGAGCAGGCCGCTCCTCCGGATGTTCTCAAATTACCCTTGGTCAGGGGGTGCGAGAAAAAATTAGAGGTTCATAGCGGCGTAGAAGGCTTCCTTGGTAGCCTCTTCCACGGTCCGGGCCCGGACGCAGTCGCCGATTTCCACCACATCGGCAGCGGTGCCGATGAAGGAATCCGCCTCGGCGGCCTTGGCTTTCATGCCGGCGGCCAGGATCACGTCGTCGGCGGTGACGGTATACTCCGCTCCGTCCTTGGCGTAGGTCACAGAAGTGGCGGTGACGGAGACGCAGCGGGCGCCTGTCAGGGTGACGAAGTTGGGCTCCTTGTCGATTTCCACCATCAGTTCGTCCCGATGAGTCTTGGAGGCATCGGGAGCCAGGGCAGACTGCATCTCAATGACGGTGACCTTTTTGCCCAGCTTTGCCAGGTGCAGGGCCGTTTCGCAGCCCACCTGACCGCCGCCGATGACGATGACGGTTTTGCCCAGTTTGTCTTCGCTGCCGTAGACGGAGGTGGCCACTTTGGCGTTCTCCACCCCAGGCACCGGCAGAATCAGAGGCTCTGCGCCGATGGCTACCAGCACCGCGTCGTAGCCGGAGAGCATCTCCGGGGTGGCCTTGGTGCTGAGCTTGACCTGGATGGGCCGCTTCTCTACCTGGCCGATGAGCCACTTCTTGTAGCCTGCCAGGGGGTACTTGAAGGACACATAGTCCGCAAATATGATGGCGCCGCCCAGATGATCCTTCTGCTCAAACAGCGTCACCTGATGGCCCCGATCAGAGGCGAGACAGGCTGCCTTCATACCGGCAGGGCCGCCGCCGATGACCGCTACCTTCTTGGCGGGACCGGGGGCCTTCACCAGCTTGGACAGGTAGGCGTCCATGCCGGCCTCCGGATTGACGGCACACTGGAAGTGGTGGCCGTACACCGTGGAGTCGTGGCACCGCATACACTTGATACAGGGGACCACGTCCTCCCCCTTGCCGGCCTGGGCCTTGTGGATCAGCTCGGGATCGGCGATGAGGCTCCGGGCCATGGTGACCAGGTCTGCCTTGCCTTCCCGGATGATGGCCTCGGCGGAATCCAGGGAGTCCACGGCACCCAGGGCCACGATGGGCACATGGATCCGGCCTGACTTCTTGAAGGCCTCCGCCACTTCGATGTTGGGCATGGGGGGCCGGAAGCCGCAGGGATGGACCCAGGTCATCCACTTGGGATTGTGCATACCGGCGGAGACCTGGAGGATGTCCAGGTGATCCTGGATCAGCTCGCCGATGCGGATACCTTCTTCAATGTCGATGCCGCCCTCCTCAAACTCGGTGCCGGAGATGCGGACTTCGATCAGAAGCTTCTTGCCCACTCTGGCCCGGATGGCGTCCAGAATTTCAATCAGATAGCGGCAGCGGTTCTCCGTGGAGCCGCCGTACTCGTCGGTACGCTTATTGGTCAGGGGGGACAGGAACTGAGCCAGAGGCACACTGTGGCCGGAATGGATCAAAATGGCGTCAAAGCCGCAGTCCACCAGATCGGCGGCAGCCTGAGCCCACTCCTCCTTGAAGGCCTCCATGGCTTCCCGGGTGATCTCATGGCCGGTGGCCCAGCCCATGATGGAACAGCCGTCGGATACGGTATAGCCCTCGGGGAAAATGCCGATGAGCTCCATGGAGATTTTCGCCCCGTAGAAATGGACCCGCTCCACCAGCTCCATGAGCTTATTGCGGTGGTTGGGCTGATTCACGTCCCAGGCGGTGTTCTGGCCGTCGTCGGTGACGTCCTTGCCAGTTTTCAGGCCGGCCACGGTGACCATGCCCACTCCGGCCCGGGCCCGGGACTCAAAGAAGGCCATGGCATCCTCCGAGGGATACAGCTCCCCATTGGACAGGGAATGCATGGTGGAGGGGGCGGAGACAATACGGTTCTTAAACAGGACGCCGCCAATGCGGGTGGGCGTCATGCTGTAGGGATAATTGTTCATGGAATCAGTACCTCCTTACATCACAGGCTGGGGTCGATCAGGATCTTCAGCATACCCTTCCGGTCCTTCCGATCCAGGCCCTTTTCTACGGCGTCCTCCAGGGAGATCACATCGGTGACCATGCCGGGGAAGTGCATCTTGCCGGAGGCCACCATATCCAGATAGATCTGGACGTCTTCCTGGGTGTAAGTAAAGGAGAACTGGAAGTTGGGCTCGTGGATGGAGAACTGGCCGGGCACCAGGCCGTGCATCTCATCCTGGATGGTGCCGATGATAGTCACCTGTCCGCCGGGCTTCACGCAATGATAGACGCAGTTCTGGAGGGAGGTCATATTGCCGGCGCACTCGTAGACCACGTCGGCTCCCACAGGAGAGCCCAGGATCTTCTGGATCTCACCGGCCAGATCGGGGCACTCTTTGGAGTTGATGAAATAGTCGGCGCCGTAGGCACGGATGATGGGCTCCTTGGAGGAGGTGGTGCCCAGGGCAATGATCTTATTGGCGCCAGCGGCCTTCAGACACTGGATGGCTGCCAGGCCGATGGGACCGGTACCGGAGACCACCACGTTGTCGCCGAACTTGAAGGCGGAATTCCGCACCCCGTGGAGGGACACGCAGATCACGTCAAAGAGGACGGCGTCCTTCAGATCTACGCCCTCGGGGACCTTCACCAGCATGGTGTGCTTCACGTCCCGGACCAGCAGGTATTCCGCATAGCCGCCGTCGGGACCACCGATGCCGGCAGTGCGGGGGAAGCCATTGATGCAGATGTTGGTCTTGCCCTGACGGCAGGAGGGGCAGTCCTCAGCACAGTGGGAGGGAGGTCCGCAGAGGATCTTGTCGCCCACCTTGTAATCGGTGACGCCTTCGCCCACTTCCACAACAGTACCTACATTTTCATGGCCCAACACCATGGGCAGCTGTACGAAGGGAGGCACAGCGCCGGACTGGAAAAACTCCACATCGGTGCCGCAGATGCCCACATAGTTGATCTTGACCACCAGCTGGTTGGGACCAGCCTTGGGTACCTCTTTCTCGATGAGGCGGGCATCTTGCTTGCCGTACAGTGCGATTGCTTTCATGATAAAAAACCCCTTTCTTTACATTCCAATGTCGTTATTTATTCCGGTTTGGAAGACTGGATGAATTCTGCATACTTTTTCTTGCGGTTCTTAGCCTCTTCCGTCTGCATGGAAGCCCGGGCCTTGCCCTCGTTGCGCTGGATGTCATCGCCGTGGATGAACTTGCCGGAGATAGAATCGTGGGCATGGGGGATCCACTTTTCTGCGTCAAATTCAAAGACGTACTTGCCGTCCACGTTCTTCATGACGCCCTCGGTGCCGCAGGTGCAGCAGACGGCCACGCCGTCCTCCTGAAGATAGAAGTTGTTGCCGTGGCAGTGGGGACATACCCCAACAGGACCATGATAGTCCTCGTTGATGATGCCATGACCGGGGACCAGGGTCCCATCCGCCACCTTTTTGGCAGCCTCCGCCAGCTCCTGGCCGATTCGATGGGCCTTGGCGATGGCTTCATCGTTCATGACGATGTCCAGGGACCAGGGGAAGCACTCGTTGTGGATCAGGGTCCACTTGGGGGTCAGGGCCTGGGTGGCAAAATCGCATTGGATGCGGGTGGCCCAGTCGGATCCACCGATGCCCATGTAGGACACCACCTTTTCCTTCAGGTACTTGGGATCCACGGGCTTGCCGCCCTGCTCGGCGATCTTCTGGGCAATCATCACGTTGCCCCGATCCAGCCGGGGACCAAACCGGTCCATAACGGTATGGAAGATGCCGGGCGCACATTTTTCAAAGATGGGAACGGCCCAGATAATGCCGTCGGCGTCGTACATTTTGTCCACCAGCCACTGGAAGTCATCCTTCAGTACGCAGGCGTTGCCCCGGCCGGAGAACAGGCTCATGACGCAGGCCTTGCAGCCGGTGCAGTGCTTGATGTTCAGCTTGTGCAGGTTGATGAACTCGACGTCTGCGCCCATCTCCTTGGCGCCCATCAGGGCTTCTTTGCACATGGCGTCGTTGCTGCCGCCGTTGGTTCCGGCGGAAATACCGAGAACTTTCATGGGAAGTGCCTCCTTCATGCATATTTACTTTGTGATTTTCTTGACGATCTCAGTATAACGAAGATTGCTTCGATTGTGAAATATCTAAATTGGCAATTGTCATATATCAAATGGAATAAAAGCAAAATTTCATGGTGCAATTACACAAAAATATTGCGCGAATTTTGGGAGTATGGTATGATAGAAGAAATTCTGGAGGGGAAAAGAGGGGGAAAATATGAATTTAACAAAGATCCGCTATTTTGTGGAGGTGGCCCGGTGCGGCAATTTTTCAGAGGCAGCCAGGCGGCTGTATACGGCTCAGCCCAATGTTTCCAAACAGATTGCCCAGATGGAGCAGGAGCTGGATTTTCCCCTGTTTATTCGAACCAAGCGCTCCGTGCGGCTGACGCCGGCGGGACAGCTGCTCTATGACCATATGAAGACCCTGCCGGAGGATCTGGAAAACCTGTTTGAGCAGGCCAAAGCCCTGGCACGCCGGGATGAGGCCACGCTGAACATTGGCATTTTGGAGGGGCAGGAGGTCAATTCCCTGCTGCTGATGCGGCTGGGGCTGGTCCAGGAGCTGTATCCCAATCTGGAGATGGAGATGGAGCGAAATTCCTTTTCCAACCTGCGCAGCGGTCTGAAAAACGGCCACTACGATCTGATCGTGACGCTGGATTTTGATGTGGAGCAGGAGGAGTCCTTTGCTTCCCGGGTGATTTTTCCCCAGCCCCCGGCCATCGCCATCCATCGGAACCATCCGCTGGCAGAGCAGCCGAAGCTGGAGATGTCCCAACTTCGGAACGAGAGCTTTGTGGTGATCTCCCCGGAGGAATCTCCGGTGGGCTATGAGCGGTTCCTGAACCAATGCGCGGCGGCAGGATTTGTGCCGAAGGTGGTGCGGCAGCCCCGGAGTTTGGAGTCCTTTATCCTCTGCGTGGAAATGGGGATTGGTATTGGTCTGCTGGATCAGAACACCCGCCTGAGCCACGATAGCGCTGTTCGGACCATACCCATTCCGGAATCGGATATGTATGTGGTGGCGGCCTACATGAAGGACGATTACCGCCCAGTGCTGCAGAATGTGCTGGAGCTGCTCTGTGAGCCGAAAGGTACATAGCATAAAATCAAAACGCCCGATGCAGAAAATTGCTTCTGCATCGGGCGTTTTGCGTTTTTTATCGTTTGGCCATGGGCACATAGGTGCGGCTTACATTCAGGGACTTGTATGCCGGACGGATGATCCGGTTGGAGGTCATGACCTCCTCGATCCGGTGGGCGCACCAGCCGGCAATGCGGGCGATGGCAAACAGGGGCGTGTACAGCTCCTCAGGGATGTTGAGCATTCGGTACACCAGGCCGGAATACAGGTCCACATTGGCGCACATGGCCTTTTCGGAGCCGGTGACCCGGTGGAATACCTCCGGGGTCAGACGTTCGATAGATTCCAGCAGCTCCAGTTCTCGGAGCAGCCCTGTCTTTTCTGCCAGCACCCGAGCGGAATGCTTGAGCACCAGAGCTCTGGGATCGGATTTGGTATAGATGGCGTGGCCCATGCCGTAGATCAGACCAGAGCCGTCGCCGGCCTCCTTCCGAAGGATTTTTTCCAGGTAGGCGGAAACCTCATCGTCATCCTCCCAGTTGGAGACGTTTTGCTTGATCTCCTCGAACATGGCCGACACCCGCTGATTGGCGCCGCCGTGCTTGGGACCCTTCAGGGAGCCTACGGCTGCGGCAATGGCGGAATAGGTATCGGTGCCGGAGGAGGACAGTACCCGACAGGTAAAGGCGGAGTTGTTACCGCCGCCGTGCTCGGCGTGGAGCACCAGGCACAGATCCAGCAGCCGGGCCTCCTCCTCGGTGAACCTGGAGTCCGGACGAATGGAGTGGAGGAAGTTTTCTGCAATGGAGTAACCCGGCATGGGCCAGTGGAGCACCAGGGAACCGCCGTCGTAGTAGTGGACCTTGGCAGCGTAGGCATGGGCCACGATCATGGGGAACCGAGCCATCAGCTCAATGCACTGGCGCATCATATTGGTGAGGTCGGTGCTGTCGGGATTGTCGTCGTAGGAGTACAGCGCCAGCACGCTACGGGCCAGCTTGTTCATAATATTGCCGCTGGGAGCCTTGAGAATCATATCCTCGGTAAAGCCCTGGGGCAGGGCCATTTTATCCGAGAGCAGGCTCCGGAAGGCATCGTAATCGGCCTGGCTGGGCAGGCGGCCGAAGAGCAGCAGATAAGCTGTCTCCTCGAAACCAAACCGTTTTTCCCGCGTAAAGCCGGAGATGAGCTGCATAATGTCATAGCCGCGATAGATAAGCCGGCCTTCCATGGGCGTCTTTTCGCCGTCGATGATGGCGTAGCCCTGAACGGAACCGATCTTGGTACATCCGGCCATGACGCCGGTACCATCGGCATTACGGAGGCCCCGTTTGATGTCCACGTTGTCATGGGGATTGATCACAAATGCGGTACTGTTTTGCAATTCTTCGCATAAGGTGTGAAGAAAGGAAAGTGAGGATGAATGAAGTTCGGACAATGACTGCACCTCCGGATCAGATTTCAAATGTCGTAATATATATAATACCAGATAAAAAGGGCCTCGTCAATGATGCAATGCATGATGGGTCAAGGAATTTTATAATATGACAGAAACCTCTAAAATTATTCGTAAAAACCATCCAATGGAAAAAATGAATATTGACAAATTTTTGCTTGCAAAATGGAGGGGTACAGATGAAGGAACGATTTTTGGCAGGAGCAGGTGCAGCGTTGGCGGTGCTGGTGATTCCCCTGGGGATTCTGGGGATGGGCAGCAGGGAAACAGCTTCGGAGGGACAGGCGTCGGTGGTTCTTCCCACCCAAACGATCCAGGAGACATTGCCGGCTGCAACGGAAGAAGCGAGGAAGGTGACTGCCATCGTGGTACATCAGACGGCCCAGGAGCCGGAATACGATGAGAGCACCCTGGTCACCGTGGAGCTGGATGGGACAGAACAGGAACTGACGCTGTCAGAGTATCTCTGCGGTGTGCTCATGGGGGAGATGCCGGCCAGTTTCCCATTGGAGGCTCTAAAAGCCCAGGCGGTAGCCGCACGGACTTACACCCTCCAGCGGATGGAGGCAGGAGGCGTGCTGTCGGATGATCCGGCGGAATGTCAGGCCTACTGCGATCCTGCTACGGCCCAGGAGAAATTTGGGGATCAGTGGGAGGAATATCTGGCAAAGCTCCAGCATGCGGTATCGGAGACCGACGGACAGGTGATGACCTATGATGGAGAACTGATTTCCGCTACATATTTTTCCTGTTCCGGCGGCAAAACGGAGTCGGCCCAGGCGGTTTGGGGGGGAGAGATCCCCTATCTGGTCAGCGTGGACAGTCCCGGGGAAGAGGACGCCAGCAGCTATGAGAGCACGGAAACGGTGGACATGGAGACCTTCCTGGAGACCCTGGGCATTTCGGAGCCGGGGGTGGGGGAGATCACCTACACCGACGGAGGCGGTGTAGACACCATCGAGATCGGGGGCACGATCTTCCAAGGGACAGAGCTGCGGGAACTGTTTGGACTGCGTTCCACCATTTTTTCTATGGAGATCTCAGCGGATGCAGTGACGTTCCTGGTTTATGGGTACGGCCATCGTGTGGGCATGAGCCAGTATGGAGCCAAGGCCATGGCGGAGGAGGGCAGCAACTATGAGGAGATCCTCACCTGGTACTACACCGGGGCGGAACTGACGGATGTATCCCAGTGAGACCCTGCTGCGAACAAAAAAACGGCTCCCCGTTTGGGGAGCCGGCGAGACTGTCGAAAAAGCCGGGAGGCTTTTCCGACAAAGGGTTTGCGGCCTGATACGCGCAGGCATTGGAGCGCCAATGCCCACACTTTCAGGCCGAGATGTATGTTCCGCCATGTACACGCCCCGGCGGAACATGATTTTTCTCTTTTTCGCCGCTGCGGCGGCGAAACTCTACGAGGTTTTTTGACAAGCAGAACCGGCTCCCCGTTTGGGGAGCCGGTGAAAGATCGAATTAAGCGGCAGTGGCGGTGGGGATCAGGCTCAGCACCAGCGTCAGCACCATGAAAATGATGGCAACCCATTTGGTAGCCTTGGCCAGCTTGGCATCCCAAGTGGTGGCTTTGTTCTTGGACATGAAGCTGTCCGCAGCACCGGCAATGGCACCGGAGAGGCCGGCATTCTTACCGGACTGCAGCAGAACTACGCAGGTGAGAAACAGGGCAGAGAGCACCTGAATAACGGTTAAAATAATCCGAAGCATAATATCCTCCATCTTGCCGCTTTACGGCATACGGCAGCCGAAATATCTACAAGAAAAACGCGCACGCGTCGCATTCGCACGATATATCCTATCATAATCCGCGGCACATTGCAAGGAAAATTTTAAGAAATTCCGGCGGCATCCGCCAGAATCCGGGAAACCTGGTCCTGATTCAAGGCGTGGATGGGGCGTATCGGCCCCGGTGTGCCGGAACTGGCGTCCAGAGAACGGTACAGATAGGCCACGGAATGCCAGGCCCCCAGCTTATAGCCAAAGTCCGGCAGAATACCTCCCTGGGAAAAGCCCAGGGCGTCATGGAACCCAATGCTGGGATCGTTGGGATAGGTCACCACGGCGCAGACATTTTTCACCCCTTGCCGTTCCAAAAGGGAGAGCAGGGCCCTATAGAGCATGGTCCCAATATGGCGGCCCCGATGGGCCTGGGAGACATAGATGGAGGACTCCACCGTCCAGCTGTAGGCAGCCCGTTCGTGAAAGGGGTGGGCGTAGGCATAGCCCAACAGAACTCCCGATTCCTCTGCCACCAGATAGGGAAACTGGCTGGAAATCTCCGTGATCCGCCGGCAAAATTCCGCCTCCGATGGAACCTGCGTCTCAAAAGTGATGGAGGTTTCCTCCACATAGGGCCGGTAGATTTCCAGCAGAGCAGGAGCGTCCTCCGGCCGGGCAAACCGCAGAGCGATCACTTCTGCACCCAGTTGCCAGTGGCGGCACAGGTCAGATAGGCGTTGATGAACTTGTCCAGATCCCCGTCCATGACGCCGTTGACATTGGAGGTCTCACAGCCGGTACGGGTGTCCTTCACCAGGGTATAGGGCATGAATACATAGTTGCGGATCTGGCTGCCCCATTCGATCTTCTGCTGGACGCCCTTGATGTCGGAGATCTTGTCCAGATGTTCCCGCTCCTTGATCTCCACCAGCTTGGACCGGAGCATCTTCATACAGTTGTCCCGGTTCTGGAACTGGCTCCGCTCGGTCTGGCAGGACACCACGATCCCCGTGGGCTTGTGGATCAGACGGACGGCGGAAGAGGTTTTATTGATGTGTTGGCCGCCGGCACCGGAGGAACGATAGACCTGCATCTCGATGTCCTCGGGCCGGATCTCCACCTCGGTGTCGTCGTCGATCTCCGGGATCACCTCAATGGCGGCAAAGGAGGTCTGACGCCGGGCGTTGGAATCAAAGGGGGAGACCCGGACCAGCCGGTGAACGCCGTTTTCTCCCTTAAGGAAGCCGTAGGCGTTTTCCCCTTCGATGAGAATATCCGCGCTCTTGAGGCCCGCTTCTTCACCCTCCAGATAGTCCATGATTTTGTAGGTGAAACCGTGACGCTCGGCCCAACGGGTGTACATCCGGTAGAGCATCTGGCACCAGTCCTGGGCCTCGGTACCGCCGGCCCCGGAATGGAAGCTCATGAGCACGTTGTTCTTGTCGTATTCGCCGGTGAGCAGGGTCTCCAGCCGGGCAGTGTCCATCCGCTCCTCCAGATCGGCGTAGCCGGAGATCAGCTCCTCCAGCATGGAGTCGTCGTCCTCCTCGATGGCCATATCGCAAAGCACCAGCAGATCCTCCCGCTCGGAACACATCTTTTCATAGGAATTGATCTTGTTCTCCAGCTGATGGATCTGCTTGGTAACCTTCTGGGATTTCTCCGTATCGTTCCAGAACCCGTCGGATTCCGCCATGGCGTGGAGCCGATCCAGTTCCTCCTTGGCGGCCTCCAATCCCAGGGACTCCCCCAGTGCTTCCAGCTTCGGACCCAGATCCCCCAGCTTTACCTTATATTCATCAAACTCAATTTTTGCCATATCCTTAACCACTTTCGTTATAAAATCAGTACAATACTCCGTATTATACAGGAAATTTCATCCGCTGTAAAGGCCCCGCAGGCGGTTAATTCGCTGCGGGGCGTGGGCGGTCAACGCTCTGAGACAGCATACTCTTCCTCTCCGAAGATCATCTCGTCAATGTCCGCACCATAATGATACATACAAATCCCTCCTAAAAATGCTTACCAATCATTGTATGCGGAGATGAAGAAAAAATGTGCCATTTTTGAGTAGGAGGAGAATATTTCTCATTTACTGCATAGGAAGATCCTGCTGTTGGAACTGCGGGTGGAGCCGCAGATATACACCGAGTGACAGCAACCCGGCCAGCAGGGAGGTCACCGGGAGATTTAGCCAAAGTCCTGTGAGTCCCAGCGGCCACAGGAGAATCATCAGAAGAGCTGGAAACAGCAGAGCCGTAGAAATGGAAATGAGCGAAGCAGAACCGGCTTTTCCAATTGCCAGCAGGTAGCTCTGCATTGCAAAGGAAAACCAGCGAGTCAAATATGTAATACCGAACAGACGCAGCGCATTGGCTGCCATGGTCAAGGCCGTTGCCTCGGAAGCGTCCATAAATAGCCCTGCGATGGTATCTGGCACTAGGAAAATCACAATGGCAGACGTAAGGGAGAGCAGACCGCTGGCGATAAAGCAGCAGCGTTCGATGGCACGGACCCGGCTATACTGTCCGGCTCCCCAATTGTAGCCTACGGCAGGCTGGAGGGAGTCGCAGGTACCGTAAAGTAGTGGCTGGATAAAGCCGTCGGCGTACATAAGAATGCCGTAGACAGATACTGCTGTTTCACCGCCCATCCTTACCAGGAGCATATTCATCAAAATAGATGTAATGCGTCCGGCAATATTACTCAAAAAGGTTGGGGTACCGCAGGAAAGAATTTGACGAAGCATTTCCATCTGGAACCGGGGACGACAAAAGCGGAGCTGCGTATGGCGGAGAAAAAAGGGAGCCAGAGCCAGCAGTGCACAGATGCACATACCTGAACAAGTAGCCAGTGCTGCGGCCCAGATCCCCCACTGGAACACATAGAGGAACAAAAATTCCAGTACTGCGCTGAGTACCGACATGATGATGTTCAACGCCATACTAAAGCGTATTTTTCCACAGATTCGCAGATAGTTGTCCATTGCGAACACAATGGTAGTGACTGGGGAGCACAGGGCATATACCCGCAAATAGCTTGTGGCAAAGGATGCAAATTCATCTGCGGCGCCCATCAGCGCCATCAATTGAGGTGCGGCAGCATAGAGGATACCACCCACTAGAATGCCGGTTATGACGATCATCAGACAGGAACAAGAAAATATATTGTTTGCCGTGTTGTCTTTTTTCTGTCCGAGGCTGATGGAAATAGGGACTGAAGAGCCTACGCCAATCAAATCGGCCAGAGCAAAATTTACAATGACAAAGGGCATGGCCAGGTTTAATGCGGCAAAGGCGGTTTCGCCTAAAAATTGACCTACCAGAATGCCGTCAATCAACTGATAAAGGGAGGAAGATAGCATGCTGATGGCTCCTGGAATCGCCGCCAGGAAAAAAAGCTTTGGTGGTGATGTGCGGAGAAACAGCTGGGGTTGCATAAAGAGGGGTTCAATCCTTTCTGTCTAGAATGTGGGAGCGTAGCAGTGCGCATAGTCGCTGGGAGAAAAACGTCAGTGCTTTCCATGCTTCCGGGGAATAGGCTTCCATGGTTTCTTCCATAGCTTGCCGTTCGGCGGCAAAAATACCTTGAAGAATTTCCTGGGCGTAGGTGGTCCCGGCCTCTGTAAGCTGTATGTGCTTCTCCCGACTGTGGGGTTCCGTTTCCAAGGAAATGTAGCCTTTCTCTGTCAGCTCCCGGACAATGGTGTTAATAGTGGTTTTGGGAATCAACCATTCTTCACAGACCTGCTTCTGAGAATAAGTTTTTCCATCAGATAGTGCGTAAAGCAAAGCCAATGTATTTTCATTGACTCCCAGTTTTCGGGCGCAAAAATAGTATATGCCGTCAATGCTGTTGATGCTCAGCATTACTTGGCGGACGGCATCCATGGAATCATCCATAAAAACCACTCCTTTATAATCCGAAATCGTACTCAGTATAGTACGATTTCGGACTCTTGTCAAGCCCTAGCTGGAACTAGAACTGACCTTGACAGACGAAGGTTTATCAGATAAAATATAAAAAGTTTTATGGGTATCGGCTTTAATCAGCCGACCACAAAATGTTGATATGTCCCGTTTATGGCACATATCACGTTGTAGAATAGAAGCATCTCAGGAGAGTGAGGTGCTTTGCAATGGCAAAAGCGGCACAGATTTCATTCAAG
>CASEPH010000397.1 GCA_949289625.1 uncultured Clostridia bacterium | reverse complement strand
CGGGATCTGTTTGGAGATGGGACAATCGTCCATAAGCCTATTTTTATCGGGCGTACCTGCTTTGGCACGCTGGGCGGAGATTTACGAGTAAGAATCGAATTCGATGACCCCGCCGTCCTGCGCAATTATGATTCGCTTTCTGTGAAGGTGATCAACCGTTTGAGCGGATTGGTCGACCACATCGATCTTCCCATTGTCGATCTCATTGGGCGCAAAATGATACCTGACAATCCTAATTTTCCGGATGGAGTCGCTCCTCATATTTGGATCTACAATGGAACAGTTGAGTGGTATGGGTATAAACCAAATGCGGCAGACCGAGCCACTATCCGAAGCACCGTGGCACAATACTTGAATATGTTTCGTGAGCCATCCCTGGAGCCGGTCAAAATCCATCCATCGTCGCCCAAGAGAAAACAACGGGACAGTATTTCCAGATAAGTCTCTGCACATCAAAACCACGAGAGGAGTGACTAAGTGAGCAACTTTTTTGAGCAGGAGCTTCGCAAACTGTTTGCGGATGGGTCTGTGATCCATGATCCGGTCTTTGTAGGCCGTGCCTGCCTGGGTGGCTTGGACAGAAACCGTCAGGTGAGGGCTGAATTTGTTACACTGGGTCATGCGGATCACTATGCGGCTCTCCGCCTGACGCTGCTGGACAACGACCAGGGTGTGTTGGACAAGCTGACTCTTCGGTTCAAGGATGTATGGGGGAAACAGAAGATCCCCAACAACCCCTACCTGCGGGATGGCGTTGACCCGCATATTTGGGTAGATGGTAACCGGATCGATTGGTATGCCTATCATCCTACACAGGAGGACTACCGACAGCTCCGGCAAATGGCCAGCGACTATGTGGAGACCTTTCGCATTCAAGTCCCGGCAAAAGACCACGGCCCCAAATTGGTGTACATCTGCGCCCCCCTCCGAGGTGAGGTGGAGAAAAACATTGAGTTTGCCAGACAGAAAGCCCAGGAAGTCTTTCAGGCGGGCGACATCCCGGTCTGCCCCCATCTCATGTTCCCGCCCATCGCAGATCCGGGCGATCCGGCGCAGGACCTGGCCGCACGGGAGATGGGTCTGCGGCTGGTTGAAATGTGCCAGCAAGTCAATGTCTATGGGCCTGTGTTCACGGAAGGAATGTGGGCGGAGATCCATCGCGCCAATAAACTGGATATCCCCGTTGTGACAGATTCCAAACCGAAGGGACGCACTTCGCCCAGAAGAAAGAAAAGCGCCAAGCACGAGGAGGTCAAATGATCCGAGAAAAGACTACGGAGGACTTGCGGCACATGACCGATGAGGAGGGGCTGATCCTCCAGGGCTGCGGCGGCGACCTTCAGGAATGGGTGGACGGCATCAACGAGCTGCTTACTCAGGAAGGAATCCTGCTGAACGGCTCCAAGTTCGAAAACGCGGCTACATTCCAGCACGACGGTCTCACAAACCTGCTGTTCTCTTTTGAGGGGGTTCAGCTGAATGTGGGAAAGCTTGCGATGTGGCGGATTCAGACACACAGCCAGTTTGGAGGCACTTGGCTGTCCGACTATGTACCCAATCGGCTGGGTGGTTTCCTGGAGCAGCCCCACCAGCAGGAGCGATCGAAACCGTACTGTTCGCTGATTGAACAAGACGGTAACATCTTCAACCTGATGGGGGCAGCGTCCAGAACGCTCCGGGAGCATGGCATGGGCGCCCAGGCCAAAGAGATGTGTGGCCGCATCACCGGAGGGAATTGCCACAGTTACCATGAGGCGCTGTGTATCATCAGCGAATATGTGGAGACGGAACTGCCCGCGCTCCAAGATCAATCCAAAGGAAAGAAGGAGAAACATGCCTATGAGCGATAACATCACTGCGATCCGTCCCAGTTGGGAGATCATCCACGGCGACGCACTGAAGGTCCTGCGCGAGTTCGACCCTAATACCTTTGATGCGGTTATCACCGATCCCCCCTATGCCTCCGGGGGCCGGACCCAGGCGGAGAAAAACAAGTCCACCGACAAGAAATATTCCAGCATGGGGGAAAGCGCGCCCCCTCCCTTTGACGGCGACTCCAAGGATCAGCGTTCCTGGACCCGCTGGGCCGCTGAATGGCTCTATGACGCCCGCAAGGTCTGTAAACCCGGTGCCCCTGTGTGCATGTTCATCGATTGGCGGCAGCTCCCTGCAGCCACAGATGCGCTCCAGTGGGCGGGGTGGATCTGGCGCGGTACAGCTGTCTGGGACAAAGGCAACAGCCGTCCCCAGAAGGGCCGCTTCCGCCAGCAGGCTGAGTACATTGTCTGGGGCTCCAACGGGGATATGCCCATCAGTAGACCTGTCCCTTGTCTGCCCGGCGTATTCAAGTATGGCAATCCCCAGAACCGCATCCACCTGACGGAAAAGCCCTTGCAGCTCATGCGGGATGTGGTGAAGATCACCGAACCGGGTGGACGTATCCTGGACCCCTTTGCCGGTTCCGGTAGCACGGTGCTGGCCGCTGTGCTGGAAGGATATTCTGCCACCGGCATCGAGGTCACCGATGCCTATGCTGCTTTGTCTAAGGAACGGATTGTGCGGGAGCTGGCCCAGAGCGCGTGACGGCCCACTGTCTGCCGATTGCCCTTGATAACTTCCCAGTAGGCAGGTATAATGAGACAACAGGAGGAGGTGCGCACATGAAAGTCGAGTTCACCTTTGACAAGGAACAGATCCAGCAATACGGATATACTGTGGAGGCTGTGCGGCAGACGATCCAGAAAAGCTTTGCAGCAAAAGGATTGCACTGCATTTCCAATGGAGAGAGGCTGTCCTTTGCGGGCTGTGGCGGTGAAGAAGATTTCTCCAATATGTGGGCCATTTTGATGGCATTGCTTCGGACAGATTGGTTCCCCAAGTTTGCAGCTTCCTGCACTTGGCATGATGATGATGGCACTCAGGAGGATGTGCTGTCCCAAGCGTGGAAGATCCAAAGACGGAAGATGGCCTAATATGTCCAACACCGGCAGTAGAAAGCAGATTACATTTGATCTGCACCAGGAGTCATTGAAACAGCTCTACCCGCATACGGAGCCGCCTCAAAATGCGCAATACTATAAAAAGGCGTATCAAGATATCCGCCGATTTATGACGGCCAACGGATTTGAACATCGCCAGTATTCTGTGTATGTCTCAGCAGAAAAACTGACTACATTGGATGTGATCGGTCTGATGGAGCAATTGGCGGAACAGTTTCCCTGGTTGAGTCAGTGTGTCAATGAGATTGACGTGACCAATATCGGAGTCCAGCACAGCCTCAAGCATGTCTTGGAAAATGCGTCCAAACCTTTGGACGTGGATCTAAGCGAGATATCCTTGGAGCCACTGCCCAAGATCGAGCGACCAAATCCTCCAACGGGATCACGGACAACACGGAAAAAGAGCCGTTCCCCGGAACGATAATTGAACAGGAAAATCCAAGCAGGGTGTCACAACAGACACCCTGCTTGGATTTTTTTACCTTCAGGGTGTTTCAGTAGACACCCTTGCATCGAAATGGAGATGATTATGACAGAGAAAATAGCTTCTGCAAAATTCTACCGGAAGCCAAACCATGTTCGGGCGTTGCAGGAGGACAACAGCATGGTAGGCTTCACACCCTTCCAGGTCGTGAAAGTCATCCATCTGACCGAACAGCAATACCGCTGTTTTTCCGCCAATTTACAGGAGGATGTCCCCTTTCTGAGAGACAACACGGCACTCACCGGCGTAGATCCGCATAACGGTGCGCTTCGCTGCCTGTTGATATGCTGTCGAGAGCAGCAGGACGGCATCCTTGTGAACAGTGATGGATACAGTTACGCCAGATATGCCGCCTACATCCCCCGCCGTTCCGCACTGGAACTGAAGGATATCGAGTATGCCAGGCCACAAAGTAAGCATCGCCGCTCCGGTCCAGAGCGGTAATTTTTCTTTTCTATGGAGTTGGCAGGCCCGGCCTGCCATGATCATAATCCACCTACCGCTTGAAGGCAGGCCCCGCTTCGGCGGGGCCGAGCCAACGCCGCCAGGGGCGGCGTTGGGCAAGCATAGCGCAAATGTACATTTTGCGCGCTTGCAGGGGAAACCCCTGACCCCAATGCCGCCTGCAGGCGGAAGGTTTGCGGCAGAGCCGCAGAAAGGAGGCACGCTTGGGGCTCCCAAAAGAAAAACACCATCTGCACATCGAGCTGACGGCGGAGCAGTATCAGCAGCTCTGCCGTCAGGCCAAACTCTGCGGACTATGCAAACGGGCTTATATCGTCCGGCTCATCGATGGGACTCCGATCCGGGCCAGACCCTCCCAGGAAATCAAGGACCTCCGCACGGAGATCCATCACATCGGCAATAACATCAACCAGATTGCCCGCAGTGTCAATGCCGGTATCGCCACGGCAGAGGATGCCAGGCGTGGACTGTTCCTGCTAGATAAAGTCTATGAGTTGATGTACCAGGTGGCCAATCCGTAATGGCTGTCACCAAGATCCTGGCTCGAAAAGGTCGGTTGGATATCGGGATCGACTACATCCTCAACGGCGATAAGACGGAGCAGAAGATCCTCACAGCCCATCAGGGCTGTGAACCAGGCCGGGAGTGCCGTCAGATGCTGGAGACCAAACGGGACACCGAAAACATGGGGGGCGTCCAGTACTACCATATTGTCCAGTCCTTCAAGCCCGGCGAAATCTCTCCCGAGCTGGCTCTGGAAATTGCCAAGACTTTCGCTGCGGAGCATCTGAACGGTTACGAGGCAGTAATTGCCACCCATGTGGATCGAGGGCATATCCACTCGCACATTGTGTTCAACTCCGTAAATGCGGACACCGGCGAGAAATATCATAGCAATGCCAGAAGCTATTACTGCCAGATCCGGGCCATCTCAGACCGGCTGTGCCGGGAGCACGGCCTCTCCGTGATCCTCTCTGGAGAGTCCTCCAAATCCATGAGCTATCTGGAGTGGCTGCGTCGATCCAAGGGTCAACCTACCTTTCGCTCCATGCTGGAGGCAGATCTCCGGGAGTCCATTGAGGACGCCAATGACCTGGGACACTTCTTCCTGCTCATGGAGCACAAGGGCTACGAGATCCGCCACGGAAACCGTCTGGGATT
>CASEPH010000396.1 GCA_949289625.1 uncultured Clostridia bacterium | reverse complement strand
CTCCTCCGCCGTCAGTCCCCGCTGCCGCTGCCGTTGTGTCCGGAGCCGTTCCTCCGGCACGGCCAGCAGGATATGCTCCTCAAAGAGTTTCCGGGTCTCAAACCGCTGCCGGTCATACTGCCCCGCATCCACAATCAGGTCCAGATTGTTGGCGCTGGCCATGTCATAGAGCAGCAGAGAATCCGATTCGGTCAGCTCCAGAGAAATCTTGGGATAGTGCTGCTGGTATCTGGTGATGACCGGCGGAATGACGTAGGAACAGAAAAAAGCGGTGCCCGCCAGGACCAGGCTGCCGGTGTTCAGATTTTCCAGATCTTCCAGATACACCGCCAGATCCGCTTCCAGCCCCATGATCTTTTTGGCCACCTCCACATAGGCTTCCCCTGCCTGTGTCAGGGTCACCGCGGTGGCGGTGCGGTCAAACAGCTTGACCCCCAGCTTCTGCTCGATCTTTTTCAGCATGGCACTCAGGGCGGGCTGCGAAATGTAGAGATTCTTGGCCGCCTTGGAGATGCTTTTGTCCTTATACACCTGATACACATAATCGTATTCCCGCATGCAGATCCACCGCCCTTCATTGATTCTTATGCCCTTTTGCAAACCATATTATATTTGATTATATAGCACAATGCCGGACAGAATCAACCGCCCGCCGCCGGCGCGGCACTTTCCTTTTGTCCGGGTCCATGATACAATTTTGACGTATTCATCCATCCGCGAGGTGATCCCATGACGCCGATCTTCAATCTGGACAAGCTGCAAAGCCTGCTGCACGACTTTTACGCCCTGGCCAAAATCCGCATCACCATCTTTGATGACGAATTTCACGAGCTGACCGCCTATCCCCAGGCCATCCCCCGCTTCTGTCAGATGGTGCGGTCCTCCTCCCGGGGCATCGACGCCTGCGCCGGCTGCGACCGCGCCGCGGCCGCCCGGGCGGCCCAGACCCACGACACCTGCATCTACACCTGCCACGCCGGGCTCACCGAGGCGGTCACCCCGCTGTACATCGAGGACATCCCCATCGGCTACCTCTTCTTCGGCCACATCTTTTCCTATGCCGACCCCCGGGAGGGGGAACGGCGAATCCGCAGCCTCTGCCGGGAACTTCCGGTGGACCCCGACGCCCTGCTCCGCACCTGTGACGAGCTTCCCCACCTGTCCCGGGAGTACATCCAGTCCGCCACCCAGATCTTCCATGCGGTAGCCTCCTACCTGGTGCTGGAGCGGATGGCGGTGCTGCACGAGGACAAGCTGGCCATCCAGCTCAAGAGCTACCTCTCCGCCCACTATGCCGACACCCGCAAGGTCACCGCCCTGGCCCTGTGCCGGGAGCTGGGCATCGGCAAGACCCAGCTCTACCAGCTGGCCAACCGGGTCTACGGCCGGGGCATCTCCCAGCAGATCCGCAAAATGCGGATTGACCGGGCCAGGGCGATGCTGGCGGAAGACCCCCGGGCCAGCATCGCGGAGGTGGCCAGCGCCTGCGGCTTCAGCGACTACAACTACTTCATCTCGGTCTTTTCCAAAGAGGTGGGCTGCTCCCCCGGCGCCTACCGGCGGAAGCTGTGACCGGATGGCTTTCGCCAAAAACGACATCCCGATTTTGCCAAAAGGGGCTGTTGCAAAATAGCCTAAAAAAAATGAGATAGACATTCCCGAAAGGGTTTGCCTATCTCATTTTTTGTTGTAATCTGTAACTATCCATGAAACAAATACAACAAGAAGAGTATAGCAGAAAGGCGGCGCTGTATCAACAGTTGGCGCTGCCAATTGCAGAAAATATTGAGATAGCGGAAAATGAGCCCGTGTCTGTTGCCAACGCCCAGCTTGAGGAACTGGATTACAGGGAACTGTATCGAGCGTATTCGCCCAAAGGGAGAAAATCGGCAGCAGAGCCACGGATCATGTTCAAGCTATTGGTATACGGATATATGAACGGGATCTACTCCAC
>CASEPH010000395.1 GCA_949289625.1 uncultured Clostridia bacterium | reverse complement strand
TGGCGGCGCACCTTGCCGACCGTCTGCAAAAGCTGCTCCATGCCCTTGGCCGAAAGGTACTGCGCCTGCACCGGTATGATAACGCCGTCCGCCGCGGCGAGGGTGTTGACCGTCAGCATGCCCAGCGAGGGCATGCAGTCCAGCAGGATGTAGTCATACTCCTTTTTTACCGTGTCCAGATATTGCTTGAGGACCTTTTCGCGGCTCATGGCGTTGACCAGCGATGTCTCCATGCCGGACAGCGAGATATTGGCGGGAATGAGGTCCACGCCTTCCGCGTGATGGAGAATCCCCTGTTCGGGGGCGGCCGGCTTGTCCATGAGAACGCCGGCAAGCAGGTCCGTCAGGGTCATGTCCAGCTCGTCCGGCTGTGCGTAACCGAGGCTGACCGTCAGCGACCCCTGCGGATCGCAGTCTACCAGCAACACGTTCCTTCCCTCTCTGGCAAGCCCGATGCCCAGGTTGGCCGCAGTCGTGGTTTTACCCACTCCGCCTTTTTGGTTGGCGATGGCGAGTATCATGGTGTCCATCCTCTCTCTTTTTTGTGTTTTTGATGACCGGAGACTTCTGGCTGCTCTCTCCAGAGACGCAAGCGATTGTCGGTGGATATGTGACTTGACGTGTATCCCCCAAAACCGCTCGCTGAGCATAAACTCCTGCAGCCAGGTTTTGGGGACAAAGAATTTACGGCCAATACAGTAGTGTTGCAAATCCTCTTTTTTGCACCATTTCACTACGCTTGAAGACCCATAACCCGTAATCTGCACCACCTCGTCAACGGACAAAACGTCGGGATATGGCTCAAGCCAGTCCGTGACAACATGCGGCAGCAGGCTTTTCATTTCTGCGCTCATTGGACGATAAACATTACGGGCTTCTCGTGGGTTTATTTTTATTCTGGCTTGTCTCTTAAGCAAAAACGCCTCTACGTCGGCAAGCGCAATCTGAAATTTACGGGTTTGTTTCCCGTTACTCTTGCAGGGGATGCTTCCATCTTCCAGCAGGCGTAATGCGGTACGCTTGCTGATATGACAGATTTTGCAGAGTTGCTCCTTGCTGATATAGCTGGGGTATCCCTGTAATCTCTGCTTGATATCTTCATTTCGCTGCATGACATTCACCCTTCTGGTTCATTGTCAACGGCAGGTGAATCGCAGCATGCTCAAACTATCTTAGGTAAATTCGATCCCATTGAACGGTCACAATGTTGCTTTGAAATCGAAACCAGTTCTCTCCTGGTTCTCTCTTTTCTTCCGAAAAAAGCTCAAAACATCATGATTTACAGAATCCTTTTCAGACAACAAAAACAGAGGATAAGAGACGCTAAGCCCCTTAAAAATCAAGGGTTTTAACGTCTCTTATCCTCCACTATCTTCCGTTATTTTCTCTTATCTTTCGAGTACATCTATTCACTCGAAATCGGGTAAACCGGCTAATAACCGGTCCGTGGGTTCGAATCCCACCTTCTCCGCCATCAGGCTTTCCCCCACAGCGGGGAAAGCCTTTTTTCATTTGCTCCGGCGTCTCGCTCCAAAGGTCTCCCGCCATGCTCCGATACCCTTATTCTATAAGGACTTCGGAGCTCATCCCCAATCCCTTTTCCATTGCCTGTGCAGAGGTGAGCTTGGACCCGGCGTCCAGGTGGGCGTAGATGTTGGCGGTCGTGCTGAAGTCGCTGTGCCCCAGCCACTCCTGAATCTGCTTCATGGGGACGCCGTTTTTCAGCAGCAGGCTGGCGCAGCTGTGGCGCAGGTCGTGGAAGCGGATGGGGCGAAGCCCGTTGCGCTTGAGCAGTACGGGAAAGGCCGTGCTGATGTAGCTCAGCTTCAGGCGGTTTCCCATTGCATCCACCAGAACGTAGCCCAGGTAATCCGTGCAATAGGAGCGGCCGCACAGTATGCGGTTCTTCTCCTGCTGCTCCTTTAACGCGGCCAGCTTCGTTTGAAAAGCCGGCACCAACGGGAGGGTCCGCCGGCTGGAGGCTGTCTTGGTCGTATCGGCTGCCACTTCGATGCGCCTGCCCTTTTCAGCGCAGGCCGTCACCGTGTGCCGGATGGCGATGGTTTTGTTCTCAAAATCAATCGCATCCCATTTGAGCCCCACCACCTCGCTGCGGCGCAGTCCGTAGAATGCCGCCAGCATGACCGGCAGTTCCAGCGGGGTTCCCCGCGCGACCTGGAATAGCCGGTTCACCTCGTTGCCGTCGTAAAACGAGGCGGTAAACCGGTCCTTCCTGGGCCGCTCCACCTTGTCCGCCGGATTGACGTCAATGAGATCCGTCTTGACGGCGTATTTGAGCGCCCTGTGGATGATCGCGTGGTAGTGGATGACGGTATTGGCGGATACGCGTTTGAGCTGACTGGTGTAGAACATCTGAATGTCTACCGCCTGCAATCCGCCCAGCGTGATGCCCCGCTGCTGAAAGTACGGTGCAATCGGATTCTGAATCATGCTCGCATATCCGGCAGCCGTGTTGGGCTTTAAGGTGCTCCGCGCGATCTCCATCCATTGGACAAGATAGCTGGAAAACGGCATATCGCGGTCAATAGCGGCTTCTCCCGCCACAAATTCGGCGCGGGCGGCCATCAGCATGTCTTCGGCGCGTTTTTTGTTCCCTTTCACGGGCAATCCTGTCGGCAGCCATTTTGATACCCGTTTCCCGCTTTTGTCCTTGTAGCTCAGGACCATGTAGTACAAGCCCTTTTTTTCTTGCAGGTGTCCTGCGATCATGGTTGTCCCTCCTT
>CASEPH010000394.1 GCA_949289625.1 uncultured Clostridia bacterium | reverse complement strand
GCTCCGTTGCAGTTGGCGGTCTGGAGGGTGGTATTGACCAGCGGGTACATGATCTGCTGCAGCTTCAGCAGCCGCTCCGGGTCATCGTTGACCTCTTGCAGTGAAATGCCCTCCCGTACCAGCTCCCCTTCGATCTCGCGGCTGAGTTCTTTGGAGAGATTCAAGCTCTGGGCGGTCAGCTGATCCAGGCGACTGGCCAGGCTATCCTGTGTATTTTTCAGTTGCAGCTCCATCACCTCATGGAGCTGCTCGTCGTTTTGGGAAAAGGCCCCGGCGATGGACAGAAGGAGGATCACCGCCGCAAAGACCACCAGGATCATGGACACCCAGTAGAGCATCAGTTTTCTCTGCATGCCCACGCTCTGCTTTTTGGCAAAGGCGTTCAGCGCCCGCAACTCCCGGAATTTGTTCAGCACGGTGTTTCCTCCTCTCTTTTGTTTATCGCTCCATGATCTCCCGGAAGGCCTGGAGCCGCTCTGCGCTGATCTGCTCCAATCCGGTTTCTCCGGCCCCCAGATAATCCTGACGGCCCAGCGCAAGCTGTGCGCGCACCTGGTCTTCCAGTGTGGTTTCCATGCTCAGGTAGGTCTCCAGTTGGGGCGGCACATAGAATTCGTAGTTTGCCTGGGTATCCAGATACGCCTGATAGAGAGACGCGTACTTGGCGCTCTCCAATCCCTCAATGGCCTTCGGCAGCTCGTTTTCGAAGGCGGCCCGGGTCACCGGCATATAGCCTGCTTGGGTCACAAACTCCACATTGCGTTCCGGTTCGGTCAGCCACTTGAGGAAGGTCACGGCGGCCTGCTCCCGCTCCGGGGTGGATCGCACGGTGCAGAAGCCTACCCCCCTCTGCATGACCAGGTTTTCCCCGTTCTCAAATACCGGACAGGGGCGGGAGATGATGGTGATCTCCTCGGAGGTATTATCCGGGTATGTCACCACATCGCTGTAATAGAGGATACTGGCCGAGGACGCCACACTGACGATGCTGTCACCGGTACGAATGGATTCGGTGGCGTAACCGCTCTTGAGCCAGACGCCTCCCTGAAGCGCGGCCTGCGCCAGCGGTTCCCACGCAGTCTGGAAAGCGGGGCCAAAGGCCAGCTTGTCACCCTGGAAGAACTTCTCGCCCAGAGACTCCGCTCCCACCTGAAAATAATTAAAGTAGTAGTCGTGAACGAACATGGATTTGGCGTCGCCCGAAATATCCGGCGTCTGAGCGTCGGTCCAGTCCGCATAGACCTCCGCAGCCTTGAAAAGCCCCTCCCAGGTGTCCAGGTCCTCCATCGCTACGCCGGTAGCCTGAGAGAAGCGGTCAAAGATGGTCTGGTTGATATACATGATCTCCGTGGATTTTGCCACGGGGAGGACGACCAGGCGGTCGTTGACGATCCCCTCTTCCACGAAATCCGGCAGGAAGGCGGATAATTCTTCTTCGCTGAAATAGTCCTGATAGTCCACCAAAATGCTGTCGTCGGGCAACGCCATCACAGTCTTGGGGTAGGAGACGAAAAGGTCGGGCAGCTCCGGAGCTCCCGGCTCTCCGTTGGCGGCCGCCAGCACCAGCTCGTGGATGGTATTGGTGTTGGACACAGAAGTGACCTGCACATTGATTTGCCGATCTTTTCCCACTGTCTGGTTGAACTGCTCAATCAGGTCATTGAGCGGGGAATCGGTCTGTCCGCCATAGACGTGCCAGACTGTAATGGTGGTGGGCATCTCTTCTTTTTTCCCCATACTGGAACAGCCTGCACACAGCAATAACGCAGCAATCAGAAAAAAGATGAAAGCTCTGCATTTCATGCATCCAGCCCCCTTATATTGTTTGCGATATCAGACGCAGCCAACCACTTTTCAAAGGCATTCTCTTCGGAGTGAGGCAAATTGCTGTCTTTTCAGTATAGCACAGATAATGCTTCCCTTCACTACCCGTAACGGGTAGTTTTGCAATCGGTTCTCATGATTTATTGCATTGAGGATGAACGTTCAGCCACCGCATCCAACACAAGATGCTTTGCTCGTTGAAGCTTCCGGGCAAAACTACCCTGAAATCGGTTTTGCAGGTGTTTCAGGGCTTGTTCCTTGGCTTTTTCCACACCGGGCTCCTTCATGCGGTTTCGCATGGCGATTTCCCGCAGATCTGACTTAGGAAAACCGTACACACCGAAATACCGTCCCAAAATCTCCTGATCCCTTTTGGAAAGCCGCATAAACTCTTCCCGCAGGCATTTCATGGTCAATGCGCGGATCACAGCATCCTCTGCAGAGCCTGAAAGGCGGTTCGTGGTGAGCCGCTCATAAACATCGCCATCATCATCTGGGTCTTGCAGATCATAGACAGAGAAGAAATGTGTGGGGTAGGCAACTGCCCTGGCAGCCACACGGAAAGAGATTCCAAGGGACACACAGATCTCGCTAAGTTTTTTCCCTTCCTGATAGTAAAGGCGTTGCATCTTTCGCACTAGCCCCATGCTGTCCCGGTCCAGAGAAAGTGTTCCCATACTGCATTCCAGATGCCGCCGCATGGCTCCATCCAGAAACGGGGTGACATAGGTGGTAAAGCGGCCTTTCTCTGCATCATAGCCACCGGCCCGAACACACTCCACCAATGCCAGCTTTCCCACGCTCTCCAGTTCGGAGAGCGTTTCTTTTGCGTAATCGCTCAGGCTGCCGTATTTGGTTTGCCGCAGGCAATGATACTGTCGGGCAATGAACCAAGCGCGATCCTTGACTAGCCCTGTGTTCATCAGATACAGCTTGGTCAGAGCAGCTTCATCACCGTTGGAGATCTGCTCCAACAGTTCCTCGTTGCTCATACGTCGTCACCGTCCTCCATCTTGCGGGGACGTCCCCGAGGCTTGGCCTGACGTGCTATGCCGTAAAGTGGGTAAAGGCGCTCAGAGGAGATCGATTGCTTGAAGGCCTCGTTGGAGATGCCGGGACTGCTCAGTGCGTCAAACAGCCTGTCCCGTACAGCGTCCTTCAGACGCCGCATCTCTTCCTCCGTAATGGCCCCTCGCTGATAGTCCTTCCG
>CASEPH010000393.1 GCA_949289625.1 uncultured Clostridia bacterium | reverse complement strand
TGTCAAAAGCTGTTGAAATTCCTCTTTCGACATACCGCCTACCTGGGTCAAAAGACCCTCAATATGTAATTTGTCTAAATGTACGGTGGGTTCGTGTTTAATGGCCTGAAGAATTTCCTCGGCTAGGTCGGTGAGAGGAGGTGCACCGGGTTCCCGAATCATCATAGAGGGGAAACAGGATTCCTGATATCTCTGAATCTGATAGGGAGGATATGAGACAAAACCGCCATTTTTTATATATCCAGGTAGTCCCCAGCGACGTTCATATTCCACCAGGATGCCATACATCTCCTCCCGCACTGCACATATCTCTGCGCTCGGAGTATCATGCAGTAAATCGATCCGTTCCTCCGGATCGGCTTTCAAATCAAACAGCTGGTCTGCGTCCCCGTAAAAGTGAACATATTTATAGCGTTCATTGATACAGCAGCACCAGCGCTTGCTGCCCCGCTGATGCTCCACATATTGCACCGACCGATTCTTGACTGGATGGTCCGTGAGCAAGGATTCCCCGGGCAGGGGATATGCTCCAGGGTATTCCACGCCTGCCGCATCCAAAATAGTTGGAAGGATGTCGTTCAAATCAGTGAAATCCCTTCGCCGGCTTCCAGCGGGAATCCTTCCCGGCCAACGCAGCAGCATGGGAATACGACAGGAGGGATCATAGGCCAAAAACTTTTGATATGTATCTAAATCTCCCAGCATTTCCCCATGATCCGAAACAAATAGAACCAGTGTATTCTCCGCTAACCCTTCTTCGTATAATGCCCTCAAAATCTTTCCTACATTGTGGTCCATGAAAGTAACTGCACAGGCATACAATTCCCGCATCCGGTTGATGTTCTCTTCATCCGGCAGGTCGGCAATGCATTTGTTTTCCTCAGCTAGTCTCCGTTTTCTTCACCATGATCGGCTGTAAAGACAATGATAGTATGTTCCAACATTCCGCGTCTTTCTAAGCAAGTCAGGATTCGTCCGATCTGATCATCGATGAGGGTCACATGACCGTAGTAACTGCGTCGCAGGGCCTGAATGTCCTGCTGTGTCATATGTTTAATGTCTGGAGTCAGGCTGGGATCGTATTTTCCGTTTAAGATCTCATCGTATACACCCCGGGGGCGGTCCGGAGCTATGGACACGGGAGCGGGTCTCGCGGGAGGCGGAATGACATCCTGATACGGGAGGACATATTCCGCCGGCGTATCCCAAGGGTCATGAGGACCGCCAAAGCTGACCGTGCAAAACCATGGAACATCCGGAGATACTTGTCCCAGGTAATCCAGAGCACGGTCTGCGATGTAAACATCCGCATAATCTTTGGTCGGCAATGGGGTTGGCCTGGAATCATAGACGGGCCCCTCCTCATACCGGCGCTTCATATCTTCTTCATAGCACCGCAGAAGACCGCGGGACTTCAAATGCTCATAGTAGCTGGAACGAACGGTTGCATAGGTCCGTGGGCCGGGAAGCTCGTCCACGATTTGATAGCCATAGCCCTGCATCTGACTAATCTTGTCCCGGAGGTCGGGGCAAAATTTATGTAAGTGCGCTTTTCCAAACAGAGAGGTTTCGTATCCTGCATCCCGGACCCGCTGCATCCAAGTGCTCGATTGCGGGGTGAGACCGGTCCCATAATTATCAACGGTATTCAATTCTTCTGGGTATAGCCCTGTGGCCAATGAAGTCCTGGCGGGCATACAAAGCGGAGCGTTCGTGTAGCAATTTGAAAAGCACACTGCCGATTGGGCAATACGATCCAGGTTTGGAGTCCGGGCACAAGAGCCCATGCAACTCATTGTGTCATAGGTAAACTGATCTGCCATTAAAAATAAGATATTTTGTTTCATACACGCACCACAGGTCCTCTTTACTCCGCAGGCTCCTTCATGGAATGGCTCATCCATGTGGTCCCTACCAGCATGACAATGGTCAAGACGATCAGAATAATGCAAATCGGCCTTGTAATAAAAATAGTTACATCCCCATCGGACATAATCATGGCCTTCCGAAAATTTGTTTCAATCGTTGGGCCTAGAATAAAGCCCAGAATGAAGGGGATCATGGGGACATTCAAATTGGAAAGCAGATAGGCACCGATCCCGACTACAATGGTGACCATAACGTCAAACCACGAGGCTTTGTTGCAGTAGGCACCGGCCAAACAAATGACAAAGAGAACCGTAATCAGTGCGGTTTCCGGCACACGAGTAATATGCACAAACCCTTTGACCATGAATCTGACTACAAAAAAGAGCAGAATATTTGTCAGGATGAAGCCAAACATAATGGCATACATGGTGGTAGCATTATTTCGAAACAGGAAAGGCCCTGGAGCCAGGCCGTGCATCATAAAAGCGCCCAGCAGAGCAGCCGCTCCGCCGCTTCCGGGGATTCCCAATGTGAGCAGGGGCAGGAGTGAGGTCCCTGTTACCGCGTTATTGGCCGCCTCTGGAGCGGCCACTCCCTGTAAGACCCCGGTACCTAATAGTTCACGCTTCTTCCCAAACACTTTTTCCACATTGTACGCAATAAAGGCCGCGATAGCAGCGCCTGCTGCTGGAATGGCACCAATAATGGAGCCAATGATCGTACCTCTTACGATAGGGCCAGCACAGTCCCGATACTCCCGCATCGTCAGTTTTTCCTTGCTAAGGGGGACCGCTTGTTCGGAGGCCTGCGCATGCTTGCGCTCAAAGCCTTTAAAAACACGTGTCAAAGCAAAAATCCCTAAAATAATGGGGGTCAGGCTAAGGCCCGAATACAGCTCTAAGTTACCAAATGTGAAGCGCTGAACGCCGCTTTGCGCATCCATCCCGATCATGGAAAAAAGTATTCCAATCAGGCCAAAGGCAATGCCGATCAGCAGGCTGCCCTCATTAAGACCCGCGATTACAGAAATTCCGAAAATACCTAAAACAAAATATTCCGGAGGGGCAAAGAGAAGGGTCCACTCAGCAATGACAGGAGCTAAGGCCATCAGAAGAACCGCACTGACGGTCCCTCCAATGCAGGAGGCAAACACTGCCATAGAGATGGCCTTGTAGCTCTCACCCTTTAGGGCCAATTGATACCCGTCTTTGACTGTAGCAGCGGCCTCAGGGGCTCCAGGAGTGCCGATCAAGATCGCCGTGATCGAGCCGCCAAAACATCCTCCGCAAAAGCAGCTAAACAGCATTACGATTGCAGCGGTCGGTTCCAGGGAGAAGGTAAAGGGAAGAATGATCGCAATCGCAGTGACTCCGGTAAAGCCTGGAACAGCCCCAAATATGATGCCGACGATGAGTCCAAACAGCATACACAGGATCGTTTGGATGTTGATCAGTAGCGGCAGTGCATTTAAAATCTCCGCCATGAAGAATCTCCTCTCAAAATCGAATATGCATGACAAATTTCATCAAAACATACAGCACGCCTCCGGTTATCACTACTGCGAGATAATACCGCCAATCTCTGGCCTTCAGGAGGAGTAAAAAGGCCTCAGCACATAACACACCTGCTATCAAAATGTTGATATATAATGCAGCAATGACGGCGACCAACGCCAATCCCATCGCAAGAAGCACAGGGATCAAATCTGCTGGGCAAAATTCTACATATGTTCCTTTTTCTATTTTGAGTATGAGCAAAACCAATTGTAATAGGCAGAGGATACAGACGGCGGCACAAATCAATTGGGGAAATGCTCGTGGACCAATGTCAGTAGCGGTAGAATACTCCTCAATGCAAAAGGGGATCGCCACCCAAACTGCTGCAGAAAACAGCAGTAAGAGCAGGGCGGACAATGCAGTGACATTGATTTTCTTTTTCATCGCTTTATTTGTCTCCATGCTCACTCCAGGCGAAAGTGCGCTCCGCCATTTCAGAGAATTCCTCCAAATAAGTGCTGATTTCATCAGACTTCATGCCAGAGGGGGTCGTCCCCAGCATTTCACATTCAGCAATAAAATCTGGATTCTGATATACCGCGGAAAAAGCATCATATAGTTCGTCCACAAAGGCCTGGTCAGAGCCACTGCGAATCGAGTAGTAGTAGAAGCCACTGTAGTTGATCTCTATACCGTTGTCTTGAGCGGAGGGCACATCTTGATAGGTGTCTCCATCAGAATAAGTTCCATCGCCAAACCACAGGATGGGCACGATCTCTCCGCTTTTCACATAGTCGGCGGCATCCTTAAAAGAGCTCATTGCCACATCTACAGTCCCGGCCATAAGGTTTGCCAGCCCCTCTGCGGTTCCATTCTGAGTAATGGTATCCGAGCTGATATCCAAGGCGTCTAAGAGACTTTTTTGCACGATATACAAAGAGGTTCCGGCACCGCCGCTCCCAAACAATACCCGGTTTTCCTGTCCATATACCTTCAAATCCTCAAAGCTCTCAATTCCGGTTTTATCTGGATTTGCATACAGGCAAAAGTCCTGGTTATTATGGTCAATAATAGGATTTGCGGCACACCTTCGCCACCAACGCCTTGGCCTACGGGATGGACATTAAGACCCTCTCCACCATCCTGGGCCATGTGTCCAGTGCCACCACGCTGAACACCTACTCCCATGTCACCGACGAGATGCGGCAGAGGGCAGCGGTAAAGATCGACCAGGGCATCGCCAAGGTGGAAGTCAATCCGCAGGAGGAGAAACCAAAAGAGCGCACCATGACCACCTTCCAGGCGAGGAAACGGTGGAGCCGAAAGGCAAGCTGAATGACGTAAACTGGCCCGCCGGGAGAAAAATCCCACGGCGGGCCGGTTTTCGCTGTCTGTGGGCAAATATGTGGTCAAGAGGTGCTTGACCGGTAAAAGAGCCATGGATTTGTGCTTAAAGTAGGATGGTTTGAGCGATAATTGGCAATCTTCAGGAAGAATAATTGAGAGTATCTAACCTGTGCTGACACATACAAAGAAGTGCGGAAAGATTTTTTGCATGATTTCCGCTTGCTTTGTGCCGTTTCCGCTCCATTCCATTTGCTTTCTGTCACTCTCTAAAGCTGCTATTTCCACGTGTTCCGCACCGCACTGTGGCTGAAAATGTGGTCAAAAACGCTCCCTGTCCTTTGCCGGAGACGGTTCCCCGGCTGAGGTAGGGAGCCTCCTTATATCTCTGTATATCCGTTTTGCCAGTAAGAGCAGGACAAGGCAGGCGATTTCCGTTGTCTGCGGCTCAA
>CASEPH010000392.1 GCA_949289625.1 uncultured Clostridia bacterium | reverse complement strand
CCGGACTCTTTCCCCACCGTCTGATTGAACTGGGCGATGAGGTCGTTGAGCGGGGAGTCCGTCTGGCCGCCGTAGACGTGCCAGACGGTGATGGTGGTGAGCGTATCCTCCTGCCTGGGCGCGCCGGAGCAGCCCGCACAGAGCGAGAGGAGCAGCGCGCCGAGTAAAAGCCATATCAATTTCCTGTTTGCCATATTCTTCACCTTTGCCTTACAAGCGGTCCAAAATACATCACATGCGGATAAGCAATCTGATCCAGCTTTATGATACCGTGGATGGCCCTTCTCCGCCCTACCCGCGGCGGGTAGTCTTTTCGGGCGGTGGGGAAAATTTTGCTTAGACCAGCGTTTTGTCCAGAAGGAAGTCGATCACGTTGATATGCAGGATGCCGTTGTCGTCATACCAGCGCCTGCTGGTGTCTTTTCGCACCACGATCTTGGGGAAGGAGTCCCCCGTCAGGGCGAAGGGGCGGGTCTCAGCCTCCGCCTTTTCCTCCGTATCCATGGCATAGGCAGACTGGATATAGGTTTTTTTGCTGCCGGAAGTTACCACGAAGTCGATCTCCCGAGGCACCCGGACGGAGTTTCCGTTTTGATTGATCGTTCGCGCGTAGACGACGCCCACATCCACAGATAGGCCCCGGGTGACCAGCTCGTTATAGAGGATGTTCTCCATGATGTGGGTCATCTCCTGCTGCCGGAACCCGATCCGCGCGTTTCTAAGGCCGATGTCCTCGCAGTAATATTTGAGGGGTGAGTCAAAATACGCCTTGCCCTTTACATCGTACCGTTTGCTCTCAGAGAACAGGAAGGCGTCTTCCAGATGTCCGATGTATGCGCGTATGGTGTTGGCGGCCACGGTGACCTTCATCTTGCTCTTCATGGTATCCGCGATCTTGTTGGGGTTGGACAGCGAGCCGATGGAGGAACACAGCAGGTCCAGGATCTGCTCCAGCACGTCCTGGTGCTCAATATGCTTCCGCTCCACGATGTCCTTGAGATAGACCTCGGAGAACAGCGCCTTCAGATAGTTCATCTTCGCGGCGTCCGTCGGACGGGAGAGGATCAGCGGCATCCCGCCGTAGAAGGCGTAGTCGTCAAAGGCCTCGTTCTTGTCGCCGCCCACAGCGGAGTAGTATTCGGAAAAGCTCAGGGGATGGACCCGCACCTCGTCGCTGCGGCCGCGGAACTCCGTCAGAATGTCGGAGGACAGCATCCTGGAATTGCTGCCGGTCACATAGACATCCAGGTTCTCCAGGCTTCTCAAATCGTTCAGCGCGTCGTAAAAGGTGATCTTGGCGCCCTCCGGATTGTAGGGGTTGGCCACCTGGTCGGACATCTGGATCTCGTCCACGAAGAGGTAGAACCGCTCCGCTTTTCCCTCCGCCTGCCCCCGGACGAACGCCGCAAGCTCCAGCGGGTTGCGGTACTTGATGTCCTTGGCCAGGTCAAGCTCGATCGTGATAATCTGCTCAGGCCTGACGCCCTGCTCTATCAGATAGCGCCTGAACAACACTTTCAGGAGATAGGATTTCCCGCACCGCCGGATTCCCGTGATGACCTTCACCATTCCATCCCAGCGGTATGCGATCAGCTGTTCCAGATAGCTGTCTCGTTGGATCTCCATAAGGCCGCCTCCATTTATTGAAAATTTTTGCCCATAAGGCTCTTTCTTTTCAAGATTATATCCTGTTCACAAGAAAACTGCAACCTTTTTATTGAAAATTTTTGCCTGATAAGACTACAATATTCTGCATACGCTCTCTGCTTCAGACACAGCAGGATCCATCTGGCGTGTTTATGTATCTGTACAGTATGATTCTTCAATCGTTTGCTGGAGCAGTTTCTTCAGCTCGGCAGCCTTCTGGTCTGCATAGGCCCAGAGTTCTGGGCAGGCTGACAAGGCGCCGTCATCCAACGCCAGTTGATATTGGCTTAGGAGCCGCTGCACTTCTTCGACCTGTTTTTGTCCGACATGATGTATCCGACGCAACTCATGGGGCTGCAGAAAGCACAGCTCCCAGACATACTGGATCCCAGCACGCAGCAGATTGTTGTATAGCCGCATGGATGGCCCAAGCTCATGAACCGTATCCAGCTTGCAGCGGGCCAGAATGGTATCGACCCGGTCATGCGTATCCGATATTCCCGACAATGGCCCGGGAAACCGATCCGGCTGCAAAAAACTGCGGATCCGTTCCTCCTTCATCTCCGCCAGAAGCTGAGCCCGCTGAAGTTCCTGAGCCTCTCTTTCAGCAATCACCCTACAGCCCACCAGCAAATAACGGTATCTGCTTGGGTAACGCAGCATACGCTCACCACGATGGATCATCTGGCTGATCTGCTGAGAAGTCACACAATATTGTGCGGCAATTTCTCTGGTCTTTTGGCCATATCTGTATTTTAACTGCAAGATTCTGGCCTCCCGCTCAGGCATTTTGTTGGTCAGGACATACTCGACGCTCTGCTCAATGTCCGGCGCCAGTTTCTCCAGCGGCACATCTCCGCCGTGGATCGCACGGATGAGGTTATAGGGGTAAGGGGC
>CASEPH010000391.1 GCA_949289625.1 uncultured Clostridia bacterium | reverse complement strand
TATTGATGCGGGCAAGGATATTGCCCTGGCCAATAAGGAGACCATTGTAACGGCCGGACCGCTGATTATGGCCCGGGCCAAAGAAAAGGGAGTGCGCATTCTGCCGGTGGACAGCGAACACAGCGCCATTTTCCAGTGTTTAAACGGAGAAGACGGCAAGCAGATCAGCCGGATTCTGTTAACGGCCTCCGGCGGTCCTTTCCGCGGAATGACCCGCGCGCAGATGGAAAACATCACCGTGGCGCAGGCTCTGCGTCATCCCAACTGGGCGATGGGTCATAAGATTACCATCGATTCTTCCACCATGGTCAACAAGGGCCTGGAAGCTATCGAGGCGAAGTGGCTGTTTGGGGTGGAAATGGATCAGGTCGAGGTGGTGGTCCAGCCGGAGAGTATTATTCATTCCATGGTGGAATTTTCCGACGGCTCCATCATAGCTCAGCTGGGCGTGACGGATATGCGTCTTCCGATTCACTATGCTCTGAGCTATCCGGAGCGAGTGCCTTTTGACTGCGGCAGACTGGATTTCAAGAAATTGGGTACCCTGCATTTTGAGGCGCCGGACCCGGAAAACTTCCGTGGACTGAAGCTGGCCTATGAGGCCGGCCGAACCGGCGGAACCATGACCACGGTCTTTAACGCGGCCAATGAGTGGGCTGTGGGCCGTTTCCTCAAGGGAGGGCTGCGCTATCTGGAGATTGTGGATGTGATCGAGGACGCCATGCAAGCTCATCAGGTAAAGGAGAAGCCTTCCCTGGAGACGATCCTGGAGACAGAGAAAGAAACATACGCATACATTGAAAGCAGGTGGTAATTTTTGAGCATTATACTGGCGCTTTTGGTCTTCAGCTTTTTGATTTTCTCTCATGAGCTGGGCCATTTTCTGCTGGCAAAGAAAAATGGGATCGGCGTTACGGAATTTGCCATCGGCATGGGGCCGACCCTTCTGCATTTTGACCGCAAGGAGACCCGGTATTCTCTTAAACTGGTTCCCTTTGGAGGCTTCTGCCAGATGGTGGGAGAGCTGGAGGATGACAGCGCGGATATGCCGGAGAATTCCTTCAACAGCAAAGGACCCTGGGCCAGGCTGTCGGTGATTCTGGCCGGTCCGATCTTTAACTTTATTTTTGCCTGGATTCTGGCTATGATTGTCATTGGCAGCGTGGGAATCGACCGGCCCGATATCTCCGGCGTGGTGGATGGACTGCCCTGCGCCGAAGCCGGACTGGAGGCGGGAGATACTCTGGTGCAGGTAAACGACAAGAAGATTACGGTATGGAGAGATCTGCAGCTGTACCTGGCTCTTCACGAAGGAGAGGCGGTGGAACTGACCTATGAGCGGAATGGAGAAGAGAGGACGGTTTCCATCACCCCTGCCTATGTGGAAGGGAGCGGCTACATGATCGGGGTGCAGTCCTCGGGCCGTACCTCTACCGGTATCTGGGACACCATCCGCTATAGCCTTTACGAGGTAAAATACTGGATATCCTACACGCTTACGTCGCTGAAAATGCTGGTTACCGGCCAGGTGGGAGCAAACGATGTATCCGGCGCGGTGGGAATCGTAGATCAGCTGGATACAATTGTAGATGAGACTGCCCAGTACGGGGCCTACCCGGTATTTCTGGAGCTGGCCAATTTCTGTATTCTTCTGAGCGCCAACCTGGGCGTCATCAACCTGCTGCCCATACCGGCCATGGATGGAGGCCGCGCCCTTTTCATAATCCTGGAAATTATCCGCGGCAAGCCGGTAGACCGGGAGAAGGAAGGCTGGGTGCATACCATAGGCCTGGTGTGCCTGATGATATTAATGGTATTTTTGCTGTTTAACGACGTCAGAAAAATCATGTGACGATGCCGGAATCAAACAAGATGCAGGCATCGAAGGGCAGATGCCAGAGTCAGAAGGTCATGCGTTTCATGTCTGTATGAAAACGTATGGCCTTTGATTCCTAATAAAAACTTTTACATTAGAATGGGGAGAGAAAAATGTACAGAGAGCATACGAGAAGGGTAATGATTGGCAGCGTGCCGGTGGGAGGGGGAGCTCCCATTGCGATTCAGTCTATGACCAATACAAAAACGGAGGATGTGGAGGCTACGGTGGAGCAGATCGAAAGACTCGCCGAAGCAGGCTGCCAGATTGTGCGCTGCGCCGTGCCCACCCATGAGGCTGCCCAGGCTCTGGGGCAGATCCGCAGCCGGATCTCCATTCCACTGGTGGCGGACATCCATTTTGACTGGCGGCTGGCCGTGGAGTCCATCGAAAACGGAGCCGACAAGATTCGGATCAATCCCGGCAATATCGGCGGGCCGGAGCGGATCGAGGCTGTGGTAAAGAAGGCCTTGGAATACCATATTCCCATTCGAGTTGGCGTAAACAGCGGCTCTCTGGAAAAGCCTCTGCTGGAGAAATACGGCGGAGTCACCGCCGAGGGTCTGGTGGAGAGCGCCCTGGAAAAGGTGCGGATGGTGGAGCAGTTTGGCCTTAAGGATATTGTGGTCAGCATCAAGTCATCCGACGTGATGATGTGTATCAAGGCGCACGAATTGATGGCAAAGTCTTGTGACTGCCCGCTGCATGTGGGGATCACCGAAGCGGGAACGGTCTTTTCCGGCACCATTAAGTCCAGCGTCGGCCTGGGAGTGATTCTGTATCAGGGAATCGGCGATACGATCCGGGTGTCCCTGACCGGCGATCCGGTGGAAGAGGTGCGGGTGGCCAAGAGAATTCTGGCCTCGCTGGGGCTGCTGCCCCAAAAGGGCATTGAGGTGGTGTCCTGTCCTACCTGCGGGCGGACGCAGATCGATCTGATTGGCCTGGCCGGTCAGGTGGAAAAGCTGGTGGAGGGCTATGACCTGCCTATCAAAGTGGCGGTTATGGGCTGCGCCGTCAATGGACCCGGAGAGGCCAGAGAGGCGGATCTGGGTATAGCGGGAGGCCGCGGAGAGGGACTTCTCTTTAAGAAAGGGGAGGTTCTGAAAAAGGCTCCGGAGTCGGAGCTTTTGGGTCTTCTGAAGGAAGAGCTGGACCGGATGGCAGGC
>CASEPH010000390.1 GCA_949289625.1 uncultured Clostridia bacterium | reverse complement strand
AACACAGGTGGCGCGGCAGTATGCGGCGGAAGATCCGGTAGATGAGTCCAACTGTTTATCTGATAAGATCGTCCAGTATATCAGCGAACACCCGGATACGGTGACTTTGAAGGAACTTGGCTCCCGCTTCTCCTATCATCCGAACTATATTTCCACCCTGCTACACAGGGAAACCGGAAAGTCGTTTTCAGAGCTGCTCACGCAGCAGCGCATGGAACGGGCTGCCGTCCTGCTCAGGGGGACGGCCCTTCCCATTGAGGAAATTGCGTTTATGCTCGGTTACAGCAACAGCAGCAATTTTTACAAGGTATTCGGGGACTACTACGGCCTTTCGCCCAGGGACTATACAACGAGAATCAGAAAATGTGATTCTACATGATAAAAACTGCTGCATGATGATCCGATACGGGCTGTCATGCAGCAGTTTTTATGCGGAATCGTCGCTTGAAATAAAATCGTTAAAAGTCGATTTTATCCGGATGGAGGCCGGAGCCGCCGCAGTATGCCATAGCGTTGATGGCGGACATATCCTCCGCAGTGATCTCAAAGTCAAACACAGCGGCGTTCTCTCTGATCCTCATTGGTGTTACCGATTTGGGCAGAGGAAGGACGCCATTTTGCAGGCACCAGCGGATGCAGAGCTGCGCAACCGACTTCCCATATTTGTCAGCAATGGTTTTCAGCGTCTCGTTGTTCAGCATCCGGCCTGTCCCCAGCGGACTCCACGCCTCCACTCAAATCCCATGCTCCTTACAGTATTGGAGCGTTTCCTCCTGCATCTGCCCCGGATGGAACTCGATCTGATTCACCATCGGCTGTACTTCGCTCTCCATCAGCGCATGAAGGTGATGGGGCAGAAAGTTGGAAACACCAATCGCACGGATGCGCCCCGCTTTGTATAGCTCGGTCATGGCCTTCCAGGTGCTCAAATTGATGTCCTGCCAGTTTTCAAACTGGTTCGCAGATGCCGGCCAGTGGATCAGGTACAGATCCAGATAATCAAGGCCCAGATCGGAAACCGTCTTTTCAAAGGCGGCCATTGTCTTATCGTATCCGCGCTCTGTATTCCAAAGCTTGCTGGTCACGAACACCTCGCTCCGGGCAAGGCCGGAGGCGCGGATGCCTTCACCCACGCTCACTTCATTTCCATAGGCCGCCGCTGTGTCGATGTGGCGGTAGCCCACGCCCAATGCCTCCCGGACCGCCGCCACGGCGGTTTCCCCATCAGGGGTCTGCCAGGTGCCAAACCCCACACAGGGGATTTTTACGCCATTATTCAGAACAAAGCTGTCTTGTAAAGTTTTCATTCCATTCCCTCCGTATCATCTTCAATTTCCCGGATGATCTTCGCCGGTACGCCGCCCACCACACAGTTGTCCGGCACATCCTTGGTGACGACCGCGCCCGCCGCGACCACCACATTATTCCCAATCGTCACACCCGGCAGGATCGTACAGTTCCCGCCGATCCACACATCATTCCCGATCTTCACCGGCTTGGCCTGCCCCAGATGCGCCCGCCGCCCCTTGGGAGAGAGCGGATGGTTGACCGTTGTGATCAGGGTGTTGGGGCCGATCATCACATGGTCCCCGACCGTTACCGGCGCAATATCCAGAATCGTCACATTATAGTTTGTCAGAAATTCATGTCCCACACGGATGTTCCAGCCATTGTCGCAGTTGAACACCGGCAGGACGGTAGGATAGCGTCCCACCGCACCGAACAGCTCCCGGATGGCGGCCTCCCGCGCCTCGTCATCCGTTACAGGGATGGCGTTCAGCTTTGCACATCCCTCGATGGCGTGGAGCTTCCGGGCGTTGACGCCCTCATCCCAAAAGTCATATTCGAAATCCACAGTGGTCACATACCCCAGCATTTGCAGACGGCTCACGATGCCGTCGAATTCCCCGCGCTTGCCGATCCCGCACAACCGCCGCCATTCCTTTGAGAGCAGGGACGGATGGTCCGCAAGGACATCATAGACCATTTTATCCTGGTGCTTTGCCAGACCGTCATCATAGCGGGCGTCGAAATCGTA
>CASEPH010000389.1 GCA_949289625.1 uncultured Clostridia bacterium | reverse complement strand
ACCAAAGGCATCTGAGTAAAAGCGAGTTTGAAACAGTGCTGTCCGGTTCGGATCGTGTCAGGCATCCCGTGGAGGATGCGGTGCTCTGGAACCTCCAGCTTGAAACTCTGCGGAAAGCCGTCGATGGTCTGGGAGATCAGGGCCTGGATCTTGTAGAACTCCGATATGGCAGGGGATTGACCATGGAGGAGATCGGGACGATCTACGGCGTGTCCAAAGCGGCGGTATCACTGGATGGCTCTTGGCGGCAATGCCGCTTAGAGCCATCGCGTCCCCCTTGCGGGGAAAGCGGCTGAAAAAGCTCCACGAACAGCTGAGGGGCTCTGTCAAATGACAGAGCCCCTCAATTTTTTGTTTTCCTGGTTTACAAACCGCCTGTGAGTGTCCTAATAAGTAGAGGGCAAAATTTCCGGACCTCGGAAACCCCGGCTCTGGCCGTGGCCGGTCGGCCCTGAATAAAACCTACAGAGGAGTACAAGATCATGAATGTATTTGGAAACAGCTCAAAACAGCTGCTGCAAGCACTGACTGCCAACGCAGAAAAGGAAACTATGGACTACGTCCTTCAGGAGATGCAGGCAGTCCTGGGGGAAGAGATGCCGGAAGCGGATGAGGTGCGGACCTATCTGCAAGATCCTGACAAGCCCACGGAGCTCAGCACAGCACAGCAGATCGTGGCGATGGACAAGCTGCTGGAGTGCGCGGAAGTCAATTTCCGAATGCTCTGCGACCTGATCCGATACCAGATGCTCAAGGAGGCTGGGGTGGTCAACTCCATGGAGGAGTTTTTGCAGCTGGTTCACTCAGATGATGTCCGCGATGTACAAGAGGAGGATTCTGATTGAAAAAATCTGAATACAAATCCTACGATGACCTGCCGCTGTTTCTCAATGCAGATACAGTGGCAAAGGCGCTTGGCGTGTTACCATCCAGCAGTTACGAACTGATGCACGAGCCGGGCTTCCCGGTGCTGTGCATCGGCAACCGGATGGTAGTACCAAAGGAACAGTTCATCCAGTGGGTGAACGAGCACACAGGAGGTGGCGTGTGAGGTACAGCAAGTACAGTGGCCGGGGTAATTTTTTCTCTCTGCCCAATGAGGTTTTCCAGCTTGGACTGAACGCCGGCGAACTGTCGGTGTACAGTTTCCTTCGGCGATGTGAAAACCACAGGACCCACCAGTGCTGGCCCAGCATCCGAACCATTGGACAGGCGGTGCGAATGAGCGAGAATACGGTGCGCAAGTATATCCGTCAGTTGGAGGAGCGCGGTCTCATCGTCACTGAACCCACTGAAGTGATCACCAAACACAGCGGCCGACGCAACGGGAATCTGCTGTTTACCCTCCGGCCGATCCAAGAGGTGATCGACCAGTATTACGACCGGCAGATGGAGGAACTGGAACTGGCCACCGAGCGCCAGCGTGTGGCGAAGCTCCTGCGAGAACAGGAAAGCCCAGCGTGACTGCTTGCGGGCCCCTGTGTGCCCTGATTGCGGGAGGGGCAGAGTCCCTGCCCCTCCCGGCGGTTCCAAGCCGGATTTGGGGCAGTTTCACGGCCCTTATAGGGGACGAAAGGAAAAGCAGGATAAAGGGCAGGCGTCAAGACCGCCGCTCTGCCCAGTCACATCTGCCCGCAGTGCGGGCAGTTCCGAGCGTTTCCCAGGTGGTCGGAATTGGGGTCAAATCCAGAAAGGAAAAATGATTCTGCGGTCACATTCCCCGAACGCCTACTGCCATAAGAAGAAAATAGGGGTCATACCCCGGAAAGGAGCCTATTTTGAGCCGAAAAGAGAAGTTTGCCTTTTACCTGACGCCGGAGAAAAAAGCACTCCTGGAACGGCGGTATCAGGAGGACGGAAGCCGGAGTCTCACCGCTTTTATCGAAAACGCCGTGGACTTCTACCTGGACTACCTCAGCGCCAACAGTGCCGGGCTGTTCCTCCCTGCTTCCCTCAAATCCTACCTGGACGGACGTCTGGGG
>CASEPH010000388.1 GCA_949289625.1 uncultured Clostridia bacterium | reverse complement strand
AGTGGGTTCAGGCAGCTTAAAAAAAGTAGTGTTTTATTATTATACAAAGTGCGGAAATTTTTGGGGTTAAAATGAGCACAAGCTTGAACCCTCTATAGCTTGAACCCTCTATAGCTCATACCCCTTGAACCCTCTATAGCTCATACCCCTTGAACCCTCTATAGCTTGAACCCTCTATAGCTAATACCCCTTGAACCATCTATAGCTCATACCCCTTGTACCCTCTATAGCTTGAACCCGCTATAGCGCGTACACCGTGAACCGGGTGTAGCGGGTGCCGGAGACCGAGTCCGGGGGCCGGATCCACACATCCACAGCCACGGTGGCGGTGATGCCGGAGGCCGAGGAGGTGGACGTGCAGATCGATATGAACGACTGCCGCATCGACGTGATGCGCGCCTCAGGAAACGGCGGCCAGTGCGTAAACACCACGGACTCCGCCGTGCGTTTGACCCATATCCCTACCGGGATCGTGATCTACAGCCAGACGGAAAAATCCCAGCTCCAGAATAAGGAGAAGGCCTTCCGGCTTCTGCGCTCCAAGCTCTATGATATGGAGCTGGAGAAGCGGCAGAATTCTGAGGCAGAGGAGAGACGCAGCCAGATTGGAACCGGGGACCGGTCGGAGAAGATAAGAACCTACAACTTCCCCCAGGGCCGCGTGACGGATCACCGGATCAAGCTGACGCTCTACAAGATTGACTCCATTATGAACGGGGATATTGAGGAGCTTCTGGATAACCTGATCGCTGCGGACCAGGCGGCAAAGCTGGCGAAGATGAGCGAGAATTAAAAGGAGTTTGGACAGGCGCGAAAAAGGTATGCGCAAAACCGCTGCAAGGGGGGAGTTAGTGTGTACAAAATAGCGGGTGAAAATTCGCCGGTGACGGCGGAGCAGATATTTAAACATCTGCAGAAGCGGATCATCAAGCTGAACCTGGAGCCGGGGCAGATGATCAGCGAAAACCAGATGGCCGGCGAATACGGCGTATCCCGATCCGTGATCCGCACGGCGTTTACCAGACTGGAGCAGATAGGCTTTATTGACATCTATCCCCAGAGGGGGACCTATGTGAGCAAAATTGATCTGGCATTTATCCGGGATCTGCTGCTTTTGCGGACAGCTGTGGAGAAGGAGGTCCTGTACGAGATGTTCACATCTCTGAATAAGACGGACCGGGACGCGCTGGTGCAGCGGCTGGAGGAAAACATGGAGAGACAGGTGCAGTGCCGCGAGGAGCCGGATTATTTTGGAAACTTCCCCAAGCTGGACTCGGAGTTCCACCGGATCATGATCGACAGTGTGGGGCGGTACTCTCTGGTCTATATGCTCAAGGACCTGATGCGCCACCTGTCCCGGTGGAGGAACTTTGACGTGGCCTTTGACCACAGGATCGGGCAGCTGATTGACGAGCACCGGGCCATTGTGGAGGCCATCAAATGCGACGATCTGGCCCAGGCTCAGGATAAGATGGCGGACCACCTGGAGACCATTACTGCCATTGCAGACAGGGCCGTGGCCAAGTATCCCAATTACTTTATCAACTATTAAAGCGCGCAAAAGATTGATATTTTTGTGACGCTTGCCGGCAAAAGCCCTGTTTAAAAAGAGAACAGGGCTTTTTTGGCGTCCTCCAGGGACAGCGGACAAGGGAAAAATCAGAGGTTCCGTCAAATTGCAGACAAGGGAGGGGACGATAGAAGCGGCATCCGAAAAAAATATTAAAAAATTATAAAAAACCTATTTACAATCTGTAAGAAACTTGCTAGAATGGGACTGTGAGCGGAGGCGGTATTTGCTGAAACCTGGAACTCATTTTTTTTGAAAGAAACTTGTATACTAGTGTTCTGAATAAAGAGAAAGGCATCCAGGCAGGAAAATATGCCGAGACACCCGTCTGCGGATGGGGCTGCTCCCATTTTTTTCAAGCTAGATTGTCAAAAAATAGACAATGAGGGTAGGTTATGTATACATTAGGAATTGACATCGGTTCGACAACTTCAAAGGCAGTGATTCTGCGGGACGGGGAGGAGATTATAGCCTCCTCTATCGTTGTGGCTACGGTGGGGACGGACGGCGTTCCCCAGGCTCTGGAGGACGTGCTGAAGGAGAGCGGCCTTGACCCCAAGGAGATCGCCTGCACGGTTTCCACAGGCTACGGGCGGCAGACCTACGAGGATGCGGATTATCAGGTCAGCGAGCTCACCTGCCACGCCCTGGGCGTCCACCATATATGTCCTGAGGCCAGAACGGTGATCGACATCGGAGGCCAGGACGCCAAGGTGCTCTGCCTGAATGAGCAGGGCCGGATGATGAATTTTGTGATGAACGACAAGTGCGCCGCAGGAACCGGACGGTTCCTCGACGTGATGGCCAATATTCTGAAGCTGGATATCTCCGAGTTGGAGGTGGAGGCCGCCAAGGCCGAGAAGCCCGCCAGCATTTCCAGCACCTGCACAGTGTTCGCGGAGTCTGAGGTGATTTCCCAGCTGGCGAACGGCACGGATATTCCGGATCTGGTGGCAGGCATCTGCCAGTCCGTGGCAGCCCGGGTGGCATCCCTTGCCAAGCGGGCCGGCGTCCGGGAGAAGGTGTGCATGAGCGGCGGCGTAGCCAGGAATGCGGGCGTGAGAAACGCCATGGCCCGGGAGCTGGGCGTGCCCATTGTGTATGATGAGAAGGCGCAGCTCATGGGCGCTCTGGGGGCTGCACTGTATGCCTATGAGAAGGCTGAAAAGAACTGAGAAAGGTTGTAAGGCCGCCTGCTGGCGGTTGGAACAATAGATGCACAAGAGTTACATAAAGGAGGTTTTACATTATGGGCGAAGAAGTTAAGAAAAAGAGACCCGCGCCGGATCCAAATTCCGCAAAGTATAAGCTGGGGCAGATTGCAGCCAAGGCTTATTCCGATGCTATGGAGGCCAAGAAGCGGGGCGAGATGGTAGGCTGGGTGGCCAGCAACTTCCCCGTAGAGATTCCTGAGACACTGGGCTTATATGTCTGCTATCCCGAGAATCAGGCTGCGGGCATCGCTGCCAGAGGCGGCGGCGAGCGGATGTGCAGCGAGGCGGAGAGCGAAGGATACTCCAACGATATCTGTGCTTATGCCCGTGTTTCCCTTGCCTATACCAAGTTAAAATCCGCACCTGAGCAGGATATGCCTATGCCGGATTTTGTTCTCTGCTGCAACAACATCTGCAACTGCATGATCAAGTGGTATGAGAATATTTCCAAGGAACTGAACATCCCCATGTACATCATCGATATCCCCTTCAACCCGGATTACGAGGTGTCTGACGCCGAGGTGGAGTACATCAGAGAGCAGTTCTGGGATGTCAT
>CASEPH010000387.1 GCA_949289625.1 uncultured Clostridia bacterium | reverse complement strand
CTGCTTAACGCCAGTTTGCGCATCGTCAAAGTTACCTATTACAGCGCAGACGCCCACATTGTCTCCCTTTTGGGTCACCATCTGCAGCTTCTGGATCTCGGATACGCCGTCCTTGGGATAGAACACCAGAATTTTGGTGTGATCCACATCGCAGAAGCCTTCCAACGCAGCCTTGCCTGTGTCACCAGAGGTGGCGACCAAAATGCAGGCAGTCTTTTGCTCTCCGGTTTTTTTCAACGAGGCTGTCAAAAGATAGGGCAGCATCTGCAGCGCAAAATCCTTAAAAGCGCAGGTGGGGCCATGCCACAGTTCCAGCACCTCGGTGCCCTCGGTGACATGGTAGACCGGAGCCACCGCCTCTGTGTCAAATTTTTTGCCCACCGCGTAGGCTTTGCCAGCATACTCGTTCAGCTCTTCCTCAGAAAATTCCTCCAGAAACAGCCCAATCAGTTTTACAGCCCGTTCCTGATATCCAGCCGGCACCAAAGCCTCCAGCATTTCCTTGGTCACCTTTGGGAAACATTCCGGAGTAAACAGGCCTCCATCCCGGCTTAAGCCCTGGGTGATTACCTGGGCCGCATCATACCGAAGGGCCGCATTTCTTGTGCTGAGGTATTTCATAGATTCATCCCTGCTTTCTTTTGTATCGATGCGGCCCAGAGGCCGTCAAAAGGCGTTTTCAATGTGGTGAATGAAAATTTTGGGAGTCTGTTTTCCCTGGGGTGCATAGAGCTCTATCACGTCAAAGCGGGGCTGTTTCTCCACTCCATGGTTCTGTAGATAACACATTGCCGTAAGCCGCAGTTTTTCCTGTTTTCTAGGCGTTACCGCTTCTGCCGGTGTTCCGTAACGGCTGGATTTCCGGAGTTTAACCTCCGCAAAGACCACAAAATCACCGTTCTCCAGAATCAGGTCGATTTCTCCGTAACGGCTATGGTAATTATGTTCCAACAGGGAAAAACCCTTTTGTATCATATACTTGGCCGCCAGTGCTTCTCCCCACTCCCCCAGTTCCCGGCTAGTTGCCATAGAACTTTTTAAGGAACGTCCTGCGATGGATGGGACAGGGACCATATGTTTCGATGGCCTCATAGTGCCGCTTGGTGCCATACCCCTTATGCACGGCAAAACCATACTGGGGATACACCGCGTCAATAGCTTCCATATACTGATCTCGGGCCACCTTCGCCAAAATAGAAGCCGCTGCAATGGAAGCCACCTTGGCATCTCCTTTGACCACCGGGATCGCTTCCACCCCAAAATCCGTGGTACGGTTTCCATCAATCAGTGCCAAATCCGGCCTAGGCCACAGCTGGTGGATCGCGCTTTTCATGGCCTGAAAGGTGGCGTTTAAAATATTGTCCCGATCGATCCTTTGTTCATCCACAAAGGCAATTCCATAGGATATGGCCTCCCCCATAATGATGGGATACAGCTCCCGCCGCTTTTTATCGGTGAGCTGCTTAGAATCGTTCAGTCCGGGAATCTCAAACCCCTGAGGCAAAATCACTGCAGCGGCACAGACCGGGCCTGCAAGAGGACCTCTTCCCGCCTCGTCCACACCGCAGATCAAGCGGTAGCCCTGGGCCGCATATTGATTTTGAATCTCCCAGAGATCCACCGGCGGATCAGTTTTCTTTGCCATCGGCAGTTTCCTCCTCAGGTTCCTCCAGTGTAAAACGTCCCAGCTTGCAGTTCCGATATTCCTCCAGAAGCACACGGCTCATCCGTTCCAAATCCACTTCTCCGCCGGAGATCAGCATTCCGCGCTTTCTCCCCGCCAGTTCCAGCAGTTCCTCTCCCGTGGCCCCTTCGGGCACGGAAATTTTGTACCGGGCCTCCAGAGCCTCCGGGTATTCTGTGCCCAGATAGGACATCAGGTTTACCGCCAGCGTCTCTATGTCAATCACATTGTCCTTCACCGCGCCGGTATAAGCCAGTTTCATACCCACCGCAACATCGTCGAATTTGGGCCACAGGATCCCCGGGGTATCCAACAGTTCCAACCCGTTTTCCACGCGGATCCACTGCTTGCCCCGGGTAACGCCGGGACGATTCTCCGCCTTGGCGGACTTGCGTCCCACCACCTGATTGATGAACGTGGATTTCCCCACATTGGGAATCCCCACCACCATCACGCGAAGGGTGCGGCCCACTTGGCCTTTGCTGACATATTGCTGTAGCTTGTCCTTTAAAAGGGTGCGAACTGTTGGCGCAAACTGGCTAATCCCCTTCCGGTTTTTACAGTCCGTCTCCAGCACAGTCAAGCCTTGCCGTCTAAAATGGGCAGCCCAAGTTTTGGTCATGGCAGGATCCGCCATGTCGATTCGATTGAGAATGATCATGCGGGGTTTGCTGCCACAGATAGCGTCAATATCCGGATTCCGGCTGGACAGCGGAATCCGTGCGTCCACGATCTCACAGACCGCATCCACCAGACGAATATCCTGTTCCATTTGCCGGCGGGTCTTGGTCATGTGACCGGGATACCACTGAATATTCATGAAATTCCTCCAAACCGGCCCAGTGGCAAAACAATCTGCAGGGCCTTTCCAAGCACATATCGTTTATCTACGCAGCCAATATCCGGATTTCGGCTGTCCGTAGAATGGAGCCGATTATCTCCCATCACAAAGATACAGTTCTCCGGCACAGTCAGCGGGAAATCCACCCCCTCGTAGCGAGTGGTAGGATCGTTGATATAAGGTTCGTCCAGCAGCACACCATCCACCCAGACATCTCCGGTGGTAAAATCAATATCAATGGTCTGCCCTTCCTCAGCAATAACCCGTTTGACAATGGGTTCTTCATCAAAATCCACAGCTCGCAGCACCACGATATCCCCCACCTCCGGCTCGTAGAGGAAATTGGAAAGCAGGGTCAGCTTATCTCCGTCGTGAAGGGTAGGATACATGGAATCCCCCTTGACTCCAACTAGACGGATGGCAAACACAAAGAGAATGGTAACAAAAATCAGACACGCCACCACATCTGACAGCGCATTATATATATCCAGCCAAATGTTCTTTGGCTGTTCGCTTTTTTCTTGGGTCATTTGGAGCTTCCTTTCCTGTCAAATCCGCCCATTTTGGGATCCTATGATTTGCCGCGAAAAAGCACAGATCCCAACATATACAACAAAAAGGATTATACCACAACCGGGGCGATCTTTAAAGGGCAAAAAGGGAAAAACCTTGTGAAAACCTCCCCTGTCAGAAAAAAAGGGAGCCCTTCGGCTCCCTTTTTTCCAAATCAAATCTTCTCTTTGACCTTTGCTGCCTTGCCAACGCGATTGCGGAGATAGTAGAGCTTTGCTCTGCGGACCTTACCGCGACGGACCGTCTCCACATTGACAATGTTGGGAGAGTGGACCGGGAACACCTTCTCCACACCGACACCGTAGCTCAGACGACGGACCGTGATGGTCTGCTCCACACCACCGTGCTTCTTGGCAATGATGGTACCCTCAAAGACCTGGATTCTCTCCCGAGTACCTTCCTTGATCTTAACATGAACACGAACCGTGTCGCCCACATTCATCTCGGGCAGGGTCTCCTTCATGTTTTCCTGATCCAGCTTTTCAATCAGATTCATGGCGAAATCTCCTTATTCAAAGGCGTTCTTACCGCAACGAAATGCCATACATGGTCTTTTCCATGTGGCGCGGCAGCGGACCACCCGTAATTAGCCTAGCTATTCTATCATAGGAGTGCTAAAAAAGCAAGAGATTTTTTCAAGTATTTTCATGTTTTATGTCGCTGTTCCAGTAGAGCTCCCATAGAAAAAGTCATGGACCACCTCTGAAGCTCGCTCCAAATCATAGACATAATACCACACGCCGTCGTCCCGGATTCCACCCCAGGCACTGACGGCTTCTCCTGGAATGGACAGGCTTTCGGTTCTCATGTTGTCCCGTTCCCCCATGACCGCCTTGCCCAGCCGCAGAATATCCGGCAGGGTCAGATTGGTCCGGCACATTTTCATACCCTCAATCGCCAGTTCCGGCAGCTTGGAGCGGGGCATGTCCTGTACCGACGACAGCATGGCTGTGATTAAGGTTCTCTGTCTGCCGGTACGCATATCATCATTGTCAATGGAGCGAATGCGACAATAGGTCAACGCTTCTTCTCCGCTGAGCCTTCTGGTACCCAGATAGGGCTGCCCCAGACCCATATAATTCCATTCCTCTTGGGTCAGCGGCACCTCTACGCCCCCCAGAAGATCCACAATTTCCTCCAGCTGATCAAAATTCACAGCGGTATACTCGGTGATATCCAGTCCAAAGTTTTCATTGATCGTTTCCATGGCCCCTTCCGGCCCGCCCAGCGCATAGGCATGGCCCAGCTTTGTTTCCGTATCCGTACCGGCTATAGTCACCATGGTATCCCGGGCCAGAGAGCACATCCGTAGGGTATTCCCTTCCAGGCTCAGCAAAAGTATGCAGTCAGATCGTCCTACCTCCCCTTCCTGGGCATCCACCCCAAACAGGGCATAAATCTCTGGTGTTTCTATCTCTTCTACCGCGGCTGTTTGCTGAATATCCGCCATGGTTTCCGCCGTTTCCTGACGCTTGGACACAAATATTTGTTCCATGCTGATCTCCAGTACAAACAGGATCGCCAGGGCCGCCATAACCATAGAAAGGATGATTCTTTTCATATTCCGCCCTCCTTGTCTGGTTCCAGTATGTCCAGATTCCGGTATTCCATGCAAGGAGCAAGCTGCTGAAATAGCGCAAAAAGTCCTGTCTGATTCGGCGAAATCCGGCATTCAGACAGGACACAGGCAATGTTTATTTTCTCTGTAAGCCAGTTTTCCGGTACAGCAGATAGGCCAGGGCCAGCAGCACCAGATCCAGGGCCACCGCCACCAGATACCACCAGGAAACAGCAGAAAACACGATATTAGCCCCCAAATCCAAGGTCAGGAGAATTACAAGACCGACGGTTCCAAACCGTCGCCTTCTGGACACGCCCCAGATGCTGAAAAACATCCAGCCATAGACCAGTAGAACTACCAAAATTGAACCAAGGAGGCCCACAAGAGACCCCATGCTACCGGCCATCACCAGTACAGGGCACAGCCCCAGCGGTACCACGGCAATGATGTCCAAAATCAGCACAGAGCTCCAGCTTATCAGAATACACAGGATCAGCAGCCCATAGACTGCCAATGCCAGAGGGTTTCGCAGCTTCATGGTCACAACCTCCCGGTGGAACCAAAGCCGCCATCGCCCCGTTCCGTTTCATCCAGCGTGTCTGCCTCCTCATATTCCACAGGCAAAAACGGGACGATCACCAGCTGAGCCACCCGTTCCTGGGGCTCCAGCCGTTGGACCTTACCGGACTGATTATATAAGGATACCAGCAATTCTCCCCGATAATCAGAATCGATCACACCCACCTTATTGGCAGGCGCCAGCCCTCGTTTGGTAGCCAGGCCGCTGCGAGCAAAGATCAGTCCCACATAGCCCTTGGGAATGGCCACGGCAATGCCGGTATGGACCACCGCCGTCTCTCCTATCCCAATAGAAATGGCTTCCTGGGAATCTACATACAGATCCGCACCGGCTGCCCCCTGGGAACCATAAGTTGGAATTTTGGCGGTGGGACTTACACGAACAAATTTCATAATCACGGTTCCTCTCTACCGTCCCAGAGGACGGTTTCTCCTGCTTCCAGCGTCTTGGGTACGTCAATCACCCGTTGATTCTCCGATCCACGGAATCTCAGGGATGGGTTCTTTTCTTCCAGGTGAAACTCCCCATCTACCAGTACGTCCAAATTCCGCAGCAACGCCATGGTAACCTGTGCATCTCCCAGCCTCCCTGCCAGAATATCTTTTTCCAGGGTATAGCCGGTATAACACCAAATGGTCTTTTCCGGAAAACGCTGTTTCACCAGGTTGGTTAACGCCAGCAGGTCCCGCTGATTTTCCGGTTCAAAGGGTTCTCCTCCCAAAAGGGTCAAGCCATGATTATAGCCCTTTTCCATCCCCAGCAGGATCTCCTTCTGCGTTTCTTCTGTATAGGGAGTTCCATAGGAAAAATCCCAAGTCTCCGGGTTAAAGCAGCCCTTACAGTGATGCCTGCAGCCGGAAACAAACAGGCTCACCCGGATCCCGGGGCCATTGGCAATATCACGCCATTTGATGGTCGCATAATTCACAGGTGCATCACCCTTGCTTTAATCTCCTTGGTTTTGCCTTCGTTCCAGAAGTTTTCTCCCAAATAGCCACAAGTTCGTCTTGTAACGTTCATTTTGGTCTGGTCCTTATTGCCGCAGTTGGGACATTCCCACTCGTAATCATCGTTGATGGTGATTTCCCCATCATATCCGCAAACCTGGCAGTAGTCGCTCTTGGTGTTAAATTCAGCGTACTGAATATGATCGTAAATATACTGAACCACCTCGGCCAATGCTGTCAGGTTGTGGTTCATATTGGGAATTTCCACATAGCTGATGGCTCCGCCGGAAGAAATGGCCTGGAACTGGCTTTCAAAGTCAAACTTCGCAAAGGCGTCGATTTCTTCCCGGACGTCCACATGATAGGAGTTGGTATAGTACCCCTTGTCCGTGACGTTTGGGATGGTGCCGAAGCGCTCCTTGTCGATGCGGGCAAAGCGATAGCACAGGGACTCTGCTGGGGTTCCATAGAGGGCAAAGCCAATATTAGTCTCCTTTTTCCAGCGGTCACAGGTTTCCCGGAGATACTTCATCACCCGCACTGCGAACTCCTCCCCTACCGGATCTGTCTGACTGACGCCTTTCATGAGAAGGGTCAGCTCATACAGGCCGATATATCCCAGAGAAATGGAGGAATAGCCGCCATAAAGGAACCGATCGATGGGCTCTCCGCTTTTGAGGCGGGCAATAGCGCCGTTTTGCCAATGGACCGGGCTGACATCGCTGCGAATCCCCTTGAGCGCGTTATGACGGCACATCAGCGCCTCAAAACACAGCTCCAGCCGTTCATCCAGCATCTTCCAAAACTTTTCCTCATCGCCTTTGGCCAGAATGCCAATCTGAGGCAGGTTAATGGATACGACGCCCTGATTGAACCGCCCCTCAAACTTGTATTCCCCGTTTTCATCCTTCCAGGGAGACAGGAAGGAACGGCAGCCCATGGGAGAAAACACATTGCCCTCGTAGTTTTCCCGCATCTTTTTGGCGGAGATATAGTCGGGATACATGCGTTTGGCGGAGCACTTCACCGCCAGCTTAGTAATGTAATCGTATTTTCCACCCCGGAGGCAGTTGTTCTCATCCAGCACATAAACCAGCTTGGGGAATGCCGGCGTCACATAGACGCCCGCAGCATTCTTAATTCCCTCCAGCCGCTGCCGGAGGATCTCCTCAATAATTCTGGCGTTCTCCTCGATATAGGGATCCCCGTCCTTGAGATACAAAAACAGGGTCACAAAGGGAGACTGGCCGTTGGTGGTCATCAGGGTGTTGATCTGATACTGAATGGTTTGAACACCGGATTTCAGTTCCTCGTTCAGCCGTTCCTGTACCAGCTTCTCGATCAGTTCCTCGGAGACGTTTTCGCCTTCACATTCCGCCTCGATCTTCCGGCGGAATTTCTCATAACTCCGGCGAAGATATTTCCCAAGATGCCGAATATCCACACTCTGGCCGCCATATTGGTTGGACGCCACATTGGCAATGATCTGCGTCATCACATTGCAGGCCACATGGAAACTCTTAGGGGACTCAATCATTTTGCCGTTCATCATGGTACCGTTGTCCAACATATCCCCGATATTGATAAGACAGCAGTTGAAAATAGGCTGAATAAAATAGTCCGCGTCGTGGAAATGCAGCACACCCTCGTCATGGGCCTTGGAGATTTTCTCTGGCAACAGGATCCGCCTGGTCAGGTCTCTGGAAACTTCTCCCGCAATGTAATCCCGTTGGGTGGATGCAATGACGGTATTCTTATTGCTGTTTTCCTCTGCCAGCTCCTTGTTGGTGTTATGGAGCAGGCTCAAAATGCTCTCATCGGTGGTATTCTTTTTCCGCACCAGCGCCCGGTTATAGCGGTAGATAATATAACTCTTGGCCAGAGCGTATTTGCCCAGCGCCATAAGCTTGGACTCCACCATATCCTGAATGTCTTCCACCAGCAGCCGATTTCTGCGGCGGCTCTCGATACACTGGGCAATTTGCTCGATCTGCTCCGCAGTGATCCGGTCCTCATCTTCTACAGAGGCATTCGCCTTTTCAATGGCCGCAATGATCTTGCTCCGATCAAATGCAACAATGGTCCCATCTCTTTTTACGACTTGCATTTCTTCATCCTCCACGTTGCAGTAATAAGCGTCATTCACAGCAGGCACTATTATAGCATACTGCCTCGGGAATGCAAGAACAAAATAACAACATTTTGTGTCATATTATTTACGGGATCAATATGTTGTGTTTCATCCATTTGTATTCCATCGACACCCCTGCATACTGGGGATGGGTTACCATAACCCCTGTTTTGATGCAACTGCCCAATCCTTCGGATACAATGTGACTTTGGAAGCAGAAAACTCCGGTGCCAGATCCTGGCACCGGAGTTCTGTTAGTATTGGATTAGATGCGCACAGCGGCGTCAAAAGCCATTCTGGTGGCAGTACGGACATTTTTGGCAATCACGCAGTCGCCGATGGGCATAAAGTCGGGAGCTGTCATGCGGAAGCTCTCCGCCAGATCCTGACGGGGACGCATACCAGAGGACATGACAACCACATCCGCCTCCAGGAACTGCTCGTTGCCGTCCTTGTCCACGAAGGCCACGCCCTTTTCGGTGATACCGGTGCAGCGGGCGCTGGTGTAGGACTTGACGCATTTTTCCATCTTCCCGAGCATGACGCCACGGGTCAGGTGGAAGGTTTCGGGGCAAAGCTCCGGCAGCATCTCGATGACGGAGACCTCTTTGCCCTTTTCCGCCAGAGCCAGTGCGGTTTCGCAGCCGACCTCGCCGCCGCCGATGAGCACAACCTTCTTGCCAATCTCGTCGATGTGCTCATAGCACTCCTCAGCGATCATCACATTGGGGCCGTCGGTGCCGGGAATGGGCGGAACAAAAGCGTTGGCGCCAACAGCAGCCAGAACCCAATCCGCCTTCAGGCCTTCGATCATCTCAGGCGTGGCCTCGGTGTTGAGGACCACCTTAACACCC
>CASEPH010000386.1 GCA_949289625.1 uncultured Clostridia bacterium | reverse complement strand
TGAAGCATCTTATTGAAGTTCACAAAGTTGCCGTTGACCACCAGCTCCAGGGGGATATCGCTCTCGTCCATCAGCCGCTCGATGTGGTCATAGGACACGGCCGTGGAACCGCCGTTGGTGTGGGCCACCTTGTTGGGATGGAGCTTCAAAATTTCCTCAGAGGTCACCCAGGAAGAGCCCGGGATAGAGGGCGGCGCCAGATGTACAGAATAGAAGAAGTTGTACTTGCGGGCCCACTCCAACATGGGGGCTACTTCCTTCGGGTCAGACAGGCCGCCACCGCCGATCTCAGCAATCAGCCACACGCCGGCATCCGCCATCTCCTTGAAGTCCTGCTCCGTCAGACCATGAACCAGCACCAGAGCGCCGCCGTGGAACTTCAGGGCGCCGCCGGGACGATACCGGTCAAATACGCGGTGTGCCATGATGGCAGCGGCCTTGCAGCCAATGGCATCATCATAAAAGCGAGGCCAGCCGGGTCCTTGCTCTCCCTCGGAGAACATGGAGGTTGTGCCGTAGAACAGCGCATCGGAGTACGTGCCAACAGCGCCGCGCTGGGGGGCATAATCATCCAGGGTGTTGTGGATGTGGCAGTCAATCAGGCCCGGGCAGACCATCTGTCCGTCCACATCAATGACCAGATCAATGCCGGAGGTATCGACTTCCTTTTCGTAGCCAACTGCAGCAATCAGGCCGTTGCGGACTACGACAGTGTCTCCCTTGGCGATAGGGCTGTTGATATTACCGGTCACAATTTTGTCGATGTTTTTCAATACGAGATCATTCATGTTTGGTTCCTCCTCTATACGTTCTTGATGGATCGATCCGTCTGGAATCATATAGATCAGCCCGGCTGCGGAAAACAGCGGGTTTTGTCACCTCCACAACTTGAAAAGAGATCAAAGCTGTTCTCTTTCGTAATTTTCTCCAAGAGCCGCAGGGCTGTGAGAACGTTTTGCCGTGACGATCATGACCAAGATCGTCAGCAGGTAAGGAAGCATGGTCAGGAGCTGATACGGCACATCAACTCCCACGGCCTGTAAGCGAAGCTGCAGGGCATCCGTTGTGCCGAACAGCAGCGAGGCCAAGAATACGCGCCATGGATCCCACTTGCCAAAAATCACAATGGCCAGCGCAATAAACCCGCGGGAAGCTGTGATGTTATCCACAAATCGATTCAGGGAAATCAGAGATAAAAAGCTTCCGCCCATACCGGCCAACGCGCCGCAGATCACCATGGAAATATACCGCATCCGGTTTACATGAACACCCATGGTTTCCGCCGCCTGGGGATATTCTCCGGAGGCGCGAATCTGCAATCCGAATTGTGTGCGTCTCAGCACGAAAAACGCCACTGCCACGATTAAAATGGAGACGTAGAACAGGAAATTCTGGTCAAATAGAATTTCGCCGAGAACAGGAATCTTAGACAAACCGGGAATCGGCAATGTTCCGCTGCTCACATCCGCCTTGGGCGGTGAGGTTGTTACCCCAAATACGACTCGATACCAAAAGCTCGTGCACCCCAGGGCAAACATGTTCAAGGTGATTCCAACCACCACATGATTTCCATGCCAGCGGATGCAGCACACTGCCATTAGAAGGGCCATCAGCACGCCCGCCAGGGCTCCCGCCGCCAAGGCCAGCATCAAGCTATGGGTGTAGTACCCCACAATAAATGAGGCAAACGCGCCGGTCAGCATCTGGCCCTCTAGGTTGATATTCAAAACACCGGAGCGTTCTGCAAAAATCTCACCGGTAGCAGGCAGCAAAATTGGAATTGCCATGCGGACACCCGCCGCCAAAAGTGTGACGATAAACGTCGCAGAAAATACGGATTCGATACGTCACACCCCCCGTTCCTTCGGCCGTTTTTCCATACGGGCATGTACTCTGCTCTCAATGCCAGGCATAACCAGGATAAACAGAATAATCAGGCTCTGCAGCACATTTACAATGGACGTCGGGACATTCATCGCAATCTGCATGGAGTTCGCCCCCACTGTCAGAACACTGATAAACAGGCTAGCCAGCACCACCGCCACCGGGCTCAACCTTGCAAGCAGAGCGATCAGCATGGCAGTAAATCCAAAGCTGCTGGTAATGCCCTCCAGAACACGGTAATAGGTGCCATAGACCTCCACCATACCAGCAAGCCCACAGAATGCGCCGCTGATAAACATCACTAGTACCACGAACGCCTTGCGGTTGATTCCGCCGTAAACGGCGGCCTCCGGTGCTGCACCAACCGCCTCGATGCGGTATCCTAATGTCGTATGGCGAAATACGTACCAGACTGCGATGGCCAAAATGACCACCAGAAAAACACCCCAGTGGGCACGTCCTCCAGTACTCAGCTTTGGCAGGTAATAGGCCGAATCCAGAGCCCGGCTCTGCGGAATTCCGCCGGGGGCCTCCAACGGTCCGGACACCAGCCAGGAGACAACATACTGGGCCACATAGTTCATCATGATCGTAATGATGACTTCATTTGTGTTGAACCGGGTTTTCAAATATCCTGCAACGCCGCCCCAGATTCCGCCAGTGATGACAGCCACCAGAATGGCCAAGATCCAAATGACAGGGGTGGGCAGTGTCTGCGGCAGATACAGGCCAACGCACACTGAGCAGATGGCCCCCACGTAAAACTGACCGTCACCGCCCATGTTAGAGAGGCCGCCGCGGATGGAAATTGAAACACCAAGTCCCATAATGGCAAGGGGTGTGGCTTTAGCCAAAATCTCAAAGATGCCACTTCTTTTGCCCAGAGCGCCAGAGATCAACTCTCCGTATGCCTCAAACGGATTCACGCCTAGCGCCGCGATAAAAACCAGGCTCACCAAGAAGGCCGCAGCCACTGCGATCAGGAATACAACCACTGGTTTGGACGCTTTTCGCAATTGTCCGCGTTTTTCAACCATGCGCAGCTCCCCCTTCCAACTCAGAGCCGCCAATCAGCAGACCCAGATTTTCCATATTGACCATGTCGCCACGAAGGGGCTGAGAAAGCCTCCCGCTGGAGATGACTGCCACCGTGTCAGACAGAGAGACGATTTCATCCAGCTCAGTGGAAACCAGCAAAACCGCAGCGCCCTGATTGGCGGCATCTAGGATTTTGCGGTGAATAAACTCGATGGCGCCTACATCAAGCCCGCGGGTGGGATGCATGGCTACTAATAAAACCGGCGCTGATTTGATTTCGCGGGCCAGAATGACCTTCTGCAAATTACCGCCTGAGAGATGACTGACCGGATCGGTTCGGTTTGAAAAACGAATATCAAACTCTTGAATGATCTGGTCCGTGTCTGCAGACAGCGCTTTATAATCGATCACACCTCTGTGACAATACCGTGGGTCATGTAAATTTCGTAGAATCAAATTGCGGTCAATGGAAAAGCTGTGGACCGTGCCCACCTTTTTCCGGTCCTCCGGGATCAGGGCCGTTTTGCTTTCAATAATTTCCCGAGGAGATGCATTGGTAATCTCCTTTCCGCAAATCGAGATATGTCCGCCTTCCACGCGCCGCATACCCGAAATTGCCTCTACCAGTTCGGACTGTCCGCTTCCGTCCACACCAGCAAGGCCAAATATCTCTCCCTCATGAATGGTTAGATTTAAGTCCTTGATGCAGGATGCCAGTCGATTCCCAGTCACCTGTAAGTTCTGAATGTCCAGTACCTTTTTTGAAGAGATCTGCGGAGTCTCCCGTTCTACCGTCAAGACCACATCCCGGCCTACCATCATACGAGCAAGATCCGTCTTGCTAACATCCTTGGTATTGACCGTGCAGACATTTTTTCCGCGGCAGAGGACAGCCACACGGTCGCTGATTTCTAGGACCTCATCCAGCTTATGGGAGATAAAAATGACAGAAAAGCCGGATTTCGTCAGATTGCGAAGGGTATTAAACAATTTCTCCTTTTCGACCGGTGTCAGTACGCCAGTTGGCTCGTCCAAAATCAGCAGCCGCGCTCCCCGATATAGGACTTTCGCAATCTCTACTTGTTGCTGCAGTCCCACGGAAAGTGTGTCAATCTGGGCGTCCGGATCAATCTGGAGATGATAATCCTCTGCAAGCTTTCGGATCTTCTGTTTGGCTACATCCTCTTTCAGCAGGTGCTTCTGCTCATCCTGAAGACCGAGTACGATATTTTCCCAGGTCTTAAATGCTCGAATCAACATGAAGTGCTGATGCACCATGCCAATCCCCAAAGAAATCGCTTTTAGAGGACTGTCAATTTCCACCTTCTTGCCATCAAACCAAATCTCCCCGGCTGTCGGGCGATATAACCCGTAGAGGACATTCATCAGCGTGCTTTTTCCCGCGCCGTTTTCACCCAGCAGCGCTAAAATCTCCC
>CASEPH010000385.1 GCA_949289625.1 uncultured Clostridia bacterium | reverse complement strand
ATTGGGAACCAGTATCCGAAGAAGCTTATGGCATTTCTGAAAAAGCGGTATTCGGTTCAAGTAAACCAGGAATGCGATGGAATTTATTATGTAAATGACCTGCTGTTTCCGCTGCAGATAGTGGTGCAGAGGGAGCTGGATCCAAAGGAAAATGTGTGGCTGAGCCGTCTGCGGCAGGATTTGCAGATGGAAAGAGATGTGGAAGTGCTTGCGAGGGCATACAGGGGGAAGGACAGCGACCCGCTGTACAGTGCGGTGATGGATCTGATTGTGCGGGCAAATTGGAAGATGTATAAGGAGGGAGAGACCGTGTGTGATGCGCTGAATGAATTGTTTGCGGATAAGCTGGAGGCGAAGCGAAGAGAGGGAGAGAGAAGAGGCGAAATTAGAGGAGAGATTAGGGGAGAAATCAGGGGAGAACAAAAAGGCGAGAGAAAGGGCAAGGCTCAGGCGGTCCTGGACATTCTATCGGAGCTGGGAGAAATCCCGGCGGAGGTAAAAGAAGCGATTCTGTCCCAGGAAAATCTGGACACGCTTACCCGGTGGCTGAAGCTGGCTGCCAGGTCAGACAGCATCCATGCGTTTGCGCAGGGAATGGAGAGGAAGCGGTAATACGATAGGGAGGACAAAGCGGTTATGCGGTTATATATAGTCAGACATGGAGAGACCGACTGGAATGTGCAGAGAAGGCTTCAGGGAGAAAGCGATGTTCCCTTAAATCATGAGGGAAAGGCCATGGCTGTAAAGACCGGTGAGGCTCTGCGGGGGATTCCCTTTGATTTGGCGGTGACCAGTCCATATATCCGTGCGGAGGAGACAGCCGATCTGATTTTGGGGGAGAGAAAGCTTCCGCGCCTCACTGACCCAAGGATCCGTGAGATTACCTGGGGGGAATGGGACGGAAAAACAGTGGAAGAAATTAAGGACATGGGAAAGAAGGAGGAATTTGATCTGTTTTATAAGGCCCCTTTTCAATTTCAGGGAGCACCTGGCGGTGAGACGATAAAACAGGTGTGCGCCAGGGGCAAAAATTTTTTGGAGGACCTGGAAGCAAGGCCGGAGTATGCGGGCAAAACCATCCTCATCGTAAGCCATGGCTGTACAATCCGGGGGATCCTGAATCATCTCTATGACCGTCCGGAGGATTTCTGGCAGGGAATGGTGCCTCCAAACTGCGCGGTCAATATTCTGGAGCTGGAGCAGGGCCGGATAAAGGCGTGGGACAAGGATGCGGTATATTATGACGCGGCAATGATAAAGGATTATTACCATCTGGAGGAATGAATCAAAGTCATTTTTTAAATAAGCGCTAGGAGTTCATATCCAGCGGCAGGATATCCTTTGGCCTGCGCAGAGTCAGCTCCCGGTATTTCTTTGGAGTGATATTTTTGCTTTTTCGGAAGCAGTCCGTGTAATAGCTTTGATTGCAGAAGCCGACTGCGTTGGCGATCTCAGAAAGGCTCATGTCAGGATTTTTTAAAAGATCCATGCTTTTGTTTACCCGCAGATTTTTGAGGTATGAGAACATGGACTGCCCGGTTGCCTTTTTGAAAAAGCGGCAGCACTCTCCGCTGCTGACAGAAATTTGGTTCGCGATATCTTCCAGCGTAATCTTTTCTGAATAGTGATCCAGCATGTACTGCATGATGATTTTAAGGCGGTCATTGTCTCGATTGTCCTCCTCGGGCGGCGGCGGACTGATCTGAGAGATCTGCCGAAAGGTATTTTTCCATATGCTGGCAGCCAGCATCAGAATATCCAGCTCTATAAATTCTTCCCCATCCTTTAGGAGCGCTTGGATTCTGCGAATCGATTCCAGAATTTCCTTCTGGCAGGGGTCCCGCCTGGAGAGAAGAAGGGCCGGGGGATAAGGACTGCGGACGACAGGCTTGATATATTTCTGCCAGATACGGCTCCGCTCGTCGGAACAGATAAAGGAGGGCGGCACGTCGAGGCAGAGATAGGAGGAGGGGGAAGAAGAATGCCCTTTGCTGAAATGGATCTGCTGAATATTAATAAAAATACCATCCCCCTCTTTAACGTGATGGGTGGTATTTGGCAGCAGGAAATCCACAGTTCCCTCCGTTATAAGACAGTACTGAAACGCCTCATGCCAATGCCAGTTGATGCAGTTGTAGGTGTTCTCCTGAAAGGAGGTGTAAAAAACGGAAATGGGAAGCCCAGGGAGGATGGGCTTGATAAATTCCTGGCTGTCTTCTGAAATGACAATGTTTTTTGCGATCATAGAAAACCTCAATATTATAATAAAAAGCCTCAATAATCTGATAATCTTTCGTTATTTTACCATAATTCTATAAAAAAATCCATGAAAATATGAGGATTTATCATTTTTATAACAAACAATCTAAAAGAATTCCGCGGAACAAATGTAATAGAAACATAAATAAAGGGAAAAAATCTCAATAAATCCGTCGTTTAGATGGAAAAATACTGCCGTAAATAATTTTATAAAAATAAAATAGTCAATATATTGATAAAAATGGGGAGCGAGCCGATATATTTTAACAAATTTCCTTTCTATAATCAAAATACCCTGAAACAAAAGAGGTAAAAGGAGAAAGAGAGGAAACGAATATGGGTAAAGAGAAAAAGGAAACTACATTTGCCTTTGCAGCGCTGGCCATGATCGCGTGCTTTGCGTTCATCATGCTTCCTGGTGCATTAGCAGGGGCAAAAATTCATGTCATGTTTTTGCTGTCCTGGCTGATTGCGATTCCGCTCTGTATGTTGCGCGGATACACCTACCAGGAGCTGCAGTCCGGTATGATCAGTTTTATTCCCAAATGTGTGGTGCCGGTGCTATTGATCTTGACGATCGGTGCCCTGATTGGAGCCTGGTGTGCCAGCGGAACCATTGCTTATATTACATACTTAGGTCTCCAGATTATCAGTCCAAAATATTTTTTGGCGACCGCATTTGTGGTGACATTGATCTGCGCCTGCTTTACTGGAACGAGCTTCGGAACATGCGGAACGGTTGGTGTAGCTCTCATGGGAGTAGCGTTGGGCATGGGGATCGATCCCCTTTGGGCCGCCAGCCCCATTCTGTGTGCGGCAGTGATCGGAGACGGTGTCTCTCCCCTTTCCGATACCTCCAACGTAATTGCGGGTGCTGCGGGAACAGATATGTTTGAGAGCGTAAAATTCCAGCTTCCCATGACAATTCCGGTAGCAATTATCACCTTCCTGATTTATCTGGGAATGGGCGCAATGGGAACTGTGCAGTCAGCGGACACCTCCTCTATCACAGCCCTGGTGCAGTCCATCGGTGAGAGCTACAATCTGGGAATTCACTGCCTGGTCCCGATCATCCTGGTATTCAGCCTTCTGATTATGAAGATGCCGGCTATTCCCGCCATTATAATTGGAGGCGCATCGGGACTGCTTGCTGCCTGCCTGTTCCAGGGGGAAAGCGTTACCAATGTAGTGAATGCTATGTGGAGCGGCTATGTACTGGAGGCGGAGAATGAGGTGGTATCTGAGCTGTTCAGCAGAGGCGGTGTCTCCAGTATGACTGCGACCTGCGTCTTGATTATCTTTTCCTTCGGCCTTTTTGGAATCCTGAATACGGCGAAGGTTCTGGACACCCTGGTTGTTCCGCTGTCAAAGATGATTAAATCCCGCTTGAGTGGTGTAATCTGCGTGATGATTTTAGGAGTTTTGGGCAATCTGTCCTCTTCTGCAAGCTTTTCCGAGGTATTTACCGGAAACATTATGGGACCGGTTTACGAGGAGCTGGGACTGGATAAACGCGACCTGGTGCGGGCGGCTGTGGTCGGATGTCTTGTATTTTCCATGTACATTCCCTTTGTGGTAATGCCCGCTACGGTGACCTCATCCCTTGGTGTAGACCCAGTGGCGATGATTCCCTACTACATCAGCATGCCGATCTACCTGGTGGTTATCCTTATCATCACAGCCTTTAACCTGGACAGAAGACTGTTAAACAAGAAAAAGTAACAAACGATTGAGATAGGAGGAAGTTAATAATGGAAAAGATTTATGAGGATATTGCAGCCTATATAGACAGCCACAGAGAGGAAATGCTGGAAAAGCTGAAGGAGCTGGTGAACCTGGAGGGCCATTTTGAGGAAAAGGAAAATGTAGAGCAGGCAAGAAGCTGGCTGCAGAAGGAGCTGGAGGCTGAGGGCTTTGTGTGCCGCGTTCGGGAGGTGGCTCCGGATCGGGCAGGAATTCTGATTGGAATCCTTGGAGAGAACCGTCCTGGCAAACCGGTGATGTTCACCGGACATGTGGATACAGTCCACCACAAGGGCTCCTTTGGAGGAGATAATCCCTTCCGGGCGGAGAATGGCATGCTCTATGGACCGGGTGTGCTGGATATGAAGGGAGGGCTGATAATCGCGCTTTACGCAGTGAAGGCATTGAACGCTATTGGTTATGATTCACACCCAATCAAATTTCTCGTGGATGGGGAGGAGGAGTCTGACCATGTGGGAAATGACTGCGACAAGTATATGACAGAGGAGAGCAGGGGCTGCCTGGCCGCCTTCAATATGGAGTGCGGCGAGCTGGGCAATCGCCTGTGCACAGCAAGAAAGAGCCAGTTTACCTTTTATCTGACGGTTGACGGTGTGGGCGGCCATGCAGGAAATGATTTCCTCAGAGGAAAAAATGCGATTCATGAGGCGGTTTATAAGATTGAGGAGATTATTAAGCTGACGGATCTGGAGAAAGGAACCACCGTGACAACGGCGGTAATCAAGGGCGGCGGACACACCAGCGGCATCGCGGATCACTGCGAGGTGGTGTTTGACGTGCGGGTGAACAATGAGGACGAGGCCAAGCGGATTCTGGACGCCATGCATGAAATTGCCGGAAGAACCTACATAGAAGGGACCACGACAAAGCTGGACTATTATAGGGCAAAGCTGGCTCCGCTCCAGGAGACAGAGGATGTACTGAAGCTGTTCAATTTGGTAAATAAGGTGGCAGTGGATTCAGGATTTGAACCGTTTGGGAAGATTCATCGCGGAGGAGCTACAGATGCAGGCAATATCTATGCGGCAGGCGTTCCGGTGGTAGATGCCTGCGGCATCCGAGGAGATTTTGCCCACAACAAGAAGGAGTACGGTGTTCAGGAATCTCTCTATGACCGGGCAAAAATATTTGCCGGTGCTGTGGCAAAAATTGAGGAGATGTAATCATTGGAAATGAGTTTATCAATTACTCCGCTCTTATGGGCGGCCGCAGCTGCCCCTGTGGCATTCCTCTTAGTGGTTATTATGAAATTCGGATGGGGTGTGGCGAAAGCCGCCCCCGTCGGAATGGCCATCGCAGGTGTCATAGGGCTGTTTTTATACCGGTCACAGCCAGCGGCGCTGGTTATGGAGGCCGGGAAGGGAGCATGGAACGCGGCCACAATCCTTTTGGTTATCTGGCCGGCTCTATTTTCCTATGAATTAACCTGTGAAAGCGGAGGATTCCAGGCCATACGCCAGGGAATCCAGGCCCTGACCAGGCATGAGCTGATGCAGATATTGATTCTCGGCTGGGTATTTCCAAGCTTCCTGCAGGGAATCACAGGCTTTGGCGTAGCAGTGGCGGTGGGAGCCCCCCTGCTTTTGAGTATTGGCGTGCGGCCATTTTACAGTATTATCATTGTTCTTTTGTGCCACTGCTGGGGAGCTACCTTTGGAACTCTGGCTTTAGCCTGGGAGGCCCTGACCGCACAGGCTGGCATGGATCCGGCGCAGACTGCCTATGCGGCAGTTATCACCGCGGCTATGCTCTGGATTTACAACCTCCTGTGTGTGCTTATCAGCCTTTGGCTTTACGGAAAAGGCAGGGCGGTGAAGGAGGCGGGGCCTGCAGCAGCGCTTCTGTCGCTCATCATGGGAGGCGGGGAGCTTATTTTGGCGCCAATTAACGCTGTGATTTCCTGCTTTCTGCCGTCAGCGGCGGCTCTTGGGATGGTATTTGTTATCAGCCGCAGCAGGCGGTATCACAGTTCCTGGTCCATAGCGGAAAGCCGTATTATGGAGCGAAAGGAAAAGGAAAGCCAAGCAGAGTCCCCGATGACGTTCCATCAAGCATTTCTTCCCTACTATCTGCTTACAGGAATTACGGTAATCTGCCTTTTGATCCCTCCGGTGAATGAAATGTTGAATACCTGGCAGATTGGATTTGCTTTTCCGCAAACAGTTACCGAGTATGGGTTTGTGACGGCAGCGGAATCCTGCTTTTCCCCCTTGAAGCCCCTGACATATGCAGGAACCTTTCTGGCTCTGTCATCGGCGGCCAGCTTTCTTTATTATCGAAAAAAGGGATTTATCAAGACGAGGGATTTGAAAAACGTCTGGAGAAGGACAGTAAAAAAATGCATTCCCTCTACCATTGCGATTCTCTGTTTTATCATTATGTCAAAATTTATGAGCAGCAGCGGCCAGATTTACGTGCTGTCCCAGGGGATCGTGAAGGTGCTGGGCGTATATTATGTGATAGCGGCCCCATTTTTCGGCATGCTGGGATCCTTTATTACCAGCAGCAATATGTCTTCCAACATTCTGCTGGGCAATTTTCAGAGCACAGCGGCGGGAATTCTGGGAATTAACCCAGCAATTACAGCGTCCCTGCAGACGGTAGGAGGGGTTTTGGGGAATGTATTTGCTCCTGGCTGCATCATCATGGGGATTTCTACCACGGGACTTGCCGGTGCAGAGGGACGGCTTTTAAAAACAATCCTTCCAATTTCCGCAGCCTGCGGGACGGTGTTTGGACTATTTGCTTTTTTTGTATTGGTGTGATCTGACGATTGGAGCGGCTTTGGGAATGCGGGCTGAAGGAGGAGTGATAAAAATGACAGTAGAAGAAAAGAAACCCATAAAAATTGTGGAGACAGTGCTGCGGGACGCCCACCAATCCCTGTACGCTACTCGCATGAGCACAGAGGACATGCTGCCTATTATTGACAAGATGGATCGGGTGGGCTACCATGCGGTGGAGTGCTGGGGCGGGGCGACATTTGACACGGCGCTGCGGTTCCTTAAGGAGGATCCTTGGGACAGGCTCAGAAAGCTGCGGGCGGGCTTTAAGCATACAAAGCTGCAGATGCTGCTGCGGGGGCAGAACCTTCTGGGATACAGCCATTATGCGGATGATGTGGTGGACTATTTCTGCCGTAAATCCGTAGCGAATGGAATTGATAATATCCGCATTATGGACTGCTTGAACGATGTGCGCAATTTGAAGACATCCATAAAAGCTGCTCAGGCAGAGGGCGGCAGAGCGATAGCAGCGCTGGTCTACACGCTGGGAGAAGCTTATACCCTGGATTACTGGCGGGAGGTGGCAAGGCAGATTGAGGATATGGGGGCGGACGAGCTGGGAATCAAGGACATGGCCGGCCTTTTGACTCCTTACCGTGCACAGGAGCTTGTGCGCGCCTTAAAGGAAGCGGTAAGCATACCCATAGCGGTACATACCCATTATACAGCAGGTATGGCTTCTATGACTTATATGAAAGCAGTGGAGGCAGGATGCAGCAGCATTGACTGCGCGATTTCTCCCCTGGCTCTGGGAACCAGCCAGCCGGCCACGGAGGTGATGGCTGAGACATTCCGAGGAACTCCCTATGATCCAGGGCTCGATCAGGCGCTTTTGGGAGAAATCGCGGATTATTTCGCCAAAATACGGGAAAAGGTCTTAAAGAACGGCCTGATGAGCACAAAGGTTCTGGGCGTCAATGTGAAGACCCTTCAGTATCAGGTGCCGGGCGGCATGCTTTCCAATCTAATAGCACAGCTGAAGGAAGCGGGGCAGGAGGACAAGTATCGTCAGGTGCTGGAGGAGATTCCGAGAGTCCGCCGTGATTTTGGGGAGCCCCCTCTTGTTACACCATCCTCACAGATTGTGGGAACCCAGGCGGTTCTGAACGTGATTACTGGGGAGCGCTATAAGATGACAACTAAGGAGGCCAGACGTCTGCTCCAGGGAGAATTTGGCCAGACAGTAAAGAAGCCCAATCCAGAGGTGAAGAAAAGGATTGTGGGAGATCTTCCCTGCATTACCTGCCGACCTGCGGATCTGATTGAGCCACAGCTGGAAAAGCTTGAACAGGAGTGTGCGCAGTGGAAGGAGCAGGATGAGGACGTGCTCACCTACGCTATGTTCCCGGCCGTTGCAAAGGAATATTTTGCATATCGGGAGACGCAGAAGACAAGGGTGGATAGGACTGCGGCTGATTTTGAAAGCATGGCTTATCCGGTGTAATGTCCATATGCAGACAGAAATAAAGAGAGGAGCGAATAGGAAGATGACGAAAAAAATACAGTGGGTACTTTGTAATAAGGAAGCAGACAAGGACACAAGAGCAGAGGAAAAAGCAGAGGTGATCGTGCCTGAGGCATCCGCAGCGGCGCAATTTGGTCTTGCAGCAGCAGAAAAGGCCAGACGGTTTCACCAAAGCTTTCCGGGGTATGCGCCTACGCCGTTAGCAAAGCTTTCGGCACTGGCAGAATCCCTGGGGGTGGCAGGGATCTACGTGAAGGATGAGAGCAGGCGTTTCGGTTTAAATGCTTTTAAGGGTCTTGGCGGGAGCTATTGTCTGGGCCGTTACATTGCAGAAAGGATGGGATTGGATATCGATGAGCTGCCCTTTGAGAAAATGACCTCCAAGGATGTAAAGGAGGCGCTTGGAGAAATCACCTTTGTGACGGCTACGGATGGAAACCATGGACGGGGTATTGCCTGGACCGCCCATATGCTGGGACAGAAGGCGGTGGTATTTATGCCCAAGGGCAGTGTAGAGGAACGGCTGGAAAATATTCGCCGCTTGGGTGCACAGGCGGAAATTACAGAATTCAATTACGATCAGACTGTGGCCTATGCGGCAGAGTGTGAGAAAAAATATGGCTGGGTCTTGGTTCAGGATACGGCTTGGGAGGGATACGAGACGATTCCTGGATGGATTATGGAGGGATATACGACGATGGCCTTGGAGGCAGTGGAGCAGCTGGAAACAGTAAAGCCGACCCATATTTTCCTTCAGGCCGGTGTTGGAGCCATGTCAGGGGCGGTCACAGGATTTTTTGCGGATTATTATAGGAATGCGGAGAAACCGGTGATTACCATTGTAGAGCCGGACCAAGCTGACTGTGTTTATCGCACGGCAAGGGCAGCAGACGGAAAGCTTCATACGGTGGACGGGGATATGCGCACCATCATGGCGGGGCTGGCCTGCGGGGTCCCCTGCACCATCGGCTGGGATGTACTGTCTAAGTATGCGGATTGCTTTGTATCCATGCCGGATTGGGTGGCGGCTCAGGGAATGCGAATTCTGGGAAATCCCATGGGGGATGACCCCAAGGTAATCTCTGGGGAGAGCGGAGCTTCCGCTTTTGGGTTTGTGACAGAGCTGCTGCGCGGGAAATCGAAGGAGCTGGCTGGCTTAAAGGATCAGCTGGGGATAACAAGGGACTCAAGGATTTTGTGCTTCTCCACAGAGGGGGACACGGATCGGGAAAATTACCGTCAGATTGTATGGGACGGGGCATACACAAGAGAGTGTGAATAAAGAAAAAGAGAGGTACTTGACACTTGTCAGCTGGGAATCTATAATTCCATACGAACAAAGGAATTATAGGAGTGTTTACGCGCGATGACCAGCGAGCTGACCAAAGGACCAGTGATGAAAACTATGCTGCGCTTTGCGGTCCCTATGATTTTGGGGGACCTTCTGCAGCAGTGCTACAATATTGCGGATACACTGATTGTGGGGCGGTTTCTGGGAGCGGACGCCCTGGCAGCTGTGGGATCCGCTTTTTCTCTGATGACCTTTCTCACATCCATCCTGCTGGGACTGGCCATGGGGAGCGGCACGGTTTTTTCTATCCGCTTTGGAGAAAAGGACGACAGAGGGCTAAAGGAGGGGATTTTGGCCTCCTTCGTCCTTTTGGGCGCGGTGACCATTGTCCTCAACGCGGCGGTGTTCGCAGGAATAGACTGGATTATCTGGGCCCTGCGGACGCCGGAGGATTTGGTGAAAATGATGCGCGAATATCTGATCGTGATTTTCGCTGGCCTGACGGGAATTTTCCTCTATAACTTTTTCGCCTCCCTGCTGCGGTCTCTGGGAAATTCTCTGGTGCCCCTGATCTTTCTGGCGGTCTCCGCAGGCCTTAATATCGTGCTGGATTTGTGGTTTGTGGCAGGGCTTAACCGGGGGGTGGCCGGGGCAGCGGAGGCTACGGTGATTTCCCAGTACGTGTCCGGCCTTGGGATTGCGGCGTATACCTGGGTGAGGTTTCCCGGGCTTCTGCGCAGGGACAAGCACGTGCGCCTGTCTATGTCCCGAGTGCGGGAGATCGCCAGCTTTTCCGCTCTGACCTGTATGCAGCAGTCCATCATGAACCTGGGAATTCTGGCTGTCCAGGGCCTGGTGAACAGCTTTGGCACAGCCATCATGGCGGCCTTCGCAGCGGCTGTGAAGATCGATGCCTTTGCCTACCTGCCGGTTCAGGATTTCGGAAATGCATTTTCCATATTTATCGCTCAGAATTACGGAGCAAAGCAGACAGAGCGCATCAAACAGGGAATACGGACAGCGGTTTTGGCCTCCGTGTTCTTCAGCCTGGTGATTTCCCTGGCTGTGTTTGCCTTTGCGGAACCGCTCATGGGAATGTTCATTGACGGGTCGGAGACAGCGATTATCGCGGAGGGCGTCCGCTATCTGCGGATTGAGGGCAGCTTTTACTTTATGATTGGACTGCTGTTTCTGCTCTACGGCCTCTACCGGGCCCTGGGAAGGCCGGGAATGTCGGTGGTGCTGACGATTATGTCCCTGGGGACCCGTGTGGTGCTGGCCTACAGCCTGTCTGCCCTGCCGGGCATCGGGGTGGTGGGCATCTGGTGGGCGGTGCCCATTGGATGGTTTTTGGCGGATGCCCTGGGCATCGGGTATTTTGCGGCCAGGAGAAAAGCACTTGTGGAAATGGAGTAGAATAACGATTTAGGAGGCATCGATGAAGAGGATTTTGTTTGTTAATGCGTGCATAAGGCCAGATTCGCGGACCCTTTTTCTGGCGCAGGAGGTGCTGAGGCAGCTGGACGGTGAGATAGAGGAGGTAAGGGTAAGCGAAGAAAACCTTTTGCCGCTTAACCGGGAGCTGCTGGAAAAGAGAAATGAGCTTCTCGCCGCCAGAGATTTTTCTGCGCCTATGTTCGCGTATGCCAGACAATTCGCGGCGGCGGACGAGATTGTGATTGCGGCGCCCTACTGGGATCTGAGCTTTCCGTCCGTCCTTCGCATTTACCTGGAGCATATAACGATAACCGGGATAACCTTTCAGTACTCTCCGGAAGGAATCCCAGAGGGACTGTGCAGGGCAGAGCGTATGATTTATGTAACCACAGCCGGCGGTCCCATCGGCGGACGGAACCTGGGATTTGAGCATGTAAAGGCCCTGGCGGACACTTTTTACGGCATACGGGATGTCCGCTGCTATAAGGCGGAAAAGCTTGATATCGAGGGAGCAGATGTGGATGGGATTCTTCGGGAGGCACGAAAAGAAATAGGGGGAATTGGAGCATGAAAATTGCGATGGAGGATTTGATTCGGACAGCCCAGGAGGCAAAGTCCCTTTTTCAGGATAAGGACCGCGCGGCCAGAATTAAGGAGAAGGGAGCGGCGGACTTTGTGACCCAGGTGGATGTAGAGGTGCAGGAGCTGGTGCGAGGCAGGCT
>CASEPH010000384.1 GCA_949289625.1 uncultured Clostridia bacterium | reverse complement strand
CTGTGGAAGGTGCTGGTCTGCTACTGCCTTCTGTGTCTGGTGGAACTGATTTGTATCGTGTCGTTCACCTGGAGTTCCGGTGATTTTATATTCCTCTGGTTCCTGGAAAAACTCCTGCTGGGTGCACTGGTGGCCTATGTGACCCTGTGCTTCCGACGGCTGAAGATCGGTGCGGAGCAAATTGCCGCCGGGAATTACAGTGCCAAGGTCAACCCCAAAAATCTAGTATTGGACTTTAAGGACACTGCTGAAACCCTCAATCATATTCAGGACGGCATGAGCGCCGCAGTGGACAGTCGGATCAAATCGGAGCGTCTCAAGACGGAACTCATCACCAATGTGTCCCACGATCTCAAAACGCCCCTGACCTCCATTGTCAGCTATGTGGATCTGCTCAAGCAGGAACCAGCTGGTTCCGAGGCAGCCAAAGAGTACTTGGCTGTGCTGGACCGGCAATCTATGCGCCTAAAAAAGCTCATCGAAGACTTGGTGGAAGCCAGCAAAGCCTCCACTGGAAATCTGAATTTGCAGCTGGAATCGCTGGACTTTAGCATGCTTTTGGGGCAGGCTCTGGGAGAGTATTCCCAACGGCTGACCACAGCCGATCTGACGCCGGTGCTGAAAATCCCGGAAACGCCGGTGATGATTCAGGCTGACGGACAGCGACTCTGGCGTGTCTTTGACAATCTATTGGGCAATGTGGTCAAGTACGCCATGCCTGGCACCCGGTTTTATCTGACCGTGGAGGCCGATGACACTGTCACCGCCACCTTCCGCAACATCTCTCGGGAGCAGTTAGATGTCTCCGCGGAGGACCTGATGGAACGGTTTGTCCGAGGCGACGCCTCCCGGCACACCGAGGGCAGCGGCCTGGGGCTCTCCATCGCCAGAAGCCTGACGGAATCCATGGGTGGGCAATTTGCCCTGCAGGTGGATGGCGATCTCTTCAAAGCCATGGTCACCTTCCCGGTGATTCTGCAAGCCCAAGAACCGCCTTCTGAAAACAACTGACAGAACGGGGACCGGAATCAAAGATCCGGTCCCCGTTCGTCATACTTTCGACACATTTTGCTGCTAAAATAGATTGATTTTGTCGAAGGAGGAACTCCCATGGCCAAGCTTCGGTATGCCGCTCTGTCCCTGGCGCTGCTTTTGCTGCTCCAGCTCTCTGTCTCCGCAGTGGATTCGATCCCCGGATTTGAAGAAGGCTTGCAAGGCCGACGCTTTTTGGTGTTGGGAGACAGCTATACGGCCGGATACGGCCTGGACTCCCCAGAGCAGGACTGGACCTATGTGATGGCAGACACCTGGGGCATGACTCAGCTTAACTACTCCATCAGCGGCTCCTCCTTTGCCGCCGGCGATCATGGCTACTTCCCCATGGTGGAACGCTGTCAGGAGCTTCCGGAGGACGATACACTGGACTTTATTATTCTGCAGGGCGGCTCCAACGACTGGGCCAACGGGATTCCTTTGGGGCAGGACACAGATCGTCAGGCCGATACCTTCTGCGGCGCTCTGAATCTGATTCTGGACACGCTGACGGAAAAATATCCAAACGCCACTCTGGTGGGTTTTACCCCCTGGATCTCCGACGACTCCAAAAACAGTCAGGGCTATACCGCCCAGGATTATACCGCCGCTATGCTGCGGATTTGTGACAGCCGGGATATTCTCTGCTACGACGCCAGCAACACGGTGGAAAACGGGATGTATTTGAACAGTGAAGCGTTTCGATCGAAATACTGCCTGTCCTCCCGGGACTGGTATCATCTCAATCCAGAGGGCCATGCCATGTTTGCGCCGATTATCGCCAAATGGCTGGAAGAACATCTGTATTCCATTGTTCCTGCAGACCAGTTTTACGATCTGGCCACCGCTTCTGAAGACCTTCGGACCGCAGTTTCCAGCCTGGTTCCCGCTGGGATTCTCAGCGGGACCGGCTCCCATTTGTTCTCTCCCACGCGGGCCGCTTCCCGGGAAGCACTGGCGCTGACCCTCTATCGTATGGCCGGAAGTCCCGACGCACCGGCTCTGTCCCTGACGGATGTTGCCCCGGAAACTGAAAGCTATCGTGCCGTCTGCTGGGCCATGGATACCGGAATCTTTTCCGTCTCTGATACCTTCTCCCCCGGGCAGAGCGTCACCCGGGAAATGCTGGCCACCGTCATGTACCGGTACTATACCGAAGTATTGGAAGCATACCCCGACGCGCTGGCGGGTCTGGGATCCTACGCCGATGGCAACGACGTATCGGACTATGCCCGGGTCTCTATGGGCTGGGCCATATCCGCTGGTATATTGACAGAAGCCGACGGCCTCCTTAAACCCCAGTCCACCGTCTCCCGGGGGCAACTGGCCATTTCTCTGTACGCTCTCTGGACCCTTTCCCGCAGGTAATTTATACTTTATCGCTTAAAAGCATTGCATTGTTAAATTATCCGTGCTATAATGATGCCGAACTGATACTTTTTGCAGAAAGGCATGACATTCCATGATAACCCTAACCAACATGACCATTCGCCGGCAGCTCCCCTCCCCAGAAGCCCTGCGGCAATCCATCCCCCTTTCCGCCGCAGGCCAGCTGGCCAAAGCCCGCCGAGATCAGGAGATCGCCGAGATCCTCTCCGGCAAAAGCAGCCGCATGCTGCTGATCATCGGCCCTTGTTCGGCAGATCGGGAAGATGCGGTGCTGGAATATATCTTCCGGCTGGCTCCAATCCAGGAGCAGGTGCAGGATAAGCTGCTGATTATTCCCCGGATCTACACCAATAAGCCCCGGACCACCGGAGACGGCTACAAGGGCATTGCCTCCCAGCCAGATCCCACCAAGCATCCGGATATGGAAAAGGGTCTGATTTCTCTGCGGCATATGCATGTGACCGCCGTCAACGAAACGGGCCTCACCTGTGCCGACGAAATGCTCTATCCCGGCAACGATGCCTATCTGGCGGATGTGTTGAGTTATGTGGCTGTAGGGGCCCGCTCTGTGGAAAACCAGCAGCATCGTCTGGTGGCCAGCGGACTGGGTGCTCCGGTGGGTATGAAAAACCCCACCTCCGGCGATTTCAGCGTCATGCTCAACTCCATCACTGCCGCCCAGCATCCCCATATTTTCTCCTACTGCGGCTATGAAGTGGAAACCCAGGGGAATCCTCTGGCCCATGCCATCCTCCGGGGTTATGTGGACAACACCGGCCGCACCCGGCCCAACTACCATTATGAAGACCTGATTTCCCTGTATGAACAATATCAGGCCAAGGATCTCCAGAACATGGCTGTGATCGTGGACGCCAACCACGCCAACTCCGGCAAACAGTATCTGCAGCAGCCCCGCATCGTCAACGAGGTGCTCCACGCCTGCCGCCATTCCAGCGAAGTACAGTCCCTGGTCAAGGGATTTATGGTGGAGAGCTATCTGGAGGACGGGGCCCAGAAGATCGGGGAAGGCATTTATGGAAAATCCATTACAGACCCCTGTCTGGGATGGGAAAAAACGACACGTTTGATTTACGAAATGGCAGATCAGCTATAACAAAACAGGACTGCTGCAGAAACACATATTCTGCGGCAGTCCTGTTTTTATGTTATCTTTTTGGCCCGTCTGCATATTGCAGCGGCGGTCCACTGAGCTTCAAAATTTGAGCTGCCAACGCCTGGGCCTCATCCTCGTGGTGGGTCACAAGCACCACAGGCTTCCGCTCTGCCACCTGCTGGATCATAGGATAAATCTGTGTCTTCATCCCCTCGTCAAGGCCTTGAAAGGGCTCGTCCAGCAGCAGCACATCGCTTTCCGCTGCCAAAGCCCTTACAATGGCCACACGCCGTCGCATGCCGCCGCTAAGTGCCCCGGGAAGGCTTTTATTCTCACGCTCCAGCCCCACCTGCCGCAACCATTCCTCCGCCTGTTCCGTGGAAATTCCTGTGGTCACCGTCAAGTTTTTCTCCGCGCTTAGCCAGGGCAGCAGCCGGTCCTCTTGAAACACTACAGCGCACTTTCCCACACCTCGCACCGTACCGGCTTCCGGTTTTTGCAGTCCGCACAGTACCCGCAGCAGCGTGGTTTTTCCGCAGCCCGATGGGCCGCTGAGGCAGAGGATCCCGTTTTCCGGTAGCGTCAGCGAAAAATCCTCCAAAACTGTTTTCTCCTCAAAGCGGACGGTAATATGCTCCAGCGCGATCATGATGTCATTCCTCCAAACAATCTGCTCCAATCATACACGCCAGGCCCAAGAAAGTCAATGCAGCCACCTTGCCAGATTGCAAAATCCAATGTATAATAGAAGTATTCCAACAGGAAGGGCTGTGATTTCATGAAAACGTTTCCAATGATTACTATCAGCCGTCAACATGGCACCAGCGGCCGAAAGATCTCTGAGCTGCTGGCAAAAAAGCTTGGGATTCCCTATTATGACAAGGAGCTGATCTCCATTGCGTCCAAGGAGAGCCGTTTTGGAGAAAAGGCCTTCGAAGCCGCAGAGGAAACCGCCACCACAACTCTGGGCTATGCCCTGAGCAATCGGAGCAACCGGAGCCTCTATGGAATGCCCCTCAACGATCAGCTGTTTATGGTCCAGGCCGGCGTGATCCGCACCATTGCGGACCAGGGTCCTGCCCTGTTTGTGGGCCGTTGCGCGGACTATGTGCTGGACGGCTACAAGGAGACCATCAAAATTTTTATCCAGGCCAGCACTGAGTCCCGGATCAAGACCATTATGGCCAGGGAAAACCTATCCCAGCGGGAAGCAGAGACCAGAATCAAGCGATTGGATAAATCCCGTGCCACCTATTATAACTACTATACCGACCGCAAATGGAGCGATCTCAAAAACTACGATATTGTGCTCAACGTCAGCTACTTAACGCCGGAAGAAGCGGCAGATTTGCTTTACACCTTTGTCCGGCAGGTGGTGGAAAAGACCGGAGCCATGGAGGCAGAAGCGCAGGAACGCAAGGCGGAACATCCCGATACATAAACAAGCAGGGCGCATCCACAGGATGCGCCCCTATTTTTATATCGTAATAACAGCCACCGCGGAAAACAATCCGGCCATCAAAAAGACAGCTGCCATCAGCCCAAGGATCTGATTTTGGGGCGGCTTGGCGTCCATATCCGTGATCTTTCGCATCTGGCTGGGCCGTAGCAGAAATACCGCCAACGCCGTATACATCAGAGCGGAAACCAGGTTTGCCGTGGAATAGCCTCCCACCAGATCCTGCATGGTGTTGCCCGTATAGATCCCCGAAGTCAACAGCGCGCATACATCCATATAACCGTGAAGCAGTGCTACCGTCCAGAGGCTTCTAGTGCGGAGATAGATGGCCGCCAGGCACATTCCCAGCGCTGAGGCTCCCACCATTTGGACCAATACCCCTGTCAGCTCCGTGACGCCTCCCACTGCATTGATGATGTGTACCGTTCCAAAGAGCAGACTGGAGGAGATCACGCTAAGCCATACGCCCAAGGGATGATAGCCGTATTTCTCATAGATCATCCGGGTGATGAGTCCCCGGAAGGTCAGTTCCTCCGCAACTCCAATCGCCAGCATGCAGAGCAGAAACCACAGAATCCGCACCGGCGGCTGCAACGTTTCCTCGCTGTAGAGGATCACTGTCTCCAGCATGGCAAAGGTATAAAGGAATACAATGGGCAGCGTGGGCACGATTTTCTCCGCTGCTGGTTTCCCACTGGGCCGGAACAGGTATCCCATTTTCAGCAGCAATGCCACAAGAAGCATCACCAAAATAATGAACAGCTCCACCAGCAGCTGGGGCAAATATTCCCCCATGCGCCAAAAACCGTCCCACAGAAGCAGCGGCACCGATCCCAATACAGATGCCGCCACGAATAAAACTACCAGCACCACACTGGTCAGCACCGGGTATTTTCTCCGCAGCTCTGTCATGCTGTGGTCTCCTCCTTTCGCAATAATAGGTGGTAGTGTACGCTTTCCGCTGGATTATCGATCCCCGGTGCCCGCACTTCCTTGGGCGGTTCCACCAGAGAAAACCCGGAAAAAATCTCTGAAAAATCCTCCGATCTTGCATAGAAATGGGGCGTCTGCCCCTGCCGGCACAGGGTAAACCGGTCCAGATGGGCTTCCGGCTCCGCTGTCAGGAAAGCCGGATCCTTTTGACTTTTCAGGGTCAGAAACGCCTCTCCACCTGGTCGAAGCACCCTACGCAGCTCCTCCACCGCCCGAAAATACCCGGCCGTATCCGTATGATAGCTCACATTGTAGTCCACAATGCAGTCAAAGGTATTCTCCAGAAAAGGCATGGCCATCATATCTCCCAAAACCGTTTGGATCGGCAGTCCCTCTCGGGATGCCCAGCACTCCAGATAGCGGAGGGCTGAGGGTTCAAAGTCCATACCCGTGACCTGGAAGCCCCCTCGGGCAAAGTAGACGGCATGCCGTCCCGGCCCACAGCCTCGATCCAACAGTGTCCGAAAGCCCAAAGCCTGCCACCGCTGCCGCAGCTGTTCCATCCCTGCTGCCGGCTCCAGCCATCTTCGGGTCTTTTCGTCGTTCCAATCCCAGCCCATCTCTGCACCTCCACGCCCGTTATAGATCTGTTCTATTATACCCGCTAAGGCGGTATGCTGCAAGGCCAACCTTGTTCGGCACATCACTTTTCCCCCGTGCCCGAATTCATGGGGGTGGGCTTGACAAAATCGACGCACTGTGCTATCCTTTTCCTAGACACCCCCCAGGGGTGGGGTGTCTAGGAATTAACTTACTGTTGACTCACACAAAAAGGATGTGATTATTTTGATGAATGAAGAGAAAAAACAGGCCATGCAAGCACTGAAAACCGTCCGGGGCCAGATCGACGGCATCATCCATATGATCGAGGACGGCCGGTACTGCATCGATATCTCCAATCAGATTTTTGCGGCCTCTGCCATTTTGAAGCGGGCCAACCTGCTGATCTTGAAGCAGCACATGAACCACTGCGTCCTGGAGGCGGCGGAACAGGGCCACGGAAGTGAAAAAATCGACGAGGTCATTGGGATTCTCTCCAAGATTCTCGATAAATAGCAAGGAGGCGCTTTATGGAACAATATACCGTCACCGGCATGACCTGTGCCGCCTGCTCTGCCAGAGTAGAAAAGGCGGTAGCTGCTGTGGAGGGCGTGGATTCCGTGGCTGTAAACCTGCTCACCGGCAGTATGCAGGTGGAGGGCTGCGCGTTGCCGGAAACCGTGATCCAGGCGGTGGAGCAGGCGGGCTATGGCGCATCTTTGCCGGATCGTTCCGGCGGTGCTTCTTCCAAAGCAGCCACCGTCCACGATCCCATCGTCACCGATGAAAAGGGCCTGAAAAAGCGGCTCATCAGCTCTCTGATCGTGCTGATCCCCCTCATGTACCTGACCATGGGGCATATGGTGGGACTGCCCCAGCTTCCCTTCTTCTCCGGCACGGAAAATGCGCTGAATCTGGCCCTGACCCAGATGTTCCTTACCATCATTGTCATGCTGATTGGACACGCCTTTTTCCAAAAAGGATTTCAAACCCTGTGGCACCGCAGTCCCAACATGGATTCCCTGATTGCCGTAGGCTCCGGCGCCGCATTTGCCTACGGGGTATTTGCCATCTATCGGATGGCCTGGGGGCTGGGCCACAACGATATGGCCCTGGTCCAGCAGTATGCCCATGATCTTTACTTTGAATCCGCTGTCATGATCCTGACGCTCATCACCCTGGGTAAGTACCTGGAAGCCCGTTCCAAGGGAAAAACCGGCGAAGCCATTCGGCAGCTCATGGCCCTGTCCCCAGAAACCGCTACGGTTCTCCGAAACGGGCAGGAATCAGAGATTCCCGCCAAAGATGTGGTGGTAGGCGACGTGGTGATCCTGCGGCCCGGTGATCGAGTTCCTGTGGATGGCATTGTCTTAGAGGGCTCCAGTTCTATTGACCAATCTGCACTCACAGGAGAGAGTATTCCCGTGGCCGTGGGCCCGGGGGATCGAGTGGCTGCTGCCACCGTCAATGGCGGCGGCTTCCTGAAGTTCCGGGCAGATCGGGTGGGAGAGGATACCACCCTCAGTCAAATCATCCATCTGGTGGAGGAGGCAGGCGGCAGCAAGGCCCCCATTGCCCGGCTGGCGGATAAAATCGCTGGTGTGTTTGTGCCGGTGGTCATGTCCATCGCCCTGATCGCCGCAGTGATTTGGGCCATTGCGGGACAGAATTTTGAGTTCTGCCTCTCCACCGCCATTGCGGTACTGGTGATCTCCTGCCCCTGTGCTCTGGGTCTGGCCACACCGGTGGCCATTATGGTGGGCACCGGTCGGGGCGCCAAGCTGGGGATTTTGGTAAAATCCGCCGAAGCCCTGGAAACACTCCACAACGTGGACACCGTAATTTTGGACAAGACTGGAACCCTGACCACTGGAAAGCCGGTTCTGACAGACCTTCTGCCCCAGGGCATCAGCGAAACAGAACTGCTCACCGTTGCCTACGAGCTGGAGCAGCCCTCGGAGCATCCGCTGGCGGAGGCAGTCTGCTCTCTGGCAAAGGATTGGGAGCTCCCCTTGCAGCCTGCAAAGGATTTCGTCTCCATTCCGGGTCGCGGTATCCGAGCAGAGATCAACGGTGCCATTTGCCTGGGCGGCAATGCGGAATTTTTGCGGGAAAACAACGTTGTTCTGGAGGAATCCGCTTTTTCCCATCTGGCCCAGCAGGGAAAAACGGTGCTGTATTTTGCCAGAGACGGTGTTTTTCTGGGCGCCGCCGCAGCCATGGACGTGGCAAAATCAGACTCCAAGGCCGCCGTAGATGCGTTCAAGCAGTTGGGAATCACCCCCGTCATGGTCACCGGGGACAATTGTACTACCGCTCAGGCTCTGGCAGAATCCGTAGGGATCTCCCAGGTGGAATCCCAGGTACTGCCCCAGGACAAGGAGCGCATTGTCCGAGAACTCCAGGAACAGGGCCACAAGGTAGCCATGATCGGCGATGGCATCAATGACTCCCCCGCTCTGACCCGGGCTGACGTGGGCATCGCCATCGGCGCAGGCACAGACATCGCCATGGAATCCAGCGACATCGTTCTCATGCGCTCCAGCCTGATGGATGCAGCTGCCGCAGTGGAGCTGAGCCGGGCCGTCATGCGGAATATTCGCATGAACCTGTTTTGGGCCTTTTTCTACAATTCCCTTGGGATTCCCATTGCCGCCGGTGCCTTATATCCAGCCTTCGGGTTAAAGCTCAGTCCCATGCTGGGTGCAGCGGCTATGAGTCTCAGTTCTGTCTGCGTGGTCACCAATGCCCTGCGGCTGCGATTCTGGACACCAAAAATCGCCCGTGTCCAGGCCCAGGTCTCCCCTTCTGCTCCACAAATTACAATACCGGCACCGCCGGAGAAAGGAATATCTGCAATGAAAACTGTCATCAAAATCGAAGGTATGATGTGCCAGCACTGCGTGGCCCATGTCAACAAAGCGCTTACCGGCGTCCCCGGCGTGGAAACTGTGGAGGTTTCTTTGGAGGAAAAACAAGCTGTGGTTACCGGTTCTGCCGACAAAGGCGCCCTGACCGCCGCCGTCCAGGACGCTGGCTACGAGGTTACTGGAATCGAATAACAACGGAAGCCGGACAGGATGAAATCCTGTCCGGCCAAATCTTTTATTCCATTGGAATGCGGCCCTCCAAGGCCCGGGTCAGCGTCACCTCGTCCGCATACTCCAGCTGTCCACCCACCGGGATGCCATAGGCCAGACGGGTAACTTTGACGCCGAAGGGCTTGAGCAGGCGGCTCAGATACATGGCCGTGGCCTCTCCCTCCGTATCGGGATTGGTGGCCATAATGACCTCCCGCACATCCTCATCCGCCACCCGCTGCAGCAGTTCCCGAATCTTCAGATCCTCCGGGCCCACGTTGCCCAGCGGGGAAATTACGCCGTGCAGCACATGATAGCTCCCCCGGTACTCTCTGGCCTTTTCCATGGCCACCACGTCCTTGGGATCCGCCACCACGCAGATTACGCGCCTGTCTCGGGTCTCATCGGAGCAGATGGGGCAGACCTCCTGGTCCGTCAGGTTCTGGCACACCGGGCAGGTATGGACGGTTTTCCGAGCCTCCAAGATGGCCTGTGCAAAGGCATTGGCATCCGCATCGCTCATACCCAATACAAAAAAGGCCAGACGCCGGGCCGTTTTTGTTCCAATTCCGGGCAGCTTGGCAAACTGTTCCCCAAGCCGCTCCAAACTCACCGGATAGCTGCGCATCTTACAGCAGGCCACCCAATCCGCCCAGGTTGATGCCACCGGTAAACTTATTCATAGAGGCAGCCATATCCTCCTCGGCCTTTCTCAGGGCTTCGTTGACCGCAGCCACCACCAGGTCCTGCAGCATCTCCACGTCCTCCGGGTCCACCGCCTCGGGATCAATCTCCACGGATTTAAGCTGCTTCTTGCCGGAGATCACCGCCTTGACAACGCCGCCGCCAGCGGTAGCTTCATATTCTTTTTCTTCCAGCTCCTGCTGCATCTGCAGCATCTGCTGCTGCATCCGCTGGGCCTGCTTCATCATATTGTTCATATTGCCGCCCAGAGGGCTACCGCCGCGAAATCCCTTTGCCATAATGATATCCTCACTTTCCCGGCCATCGCCGATTTACAAATTACGATTTGATTGTCACATTATCCATGGAGCCAAACTGCTGTGCCAGCTGCCGCAGCCGGTCTTGGCCACTGCCTAAGCCACCGGGTTCGCCCAGTCTCACTCCCACAGGCCGTCCCAGCACCACAGAGGCCTTGTCCCGGATTTGATCCAGGAGCTGGGGCCGATTCAGCATCCCGCGAATATAGTTGTTCATAGGAGAAAGCACCAGCTCATTTCCCTGGACGCTGGCAGACACCTGGCTGAGGAAAGGCCGCACCAACGGCTCCACCTCCGGCAGCAACCGCTGCCGAATCTGATCCCAGCTGCCATCCTCCACCGGTTTTGCCGTCTCCGGCTGTACCGACTCCTGGTTCTCCGGAGGAATATCCCCATCCTCCCAGGGTGGAGGTCCTTCTTCCTGCTGCTCCGGTTGGGGTTGGGCCGGCACATAATTTCCCGATGCCAGCCGCTGTTCCATCAGGGTAATCCGATCCGCCAGAGATCCTTCGATCCGGCTGATTCTGGCGGCCAGGTCCCGCACATCCAGGCTCAGGCTGGGCTGGCACAGATGGATCAGGCACAGCTCCCCATCCATCCTGGGATTGACACTGGTTTTAAATCCACCGGTGGTTTCCTGCAAAAGATCCACCATGCGAATCAGTTCTTCCGGGGTGAATTTGGGGGCCAAGGCCATAATTTCCTGGCCGGTACAGATACTGGAGATCATGCCGATGCCGCTTTGGGGCGCAGTCTTGACGATCAAAAGATCCCGAGCCAGGGTAGAAAGCGCTCCCAGCAGCGCCGCCGCATCTTTGCCTGCGCCATAGAGTTCAGAAAACAGCTGCAGTGCCCGAGTGGTATCCTGCCGGGCAATGGCTTCCATCAGTTCCACGGTCTGCTGCTGGCCGGCCAATCCCAGGGTGGCATATACGCCTTCCACCGTCAGCGTCCCTACGGAAGCGCTGGCGCACTGATCCAGCAGACTCAGGCCGTCACGGAAGGCACCATCTGCCAAACGTCCCAACAGTTCCGCCGCTTCTGCGGTAATATCAATTCCCTCTTGATAGGCCACATAGTTGATTCTGCCGGTAATGTCCTCCGCCGTAGGACGCCGGAAGGCAAACCGCTGGCATCTGGACAGAATCGTGGCAGGAACCTTATTGAGCTCTGTGGTAGCTAAAATAAACATCAAATGCTCCGGCGGTTCCTCAATGGTCTTTAAAAGCGCATTGAAGGCCGACATGGACAACATGTGTACCTCGTCGATGATGTACACCCGCTTTTTGACCTCCACCGGAGGATATATGGCGTCGTCCCGGATGGACCGCACATTGTCCACACCGTTGTTGGAGGCAGCGTCGATCTCCTGAACATCCAGCACGCTGCCGCTGTCGATCCCACGGCAGGCGGCACATACACCGCAAGGATTGCCGTCCACAGGATCCAGGCAGTTGACCGCTTTGGCCAGAATTTTGGCGCAGGTGGTCTTACCGGTTCCCCGGGACCCGGTGAAGAGATAGGCATGGCTCAACTTTCCGGTAATGAGCTGATTCTTGAGGGTTTGGGTCACTGCGTTCTGTCCCACCACATCGTCAAAGGTCTGGGGACGGTATTTTCGATAAAGGGCCTGATACATGGACATCCAAACCTCCTCATGTGGAAAAATCCTCCGGTCTGCGACAAGACCGCACACCCACCGTCGAATACGAGACTATGCCCGGAACCCGTACAGCCAGCTCGGAAGCGGCGTGCCCGCGGCACACGAAAAGATCCACTTAATGCTGCTCGGTTCCCCGCCTGACATGGTTCGTGGGATTTCGTTGCGCGGGACCGATTCCTCATCACCGCTTATATGGGTCAGACAACACAGTTCGCTCCTCGGGTGGGACTTCATCCCTGCTGTAGCGGATTGCAGGCAACAGGGCACCGCTAACTCCCCGACTAGTGCGGCCTTGTCCCAGACCGAAGGTCCAGAACAAAGCGAAACAAGTATACTATACTTTTCCCCGTTTTTCAAGGGAAAAATGCGTGATTCATTGCATCTGACGTATCTGCATTCTCATAATCTATCCTCCTCGCATCCTGTCAAGACAGAGAAAGTGCCTCGCCGGGAGACCACTCCGGCCAGGCACTGCTCTAAAACGTAAGAGGGAGAAATGAAAAAGAAATATTGTTCCTTGCATTTTTAGTATAGCCCTAAAATATTACGAAAGTATATTACTTTCATGTTTCTTTTATTAAGTTTTCATACCGTTTTTGTAATCTCCTCGATCAAAACACGAAATTCCCCATCGTTTTCCCAGGTTTGCGAAAACAGGTTTTACTTTGGCTTCTGAATATGCTACACTATAGAAAAACGTGCTGAAAGGAGATCTTTCCTATGTCACCTGCTAAAGTCTATTATTCCGACCTTCGCGCCACCCCGGAACTGAATCTTCCCCAAAAGCTTCGGAAGCTGATTTTCGCCGCCGGCATTGATTCCATTGATTTCAACCGTCAATTTACCGCCATCAAAATGCACTTCGGAGAGCCGGGTAACCTGAGCTTTCTCCGGCCCAACTGGGCCAAGGTGGTGGCAGACGCGGTAAAAGATCTGGGCGGTATCCCCTTCCTTACCGACTGCAACACCCTGTATGTGGGCCGCCGAAAAAACGCACCGGATCATCTGGACGCCGCCATGGAAAACGGCTTTTCTCCCCTTTCCACCGGATGTCAGATCCTCATTGCGGACGGCCTCAAGGGCACGGACGAGCGTCTCGTTCCCGTGGACGGAGAATATGTCCAGGAAGCAAAAATTGGAGCCGCTGTCATGGATGCGGACATCTTCATTTCCCTGAACCACTTCAAAGGCCATGAGATGGCCGGCTTTGGCGGAGCTCTCAAAAACATCGGCATGGGCTGCGGCAGCCGGGCAGGCAAGATGGAGATGCACGCTGCCGGAAAGCCGGAGGTCAACCAATCCCTTTGCGTAGGATGTGGAAAATGTCAGAAAAACTGCGCCCACGACGCCATTACCATTCAGGATCGGAAGGCCAGCATCGACCACAACAAATGTGTCGGCTGCGGCCGCTGCATCGGTGCCTGTCCCATGGACGCCGTCCACGCAGGCTTTGACGAGGCCATTGATGTGATGAACTGTAAGATTGCGGAATACTCCAAAGCCGTGCTGGAGGGCCGCCCCAGCTTCCACATTTCTCTGGTCATTGACGTTTCGCCGGAATGCGACTGCGACGCCTACAACGACTATCCCCTGGTCCCCAATGTGGGAATGTATGCCTCCTTTGATCCGGTAGCTCTGGATCAAGCCTGTGTGGACGCCGTCATGGCCCAGCCCCCGCTGCCCGGCTCTGCTGCCGCCGGTTCCCATGTCCACCAGGATCACTTTAAGATGAAGCATCCCGATGCCGACTGGAAGGCGCTGCTGGCTCATGGCGAGAAGATCGGTCTGGGCACACGACAGTATGAATTGGTCCGGGTCTGAGAAAAGAGGTCTTGCATGAGTCAAAACCAAACTGCCCAGCGGGCAGATGTGTTGGGTACGGAGCGCATTTTCAAGCTGATCCTCCAGTACGCTCTGCCCGCCATCGCCATGATGCTCATTAGTTCCCTCTACAACATCGTGGACAAGGCCTTTGTGGGAAATTTCGTAGGACAGCTTGGGATTACGGCTACAACCGTATGTAATCCAGCTGTTCGAATCATTGATGCGTTTGCCATGCTGGTGGGCGCCGGCGGTTCCACACTGCTGGCCCTCCGGCTGGGAGAAGGCCGCAGTGAAGAAGCAGAATCCATTTTAAACAACAGCTTCTTACTGCTGATCCTTGTCTCTCTGTGTCTGATTGCTTTGGGCTACGCCTTTACCGAGCCGCTGCTCCGGTTGTTCGGCGCTGGGGATCAGGTGATGCCCTATGCGCTGAGCTATATGCGCGTGGTGTTGATCGGTTCCTTCTTCAATTCCACTGCCAACGGTTTCGGCCTCTTTGTTCGGGTGGACGGCAGCCCCAAGCGCATGATGATCTGCTCCGTCACCGGCTGCATTCTCAACATCATTCTGGACCCCATCGCCATCTATGTATTTCAGTGGGGCATTGCCGGCGCAGCTGCCGCCACGGCCTTCTCTCAGATCGTCTCCGGCTGCATGGTGATCCATTACTTTACCTTGAGCCGCAGAAGCACCATGAAACTCCGGCTCTCCCTGCTTCGGCTCTCCCGATCCACCACCGCAAAAACTGCAGAACTAGGATTTTCCTCCTTTCTCCAGCAGTTTACCGGCAGCCTGTCCCAATCGGTCCTGCTCTCCTGCCTGGCCATCTTCGCCACGGCACAGACGGTCTCCGGCGATGTGGCCCAGGCCTCTGTGGGCATCACCATCAGCATTGGCCTGTTCTTTCTGCTTCCCGCCATTGGCATCTCTTCTGCCATTCAGCCCATCATCGGCTATAATTACGGCGCAAAGAACTATCACCGGGTAGTGGACACGCTGAAAACCGCCACGATTTTTGCCATCATTATGCTCACCATCGGCTGGATCATCATTCTGATCTTCGCTGAGCCCCTGTGCCGCATCTTTGGGTCCAGCGGCAGCGATCTCCAGCACGCCGCCTATACCATGCGGGTTTACAATTTGCTGCTGCCTCTGGTTCCCTTTACCAACGTGGGTTCCGGCTTCTTCCAGTCCATTGGACAGCCCAAAAAGGCAATTTTTATCAGCCTTTCCCGGCAGATCCTATGCCTGATTCCCATGGTTCTGATTCTGGGCTCCATTCTGGGTCAGAACGGCGTGCTCTACGCCCTGCCTGTGGCGGACGTGGTCTCCTCCGCCACCGCCCTGATCCTGATGCTGCATCAGTGCAGATGCCTGCGCCGGGACGCGGAAATGCCAGTTTCTCTTGAATAATTTCATACAACTAGTGAACGCGGGTCGCTGCAGCCACACGGCTTCTGCAGCGACCCGCGATTTATCTTCTGCTGATGTTTCGGCTGATCTCCGCCAGCGTATCAGCCGTTCTATCCTGACGCCCCACAGCCAAATCCGCCAGAGACACGATCCCGGTCAACACCCCATCCTGTACCACAGGAACCCGTCGCACCTGGGCCTGACCCATTCGAGCGGACACTGTTCCGGCGTCCTCATCTCCATGGGCCACCACAGGCCCCGAGGTCATAATACTAGCCACCGGAACCCGTTTTGGATCAAAACTTGCCGCCATGCAGCGAACCACCAGGTCCCGGTCTGTCAGCATTCCCACCACTTTCCCTCCATCGTCCACCACTGGCAATGCGCCTATATTGTTTCGACTCAGAAGCCTTGCCGCTGTATCCGCCGTTTCGTTCTGCCGGACGGAGACCACCCGGTCTGTCATAATTTCAGAAATCTTCATGGTTTATCCCTCCTGCCCCCATTATGTCCCCGAAACACTTCCATTAGACAGCCTGGCTGCGCCAAAAAAGGACTGCCGTTTTTTCTGTACGCAGAAGAAAAGCTATGCTATAATACGAGTAAATACGCCGCCGGGAATATTCTCTGCTCCATCTGTAAAAAATGCGGCGGCACAAACAGGAGGATTTCACATGGATTTGGAAGAAATGCAATTAAAGAATGGCTCGGTGCTGGTCTCTATCACGGGATACAGCGGAGAAACAGATTTTTACACCATGTATGACATCATCAAAGAACTGTTGCAGCCCGAAGAGGCCACCTATGGCGTGGACAGCATGTGTGTGGACGGTTCTTTCCGCAAGGACGGACTGCTGGTACGGATGAGCAGCGAGTGCGTCACGGACTGCTGCTGCTTTCACTACGACGCCAAAGCCATGGATGCCGGAGACATCGAAAAAGTAAAGGGATGGATCTCTGCGGTAACCGACGAACTGCATCGCCGGTTGCCCCGGTAAAGGACGGTACTGCAAAGGAAATATAGCACACTTGGGAGGAATACCATGGACTTTGAAGCGCTGACACAAATTGCCCGGCAGACGCTAAACCCCCGTCAGTTGACGGAGGATTCCAGCGCAGGCTCTGTAGCTGCTGCGCTGATCACAGACCAGGGCAATGTATACACCGGCGTGTGCATCGACACTCCCTGCTCCATGGGATTCTGCGCTGAACACGCAGCCATTGCCGCCATGGTCACCGCTGGGGAAAGCCGGATCGAAAAAATCGTAGCAGTAAACGATGAAGCAGGCATTGTCGCCCCCTGCGGCCGTTGCCGGGAGTTTATGTATCAGATCAATCATGACAACTACAGCACCCAGATTCTTCTGCGAAGCGGAATTGTTACGCTGGAGGAACTGCTCCCCCACGTCTGGGATCAGTAGGTTTCCAATTATTTGGGCATATCGAAAAGGATGAGACAAACATGCTGCCGAAATTTACAGAACAGAAGCCCATTGACAAGGGCTGGTCTGAGGACCAGAAGTTTTGTGTTGCCACGGCAGACGGAACCCGGTATTTGCTTCGGATTTCCCCTTCGGAACGATATGCTAGACGAAAAAGGCTGTTTGAACTGCTGCAACAGGTGGATCAGCTGGGGATTCCCATGTGCCGTCCGGTGCGATTTGGGCAGTGCGTAGAAGGGGTATATATTCTATACACCTGGATCGATGGGGAAGATTTGGAGCCGATACTGCAAAATCTCCCGAAACAGGAGCAGTACGCCCTGGGATGGCAGTCGGGGGAGATCCTCCGGAAAATCCACAAGATCCCTGCACCGCCAGAGCAGGAGGCCTGGGATGTCCGCTTTTCCAGGAAGGTCCGGGGAAAGATAGATAAATACCGGGCATGTCCGCTGAAGTTTCCTGGAGATACCAAACTGGTAGACTATTTAGAGAACAACTGGCAGTTACTGAAGAATCGGCCCCAGTGCTTTCAGCACGGGGACTACCATGTGGGCAACATGATGCTGGACCATGGAACGCTTCAAATCATTGATTTTGATCGCTATGACTATGGCGATCCTTGGGAGGAGTTTAACCGGATCGTATGGTGTGCCCAGGTCAGTCCGGCCTTTGCCTCCGGACAATTGGACGGCTACTTTGGAGGAACCCCTCCCATGGATTTTTTCCGGCTACTGGCCTTCTACATTGCCAGTAATACCCTTGGCTCTATCTATTGGGCAATCCCATTTGGGGAATCGGAGATACAAGCCATGATGGGTCAGGCCAACGATGTGCTGGTGTGGTATGATGGCATGAAAACGGTGGTACCA
>CASEPH010000383.1 GCA_949289625.1 uncultured Clostridia bacterium | reverse complement strand
ATTTTGCCACGAAGAAATGGTTTATTCTACCGTCTGCATCAAAAGCGCAACATCCCGCTCTACCATTTCACGTACAAGCTGTTCAAACGTGTACTGACAGTGAAAGTTCAGCTCCCGACGAATTTTTGATGAATCGCCCATGATGCAGTCCTCAGCGGGAAAGCGGAAAAGCGCCGGATCGACGCATACCAGCTGCTCTCCAGTGCGGGCGTCAAATCCGGCTTCATCCAGACCGCAGTTCTGCCAGACGATCTCTCGGCCCACAGCGCGGAAAGCCGCAGCAGCAAAGTCCCTGACGCTGTGGGGGATCCCGGTAGCGATCACATAATCCTGTGGAGCATCCTGTTGCAGCAACAGGTGCATCCCTCTGACATAATCGGCAGCGTGCCCCCAGTCCCGGATAGCGCCCAGATTCCCCAGCGACAGATAGTCCTGTTTGCCTAAGTGTATTTTAGCCGCTGCCATACTGATCTTTCGCGTTACGAACTCCTGGCCGCGCCTGGGCGATTCATGGTTAAATAAAATCCCACAGCAGGCAAATAGACCATATTTTGTCCGGTAGTTGTCCACGCACCAGTGGGCAAAGACCTTTGATGTGCCATACGGGTTTCTGGGCTGAAACAAGCTCTTCTCATTCAGCGCCTGGCTGCTGGAGCCTCCAAACATCTCGCTTGAGGATGCCTGGAAAAAGCGGATGGAAGGATTTACAAGGCGGATGGTCTCCAGCAGCCGTATCACGCCCAATGCGTTCACTTCGGCTGTCAGAGATGGCTGCCGCCACGAAAGGGGGATCTCTGACTGTCCTGCCAAATTATAGATCTCATCGGGGCAGGCCTCGCCTACAGCGTTAATTAAGCTGGAAAAATCCGTTAGATCCGCATAGATCTGATGATACTTTTGGGCGGAATTTAGGTCGGTATCCTGGTGACCGACCGTCTTTTTCCGAACGACGCCATAAACCTCATATCCAATACCACGCAGGTACTTGGAGAGGTAGTAACCGTCCTGCCCATCGCTTCCGACAATCAAAGCCTTCATTACATATTCACCGATGGCCAATTAGCGCAGCTTTGCTTCTTGTCTCGCTAGCTGGAGATCATGCTCGGCCATCAAGGCACACAGCTCATCGTAGCTGGTCTTTTGAGGATTCCAGCCCAGTACGGTCTTGGCCTTAGTGGGGTCACCCCACAGATTATCCACATCGGTGGGGCGGAACCAGGTAGGGTTGACCTCTACCAGCACTCTGCCAGTGGCCTTGTCAATGCCCTTCTCCTCTAGACCGCTGCCTTGCCACTCCAGCTCAATACCGTCGTGGGCAAAGGCCAAAGTGGTGAACTCTCGTACCGTATGCTGCACACCGGTGGCGATGACGAAGTCCTCCGGGGTGTCGTGCTGGAGCATCAGCCACATGCACTCCACATAGTCTCTGGCATAGCCCCAGTCCCGCTTGCTGTCCAGGTTGCCCAGCTGGAGCTTGTCCTGGAGGCCGCAGGCAATCCGCCCGGCGGCCAGGGTGATCTTCCGGGTGACGAAGTTCTCCCCCCGCCGCTCCGACTCGTGGTTGAAGAGGATACCGTTGACGGCAAACATGCCATAGGCCTCCCGGTACTCCTTCACCATCCAGAAGCC
>CASEPH010000382.1 GCA_949289625.1 uncultured Clostridia bacterium | reverse complement strand
CGTGGCAGGGGATGAGGGATTCGAACCCCCGAAAACGGAGTCAGAGTCCGGTGTGTTACCGTTACACTAATCCCCTATATTCATGCGCTCTAGGAGGAAAGCTCCAAAGCGCATGATTTATTATACGCAAAAAAATCCGTTTGTCAAGTCCTTTTTTCGGAAATGCAAAATTTTTAGGGCTCATAGTCGAACTCAAAATCGTAGATGCTGACGGTATCGCCCTTTTGAATGCCCATTTCCTCCAGACGCTCGAAAAGGCCGCTTTTCCGAAGCTGCCGGTCGAAGTACATACGGGATTCGTAGTCGTCGAAGTTGATGTCGGCAATGAGACGTTCCATCCAGGGGGCGGAGACGAGCCAAAGGCCGTCCTGTTCCTCGATGGTCAACTCGTCGGCGTCTCCGGCCTCCGCCAGAGGCTTGACGTATTCCGGCTCGTAAACCGTAATGGGAGGCAGCTCCTGGAGCTTCTCATAGATGGCCCGGACCAGCTCCTTTGTACCCCGGTGAATGGCGGCCGACATCTCGTAAAGGGGCAGAGCCAGGGAATCGGTATAGGCCCGGAGCCGCTCCAGATTGTCTTCATCCTGGAGAATATCCGTTTTATTGGCGGCCACAATCATGGGACGGTTGGCCAAATCCGGAGAATACTGCCGCAGCTCCTGGTTGATGGTGATGAAATCCTCCACCGGGTCCCGACCTTCACTGCCGGACACATCCACCACATGGACCACCAGCCGGCAGCGGTCGATATGCCGGAGAAAATCGTGGCCCAAGCCTACGCCCTCGGAGGCGCCTTCAATGATGCCGGGAATATCCGCCATCACAAAGCTTTCGCCTTCGCCCAGATAGACTACCCCCAGATTGGGGAACAGGGTGGTGAAATGGTAGTTGGCGATCTTGGGATGGGCGCCGGATACCACGGAAAGCAGGGTGGATTTGCCCACGTTGGGGAAGCCCACCAGGCCCACATCTGCCAGCAGCTTCAGCTCCAGCACCACATCGTGGCTCTCACCGGGCAGGCCGGACTTGGCAAAACGGGGTGCCTGACGGGTTGGGGTGGCAAAATGCTGGTTCCCCCAGCCGCCGCGGCCGCCTTTTGCCAGTACAAAGTCGGTTTCATCGGACATATCCCGAATCACTTCGCCGGACTCGGCGTCCCGAACCACGGTGCCCAGAGGTACCCGGATCACCAGATCCTGCCCATTGCGGCCCTTCATATTGCTGCCGGCACCATTGCCGCCGGGCTCTGCGGTGTACTTCCGCTTGTATCGGAAGTCCATCAGGGTGGTCATACCGGTATCCACCCGCAGCACCACGCTGCCACCATGGCCGCCGTCACCGCCGTCGGGACCGCCCGCGGCGATATATTTGTCCCGGCGGAAGGACATGCAGCCGTTGCCGCCGTGGCCCGCCTGGACAAAGATTTGGACCTTATCTACAAACTGTGCCATGAATAATACTCCTTTTTGGAAATGCCGCAGGAAGATGCAAAGAGGATGAAAAGGAGGGTGCTTTCAGCACCCTCCTGATTTCCACACATTACTGCTCTGCGACTTCGTAAACAGAAACCTGCTTCCGCTTTCTGTTGATATGCTCGAACCGCACAACGCCGTCAACACGGGCGTAGATGGTGTCGTCGCTGCCGATGCCCACGCCCTTACCGGGGTGGATATGGGTGCCTCTCTGGCGTACCAGAATGTTGCCGGCCTCTACATGCTGGCCGTCGGCGCGCTTAACGCCCAGGCGCTTGGACTCGGAATCACGGCCGTTCTTGGTGGAGCCGCCGCCCTTATGGTGCGCAAAAAACTGAATGCCAATCTTAAGCATGATTTACACCTCCAAAACCGTTAAATAGTCGGGATATTCTTTGGATAACTCACACAGATACAGGGCAAGGCCCTCAAGAATCGGTTCCGCGCCGGGAACTCCGGCGGCAGGAAGCCACAGTGTGATTGCAGCGGTTTTTTCGTCGATACGGACTTCTGCTCCGGCGTGCAGCACATCATTGATGGTGCATTCCGCCAGGCGGACGGCGGAGGTGACGGCGGCACATACGATGTCCCGGCCTGCTTCCGCGCAGCCGCTGTGTCCCTGGCAGGAGAATCCCGTGACCCTGCCCTGGGTACGATAAAACCGGACGGTTGTCATTAGACGGAGATCTTCTCGATCTGGACAGCGGTGTAGGGCTGACGATGACCCTTCCGGGAAGCGGAGCCCTTCTTGGGACGGTACTTGAAGACCATGATCTTCTTGCCCTTGCCGTTCCGAACCACCTTGGCTTCCACCTTGGCGCCTTCAATAGCGGGGGTACCGAACTTGCTGTTCTCGCCGTCCACGATGGCCAGAACCTGGTCGAATACTACGGTTTCGCCGGCCTCAGCGTTCAGCTTTTCCATGTAGACAAGCTGACCTTCCGAAACGGTATACTGCTTGCCACAAGTTTTGATGATTGCCTGCATGTGCATTGCACCTGCCTTTATATTAGTCTCGCTCGGGAGGCGGCGCCTAAAAATGGGCGCAGCTTTAGAAGCCTCTTTGATGCGGCTTACCGATTATACCATCAAAACTGCCAAGCTGTCAAGGGAAAATTCGAGGATTCTCAGAAATTATCGCCGTAATTCTCATCATAGTCCCACTGGTCTTGGGAATCCTCTGGGGAATCGCCCAAAATCTCGCCCACACGCATCCGCCGGGAGAGTTTCATCTCCTCCACGGTCTGATGAATCAGCTCCTTGATTTCGCGGGGAGACTTGATATTCTTGATCTCCAGGACAGGCAGACTTTGATCGGAGGACTGTACGGTCACGGTACCGACGCCGAAAATCCGCTGGCCCAGGGAGATTTTTAGGGAGATGTCCCGGACCCGATACAGCAGAATCTCCTCACAGCGGGTATTCAGCAGCCCTGTTTCCAGAAACAGACGATCCTGACTCAGGGCATAACGGGTGAAGGACAGGGGCAGACCGAAATGGCGAAGCCGGTCCTTCCACAGGTATTCGAGATTACTCATAGCTTGTGCCTCCTTTGATGGGTGAATGCATCCTGCTGCGGCCATCGATGGACCGGAGCAGTGTCGGGATCAGATAGAGGAGCGTCAGGCCATAGATGGCGGCAACCAACTCGTTGGAGAGAATTCGCATGCCCCCGAACAGATAGGAGCAGTAGGCCAGGAATCCGCCGCCCAGCACAATCACCGCCACGGGAAGTCTGCGGGGATATTGCACCACATACAAAATGGACAGCAGTTCCGCCAAATAAAAGTACCGTTCATGCATCCTGGGCAGCAGCCATGGAATGGCCAGGGTGAAGAGTAGGCTCAGGGAGATGAGGTCCTTTGTGGTGAGTTGCTTGTACCGGCGCAGGAAAACAAAAAGCAGCAGCAGCGTCACGATGCCCGCAAAAAGTACCGGGGCCGGATCCAGATTGCCGAAATACTCATTGGGAATCAGGGACCAGAGAGAGGGCGCGTTCAAACTCAGATAGGGATAGGCGTCGGTCTGGTCCAGATAAATGCCGAAGGTGTCGGAAAGACTTCTGCCTGCCAGCAGTGCCGGCAGCATCAAACCCAGGAATACCCCGGGAAACACCGGCAAATGCCGCAGCTTGATGTGGTCCCGCACCAGCAGGAAGGCCACCATAGGCAGCAGAAAGACAGCCTGGAGTTTAAAGGCAAAGGCGAAAGCCAGCATGGTCATGGAGAGCACCGGCCTCTTTTTCAGACCAAAATACAGGCCCCACAGGGAGAAAGCGGCATAGATGCCGTCGCATTGCCCCCAGTAGGCGCTGTTGAGCAGCATGGTGGGCGCCAGCAGGGCGGCAAAAAAGGCGCCCAGTACCAATCCGGGGCGGCGGGTCACCAGACCTGCCAATCTGGCCATGACCATGGCCAGAAAAACGTCTGCCAACACAGAAACCAGCTTGATGCAGTAGAGGTCATAAACCGGCAGCCTGGAGATCAGCAATAGCAGATAGAGGTAGGGCATATTATAGTCCCCGATGGGGGTGGACAGGGCCTGGGAGATGGACATGCCCCGCATGGTTTCCGTCCACTGGGACAGAAAACTCACATAATCGGGGGAGATATAGTCAAACAGGCAGAGCCTGAGACAAAGACAAAGATACAGCCCAATGAGGGCACAGACCGTATGCTCCAGATGCCGGAAGATGGGGAACCGGATCATCAGCGCCGCGGCTCCCAGCCAGAACAGGATCACAAGGACACTGCAGAACAGGGCACCGTCGCCATCCAGGGAAGCGGCCGACATCAGGGTGGCCACAAGAACGGCGGCAATGGCCCCCAGCAGCAGGAGTCCGTTGCACAAACGGTCGGATTTTGAGAACAAGGGCGTCACCTCCGGAAGCTGCTGCCATTATAGCAGATTTCCGTATAAATGGGAAGGGGAAACCCTGGCAAAAGTTTTTTGTGAACGCTACAAGTTTCACGTTGACAAGCCCTCGTGTGTGCTTTATACTACCTGGGAAGCCTTTCCTGCCTGCAGGGGAGGATTTTGTGCCCCAGGGGCATTTTTTCTCAGGGGAGAAGGGATGTGTTTCATGAAAATCTATGTGCTTGTCCTGTTTGTGGTCACCTATGTTTTGATGATTCTGCTGCCGAAATACCGGCCCTGGGTGGCTGCCGTCAGTGCTGGAATCTTTCTGGTGACCGGGGTGGTACCGGTGACGGAGATCACCGAGGCCATCGACTTCAACGTGCTTTTGATGCTGGCAGGGACCATGGGCACCGTATCCCTGTTCATCGAGTCCCGGATGCCCAACCGTATGGCTGAAGTGCTGCTGCAGCATTCCCCCAACGTCATGTGGGTGGTGGTCATCATGTCCCTGTTTGCCGGTGTGGTGTCCGCCTTTGTGGACAACGTGGCCACGGTACTGATGATTGCGCCGGTGGGACTGGCCATCGCTCAAAAACTGAACATCTCCCCGGTGGGGATGCTGATTTCCATTGCCGTGTCCTCCAACCTGCAGGGTGCCGCCACCCTGGTGGGAGATACCACCTCCATTATGCTGGGCGGCTATGCAGCCATGGATTTTCTGGATTTCTTTTTTATGGAGGGAAAGCCCAGCATTTTCTTTGCGGTGGAATTGGGCGCTCTGGCTACGGTGCCGGTGATTATGTTCCTGTTCCGGAAGCAGCGGCAGCACTTTTCCGTCTCCGGCCATACCATGGTTTCGGACTATGTGCCTACGGTACTGCTGCTGGGCAACGTGGTCCTGCTGATTTTGGCCTCCTTCTGGAGCGGCAGACCGGATATGACCAACGGCATCATCTGTCTTTCCGTGTTTGCGGTGGGCCTCATCTATACATGCTGCAGGGATCGGGATATGACGGTGCCCAAGCAGGCGCTGCGGGAGATCGATTATCAGACCCTGATCCTGTTGGCGGGACTGTTTGTGGTAATTGCCGGTATCACCGAGGTGGGGATCATCGACGACATCAGCCAGATCTTTGTGGACTTAGGCGGGGACAACCTGTTCCTCATCTATACTGTCATCGTTTGGGGCTCGGTGCTGTTTTCTGCTTTTGTGGACAACATCCCCTATGTGGCAACTCTGCTGCCGGTGGTGGCCAAAATTGCCGCATCCATGGACTGCTCTCCCTATCTGCTCTTCTTTGGCCTGCTGTCCGGCGCTACTCTGGGTGGGAATCTGACCCCCATCGGCGCCTCGGCCAACATCGCCGGCATCGGGATCCTGCGGAAGGCAGGCTACGAGGTCCGGTCCAGAGATTTCTTCCGGATCGGCATTCCCTTCACCCTCTGCGCGGTGATTGTGGGGTATCTGTTCTGCTGGTTCGTTTGGGGAAAATGATAACAGGATACAATATTGGCAGGAGATCGGATGATTCCGGTCTCCTGCCAAAAGTTTATGGTGCAGTCTTCTAAGTCGCTATGGCGTTGCCGGGGGCAAAGATACCACATCCACCACCGTAAGGGTATCCTCCCGGACCTGGAACCGGACGTCATAACCGGCAAAGCCCATGCCGTAAATCCGGTCCGGGTCCCGCTGGTAGGAGGGTCGGGGATCGTGGGACAGCACCCCCAGCAGGGCCTGTCGCCGGTCCACAGGAACCTTCTCCAGCAGATGGGCAGGGAATTCCACCTGGAGCAGAAAATCCCCTGCGGTGTCCGTAAAGCCTCCACGGGCCTCCGGATGGCAGTCGGCATAGGGGGCATAGGGCTTGATGTCCAGAATGGGGGTACCGTCCATGAGATCGGCCCCTGCCACCTCCAGCACCAGCCCATGTTCCGCTGTTTCCCGGACCGCCAGCAGCTCCACGCAGCTCAGACCAATGGGATTGGGCCGGAAGGGGGAGCGGGTGGCGAACACCCCCATTCTGGTATTCCCACCCAGCCTGGGGGGACGGACCGTGGGGGACCAATCCTGCCGGATGGCCTGGGAAAACAGCCAGATCAGCCACAGATGGGAATAGCCTTCAATGCCCCGGAGGGCATCGGGATTCCGGTACTCCGGCGTAAATACCACGGTGGATTTCAACTCCGGTACCAGTCCCGCCTGACGGGGAATCCCGAATTTGGTGGGAAAATCGCTGCGAATATGGGCAATAATATGCATGGGGGGAACGGTCTGCATGGGGATGCCTCCCTTCCGTAAAAGTCTCGAATATGTTGTGCCTTTTAGTATAGTGTCCAGGGCCTGGGTTGTCAAATATACTTTTCTGGTGAGATAATCGGAAATTACGAAATAGATATTGCATTTTCGTGGAATATCATTATAATAATGATAATGACAAGATAAGGTGTTCACACCTTTATATACATTTGGAGGGATGAAAATGGCATATATTCTCAGCTGCTGCTCCACTGCGGACCTGTCGGAGGAGCATTTCCGAAATCGGGACATCCATTATATCTGCTTTCACTATGAGCTCAACGGGGTTCAGTATCCCGATGACCTGGGCAAGACCATGCCCTTTGACAAATTCTACGCGGCCATGGCGGCCGGTGCCGAAACCAAAACCTCCCAGGTCAATGTGGAGGAGTTTATCGCCTATTTTACGCCCATGCTGGAGGCCGGACAGGACATTCTCCATGTCTGCCTGTCCTCTGGAATTTCCGGGGTATATAATTCCGCCAATGCCGCCAAAGCGGAGCTGGAGAAGCAATTCCCGGACCGGAAGATTCTGATTCTGGATTCCCTGGGGGCCTCCTCAGGTTATGGGCTGTTCATGGATAAGCTGGCAGATCTCCGGGATCAGGGCATGGAGATCGACGAGCTCTACCGCTGGGCAGAGGAACATCGGCTGGAGCTGCACCACTGGTTCTTCTCCACAGACCTGACCTATTATGTCAAGGGCGGCCGGATCTCCAAGGCCAGCGGCTGGTTTGGTACGGTGCTGAAGATCTGCCCGCTGCTGAATATGGACAATCTGGGCCGGCTCATTCCCCGGTACAAGATCCGCACCAAGGCCAAGGTCATTGAGGCCATTGTCCAGAAGATGGAGGAACATGCCCAGAACGGTCGGGACTACAGCGGCAAGTGCTATATCTCCAATTCCGACTGTCTGGAGGATGCCAGAGCCGTGGCGGATCGGATCGAAGCCCGGTTCCCGAAACTTAATGGCAAGGTGGAGATCTACAGCGTGGGCACCACCATCGGCAGCCATACAGGCCCGGGAACCGTGGCCCTGTTCTTCTGGGGCGATAAGAGAACCGCTTGACGAACGAAATATTTGTGGTACAATCCGAGGCGGGGAGGATGCAGTCCTCTCCGCTTTTTGTGAAGGAGGAAGGACCATGGATGAAGTCAAAATCCTGTATGAGACCCAGGATCTGGCGGTGTGTTTGAAGCCGGCGGGGGTGCTGAGCCAGACGGGGAAGCCCGGCCAGGCCAGCATGGTGTCCCTGTTGGAGGAGCAGCTTCACACGCCGGTATTTCCCGTACATCGGCTGGACCGGGAGGCCGCCGGGGTCATGGTCTATGCCAAGAATGAGGCCATGGCGGCCCAGCTGAGCTGCCAGATTCAGCAGGGCGGGTTTACCAAGGAGTATCTGGCGGTGGTCCGGGGTTGTCCCAGCCAGAACCAGGGGCTTTGGACGGATCTTCTCTACCACGACCAGAAGCGAAACAAGACCTTTGTGGTGGACCGGAAGCGGAAGGGGGTCCGGGAGGCCCGTCTGGTATATCGGTGCCTTGAGAGGACAGAAGATTGCACCCTGGTGCAGGTTCATCTTTTGACGGGTCGGACCCATCAGATCCGGGTGCAATTTGCCTCCCGGGGGATGCCTCTGGTGGGGGATGGACGCTATGGCGGCGGCAGCGGCGCCCTGGGACTCTGGTCTCTGCGGCTGGGGTTTCGGCTGCCGGAGACAGGACTGCTGTATTTTACCAGCCTTCCGGAAGCTTTGGGGCCTTTTGGAAATCTGGAGGTACCGGACCCCCTGCAACCAAATAATTTTATGGTTTTGTGAAAAATTTCTTGACAAACCGGTTTTCTTGGAGTAAAATATCCTAGCAACTTACAAATGCGCGAGTGGTGGAATTGGCAGACTCGCTAGATTCAGGTTCTAGTGTGCATTACGCACGTGCGGGTTCAAGTCCCGCCTCGCGCACCATCGTCGCCGTAGACTTCACAGTCTGCGGCGGCTTTTTTTTGTTATTTGATGCCCAAGTTGTATGCGCTGACGATATTTTTGACCGTAAGAATAAAATATTATAATGACATCAGATCAAAAGGCGGAGCAAGATGATCTTTGCTCCGCTTTTTTCGCTGCTGGGTTGTTGACAAAACATTAGAATTATGAGCACAATCGTCGAATTATTAGAGGCTATAATAAGGTTTTGAAATGATTGACAGAATAAAATGGTCATGCTATGATGCAAATAAAAGGAAAAATGGGATAGACAGGATGGGAGGGGGACCTCATGTTACGGAAAATAAACCACAGTGTGCCTTGGATTTTACTGCTTGTTGTGTTGATCCAGTTTGTCCAGGGGCTGGCAATGCCCTATGGCGTTTTGATTCTGTACCTGCTGTCCATATATGCGCTTTTTGACATATACCAGTCCAGGGGAGACGGAGATACGCTGCTGTACTGGAGCTTGTTTGGTTGTGCTGTGGGTGGAATTTTCCTGTGGTGGTGCTGTGCCCAGAGAGAATGGCTTTTGGCGGTGATCCCCGGCTGCGGGATTTGCGGCCTGCTGGGGCTGATGTGGCGGATCTGGAAGCAGGCGTCGAAGAATCAGGGGTCGCCTACTTAGGACATTGCTATACAGGAAAAAGAAAGTAAATGCATATTACATATCAAGAAAACATGACAGAAACCTGTGCAGCCCAGTAAAAGCAAGGAGCGGGTGAATTACCAAATTAACGGTAATTCACCCGAACTTTTTAATATAATATGTATTGCAAAAGCCTGCTTTACAACAGGTTCCTGCAGAAAATTGGGATGGCTAATACAAGATTAAAGCTGCTCCAATAGGAATTTGCCCACGCTGTCCATGGCCTGGGCAGCTTTTTTGATGGGGAACATCTGGAATACATGCCACATATCCTTCCATTCCTCCATCCGGCATACGGCCCCGGCTTCCACCATCCGGTCCCGCAGAGCCTCTGCGTCAGAGTACAGCAGTTCATTGGAGCCCACCTGGATCAATGTGGGCGGAAAGCCGGCGAAATCTCCAAACAGGGGAGAGAGCATGGGGTCTTGGAGATCCGCACCGCCGGCATAAGCGCTGCGGACAGCCTGAATGTAGTCCAAGGTGATAGAGGGGTCCAGTTCTGCCCGCTCGGTATAGGAGGCGCCGGAGGCGGTCATATCCGTCCAGGGGGACAGCAGCACCAGCCGTCCTGGCAGCTTTCGGCCTGCGGCCTTGAGCCGATGACACAGCACCAAAGCCAAATTGCCTCCTGCCGAATCCCCTGCCACAGTGACGTTCTTGGCGCCGTAGCCCAGATACATCAGATAGTCCCAGGCCGTCTCCGCATCCTCCACCGCGGCCGGATAGGGATGCTCCGGAGCCAGACGGTATTCAAAGCTCAGCGTCTCCCAGCCCGTGGTGTGGGAGAACTTGGAGGCCAGAGGCCGGGAATAGCCCAGATTGCCACTGGTATAGCCGCCCCCGTGGCAGTAGAGGATCACCTTCTGACGGTCATGGCCCCATTCCGGCCGTACCCAGGCTGCCTTCATGCCGGAAAGATCAAAGGATTCCCATTTCATGCCAATCATAGGGGTCACCAGCCGGCCCAGCAGTTCCTGACCGGCTCGCTGCCGTTCCAGATCCTTGGGGGTCATGGATTCCGGCGAAGTTGCCGAATGGACCGCCTTCAGCGCACGCATCATCAGGGCCAGCCGTTTTTCCTCCGCCTTGGCTTTCCGCTTCTTGCTGGGGTCGATATGGAATCGGGCCTTTTTCTTCTCCATGCCGCTGCCTCCTAGCAGACGCCAATCCCGGAAGCCCCAGGCCTGGACGCCATTTACTCAATGTCGAAATCTGAAAAACAATATAACACAGTTTTATTTTCTTGGCAACGGCCTTGTGCTTTTTTCAGGGATATGTTAAAATCAGGGAACGCCTACAAGGAGGGAGCATCATGCTGGAAACCAAGCGACTTTTTCTGCGGCCTTTGAGGTTGGAAGATGCGGGAGCTCTGATGGAACTACTGCTTCCGGAGCCGGTGCACCGGTTTTTGCCTCTGTACCCGCCAAAGAATCTGGAGGAGGCCCGGGCTCTCATTCGACGGGATTATCTGGAGGACGCACCAGGACGGCACAGGTTGGGCCTGTTCCGCAAGTCCGACGGAGCCTTTTTGGGCTATGTTCATGGTGCCATAGGAGAGCATTATGATTTGGGTTATGCCTTGGGTGCCGATTTCTGGGGCTATGGATATATGACGGAGGCGGCAGAGGCGCTGCTCAAGCTGCTGCGGGCAGAAGGGGTTCCTTATGTTACGGCGACCCACGACCAAAACAATCCCAAAAGCGGGGAAGTGATGCGGCGGCTTGGGATGCGCTATTGCTATTCCTACCGGGAGCAATGGCAGCCCAAGGACATATCCGTGGTATTCCGCATGTACCAGCTGAACCTCTGTAATTGTGAAGCAAAAACCGATTGGGGTTACTGGAATCAGTATCCGGAGCACTGGGTAGAGCCAGGGCTTGCGGTTCCAGTAGAGCCGCGATATAATGAGAAAGAATATCAGCAGAATCGGAAATAAAGGAGGGAGATCCATGGCCCACAGTCAGCAGACCCAATGGTATCGGCTGGATAACGCTGGTGTGCTGTACTCTGCCCTGAAAAAGGAGAGATATGCACCGGTATACCGTTTCTCTGCGGTCATGACGGAGCCGGTAGATCCAGAAGCTCTCCAGCGGGCGGTGGACCGAACACTCCCTCGATTCCCCTGTTTTCGGGTACGGATCCGCAAAGGTGTCTTTTGGTGCTATTTTGAGCCCAATGAGAAGCCGGGCCCCTTTGTGCGGCCTGACATCGCCAACCCCTGTCAGCCCATTCGGGAGAAAGGGGACAACGACTGGCTGATCCGGTTCTATTACTATGAGCACCGGATCTCCTTCGAGGCCTTCCATGCCATCTCTGACGGTGCCGGCGCCCTGAAATTCTTCCGAACGCTGCTGGCGGAATATCTCCGGCAAAGGGGTGTTTCAATCCCTCCGGACCCTTCGATCCTGGATGTGGAGGAATCTCCCAGACCGGAGGAACTGGAGGATGCCTATAGCCGCTATGCCGGGAAAAAGGTGCTCCGGGGTGGCTTGCAGAAGCGTGCCTATTCCAATGAGAGTGAGCCGGAACGGTTTTATACCCTTAATGTCACCATGGGCCTGATGTCTGTGGCTCAGGTGAAGGCCCAGGCCAAAGCCCACGGAGTATCCATCACGGAGTATCTGACGGCGGTGCTGTTACTGAGTCTGCTGGAAAAGCAGGCCGAGGAAAAGCCCCGACGGCTTCGGCCTGTGGCCCTGGCCATCCCGGTGGACCTTCGGAGCTGGTTTCCATCGGAGACTCTGCGGAACTTTATCCTGACACTTCGGCCCTGTGTGGATCCCAATCTGGGAGACTACAGCCTAGAGGAAATCATCCAGTATGTTCACAATTATGTGCGTCTCCATCTGAACCGGCAGGAGATGCGGGCCATCCTCACCGGCAACGTCCAGTTTACCAAGAACCATTTGCTGCAGATCGTGCCCTTGTTCCTCAAAAAGCCCATTATGGCTTTTTCCTATGAACTGGTGGGGGTACGGCCCTATACCGCCACCTATACCAACCCCGGTCCTTTCCGGGTGCCCGATTCCATGGTGCCCCACATTCAGCGCATGGAAGTGGTCCTGGGTCAGGCTACAAGGCCCTCTCCCCACTGTGCCTCCATCAGCTACGGAGATACTCTGGAGGTGACCTTTGCCGGTACCGGCGTCTCCAGCGATACCGAACGGCGTTTTTTTACCCATCTGGTTCGGGCGGGGATCCCTGTCAAGGTGATCTCCAACCGGAGTCATTAGGAGGTATTGCCATGTCCTACTGTGTTAACTGTGGGGTGGAGCTGGACAGCACCGCCCAGGCCTGTCCCCTGTGTCACACCCCTGTATTCAATCCCAACGAGCTGGTGGACCGGAAAAGTCCCACGCCTTTTCCCGTGGAGCGCAGTGAGGTGCCGCTGGCGGCAAAATGGGAACTAGCGATCCTGATTTCCTCCATGCTGGCCTCGGTATCGGTGTGCTGCGGTATTCTCAATCTCTTTCTGCGGGCCGGGGCATGGAGCCTCTATATCATTGGCGCTGCGGTGATGCTTTGGATTTTCCTAGTGCCGCCGCTGCTGAAGCGGGGGCTCAGTGCGCCTGTTCGTATTCTGGGGGATATGGCGGCGGTGGCGGTTTATGTCCTGGCCATCGCCTGGAACTTAAAGGGCCTTGACTGGTATGTGCGCCTGGCCCTGCCCATCATTGTCTGGCTGGGGGCGGTGCTGCTGGTGCTGAGTCTGCTGCTCCGACGCCGTCACAGCATCCTGACCACCACCACCATGATCATCGGTGCTTGTGGAATTTTCCCCGTGGGACTGGAACTCCTCATTGATCTGTTCCTCCGCAGGCCCTGGACACCGGGCTGGTCCTTGGTGGTATTGACGGTGGCTGTTGCTATGATGATCCCGCTGATCGTGGTACGGCGAGTGCCTTCTCTGCGGGAGGAAGTCCGAAGAAGATTTCATATGTAAACGGCAAAGGACCGGAACGGCAAAACCGTTCCGGTCCTTTTTGGAGGTATTGGCAAGTCCCGTATCCCGGAGGATGGCTGATCCGGGATGGCTGGGGGACAGGACTAATACTTGGGGGATTACGCGAAGGTCACCACTGTACCGGTCTTCCCTTCCAAAGCCTCAGTGGCCTTGTTGAGGGCGGTAATAATGGCCTTCTTGCCGGGATTCCGGCGGACAAATTTCATAGCGGCCTCCACCTTGGGCAGCATGGAGCCGGGGGCAAAGTGACCCTCGTCCACATATCGGGCTGCATCCGCCAGAGACATATGGCTGAGATTTTCCTGGTTGGGCTTGCCCCAGTTGATGGCTACCTTTTCCACCTCAGTGAGGATCATCAACACGTCGGCGTCCACCTGCTCTGCCAGCAGCTCTGCAGCAAAGTCCTTGTCGATGACCGCAGCCACACCTTCCAGTGTGCCGTCTGGCTGCTCGATGACCGGTACGCCGCCACCGCCGCAGGTCACCACAATGGTATCCTTCCAAAGCTTCTGGACTTCGCCGATCTCCACGATCCTGCGGGGCAGGGGAGAGGCTACCACCCGACGCCAGCCCCGGCCGGCATCTTCCTTCATGGTGTAGCCCTTACTCTGCTCCAGGGCCTGGGCCTCTTCTTGGGTATAAAAGGCACCAATAGGCTTGGTGGGATTCTGGAAAGCGGGATCGGTGGGTTCCACCACCATCTGGGTCACGATGGAAACCACGGGAATATTCAGATTCCGCTTGGCCAGCGCATACCGCAGAGCCTGCTGAATATGATAGCCGATGTAGCCCTGACTCATGGCACCGCAGACATCAAAGGGCATGGGGGGACCACGTCTTTGGCGGTCTCACTGGCCAGGATGATCCGGCCTACCTGAGGACCGTTGCCGTGGACAATGGCCAGCTCATAGCCGCAGGCACTGAGCTCCGCGATGTACTCGCAGGTCTGGCGGACCACTTGAAGCTGGGCTTCCGCGGTGGGGGGATCACCGCTACGTTGCAGGGCGTTGCCGCCCAGGGCAACTACAATTTTCGACAAGTTGGGTTCCTCCTCTCAAAGGGCGTTACTGGATGCCACGCTCGGCCATGAAGTTTTCCAGTTCCTCTTTGGCTGCAGCAACCTGGAGTTCGGTGGCTTCCCGTTCCCGCTGATACTGGGTAAAGTACACCAACAGACCACGCATAGCAGTGAGCCGGTTACCGGCCTCATCCCAGCACAGGGAGGCGTCGGAGTCGGCCACTTCGTCGGTGACGTCCTCACCACGGGTGGCGGGTAGGCAGTGCATGAACTTGCAGCCGATATTGCCCAGCTGCATCAGTTCCCGGTTCACCTGATAGTCATGGAAGACCCGGACACGCTCTTCCTTGGGCATCTCGTTCTCATAGAGGCCGTACCACACGTCGGTGTAGATGAAGTCGGCGCCGCGGACCAGTTCCCGATCGTCACCCTCGGCGAAGGTGCCGCCGGACACCCGGCAGTTCTTCTCGATGGCGGCCATGCAGGCAGCGCTGGGGCTGTCGGGCAGCAGATGACCCTTGGGGCCATAGTGGGCAAAGTGCATGCCCAGCTTGGTGGTAATCATGGCCAGAGAAGCGCAGACCTGGGTGGCGTCGCCTACAAAGACCACTTTGCAGTCCTCCAGCTTCTTGCCCCGAGGCAGATTCTCCACGATGGTGCACATGTCACCGATCTCCTGGGTGGGATGGTTGTAGTCGGACATGCCGTTGAGCACCGGGATGGTGCAGGAATTTGCCAGTTCTACCACGGTGTTGTGCTCAATGACACGGGCCATGACCACGTCGATGAGCTGAGAGAGTACCTTGCCGGTATCGCCGATGGTCTCATGGCCACCCAACTGGATCATGCCTGGTCCCAGATACTGGGCATGGCCGCCCATCTGGCTCATGGCTGTTTCAAAGGACACCCGGGTCCGGGTGGAGGACTGCTGGAAGATCATGCCCAGGGTCTTATTCTTCATCAGCGGGGGATAGTAGCCGGCCTTGATGGATTTCTTGATGGCCAGGGAGAGATGGATGATGTCCAAAAGTTCTTCCTTTGTGAAGTCGTTGGTATCGATAAAATGACGCAGTTCGTGCATGGTAGTTTCCTCCTTTAAATATGTTGGGGGGTGGACGCCGCCCGGAAAGGGTCAGCGGACGGCGTCCGTTGGAAAGGGAAGTGAAAAATAGGGGGTTCAATCATTGGGGGATCGCCGCCGGAGTGTGCGGACCGGCGGCGTCCCGCGGAGAAAGGAATATACTTGACGTCCCGCGGCGGGAACGGAAGTATCTCATTAGCCCTTGGGCTGCTGCTGGGTGATGCAGTGGATATTGCCGCCGCCAAAGGCCACTTCCTTGGTCATGACGCCGACCACCTTCCGGTCGGGGAACATAGCCTGGACCTGCTCCACTGCCAGCGCGTCGTTCTCGTCCCCGTACTGGGGCAGGATCACGCCGCCGTTGACGATCAGGAAGTTCATATAGGAGGCGATGGAGATCTCGCCGTCCTCCCGGGGCAGGGTGCCCTGGATGGCGTCGATGGTAGAAGCGCCTTCCAGCAGGCAGGGCTTCTTGGTCAGGCACAGCTTGTGCACCTTCCGCTTGCGGCCCTTGGCATCAGTGGCCTCGCTGAGGGTCCGGTAGGCGGCCTGAGCCTGCTCATAGAAGGG
>CASEPH010000381.1 GCA_949289625.1 uncultured Clostridia bacterium | reverse complement strand
TGGATTTGGAAGGACACTGTTTCTTCCTTTGCCTTCCTCTTGATCTTGCCCATTTATGCGAAAAACCCGGTTCACGCTTGATGCATGTCCGGGTTTCTCGACAGGCTGAGCTGCGACAAGATTGTCGCAGCTAAGTTTCATTCTGGTTTTTTAAGTAATTGTGCTGAGAAGCAAAATTTACGCGCATCTTCTTGGTAGCTCAACGAATAAATTACATGATGCATGTCAAGGATTGTCGCGACATTTTGCAGGCCAAAGCCGTGTGCGATGGAATTTTTCCGAGAGATGAAAACGCGGTTGTTTTTGACAGCTACAGGTTCTGCCGTGGCGTTTTCAATGTAGAGGTAGGTGACCTTTGGCTTGCATTGAATCTTAATAAGGATCTGCTTGGACTTGTCCTCAGGGATCCGTTCACACGCCTCAATGGCGTTATCCAAAAGATTGGCTAGGACAACCACCAGTTCATCATCTGTAAGTGGAAACATGGATAGATCATCCAACTGCATTTGAAAAGAAATACCTTTATTTTTTGCAATAGCAGCCTTTTGACTTAACAAAACATCTGCCACTGGACGATTTGTATTGATATAACGGGTTGCGGGCAGCTTAACATTCAGTAAGCTATCTATATACTGCAAAAAAGTTTCATTGGATGTATGTTCCGCCACCATCCCGCGCAATACTGATAGCTGATTCTGAAAATCATGGGATCGCTTTCGCTCTTCCCGGTAAGCTGCAACCCAAGCGGAAATGCTTTCACGCTCGTTCTTCAAATCCTGCTGTAGGATCACATTATCCCGGATGGCGATCTGCTGCTTCTCCAGGTGGTCCAGTAAAAAAATAGACATTACATCTGCAAACAGCAGAATGCAGGAGGTCATTGCCAGTTCCCTTGCAAGTTCCGGCGCCAAATAGAACATATGCAGTAGTTCTAAGGACGCCAACAAAGTTACAACCGGAAAGAACAGGGTACGCAGCCAATCCGCCCATCCCGTTAAATAGGTTTGAAACCGTTTCTTAGCATACAAGCGCAAAATGGCAATTCCAATCAATTCAAAAGCTTTTGCCGCAAAGCACATGAGATAATAGGCATACGGCGACTGAAACACAAAATCACCATGGCTTCCAGCAATCCAAGATATACCCATCAAAAACAGGTTATCCACAATTGTCCAGTAGGACAGAAGCGAAAAAGCAGTGAATAGGGCCTTTGCCCAATTGGGCTGAAATACCATTCTGATCCAAACTGTATGCAGTGTAATTGCAAGCATCATTTTTACAACCAATATGTCTCCAAAAAGTAAAATAATCAAAATACTGAATCCAGCCAACAAACACACAGACAAAATATACACAGCTCTACTGCATTTTCGCCCAAAAAAGCAACCTCCCAAATATGCAGCCATAACACTCTCAAAGCTGATCAGAAAAGAATTTAAGAGGACCAAAATGACATAATTCATAGCCGTTTCCCTTTCCAGTTCAAATATTGTTCTGTCAGCCTCGCATTGTTCCGTTCCGATATCTTTAGCCGCTCCCCGTTGCTGAGAACGACATGGTAATTTTTGATCCATTCAATGTGCACCATATTGACGAGAAAACTTCTTTGAATCCGCAGAAAACCCCGATTTTCCAGTTGGGTCTCATAGTCGGAAAGCTTCCCCAAACACTCCAAAACATCATGTTTGGTATGTAGCAAGGCATGGCGCCGGGCAGTTCCTTCAAAATAAATAATGTCCTGAAGCCGATACTTTACAGGGTCCTCCAGTCCGCGGATGGTTATGGTTTCTTGACTCTCGTATAGTTTTCTTTGAATGTCACGAAGGCAGCTAGGGAGTTCCTCATGGAGAGAATCTTTGAGCAAATAGCGAAACGCCGCTACAGAATAGCCATCCCGAGCATACTGAATAAACCCAGTCACGAACACAATGATAAGCTCTGAATATTTCTCACGCAATTTTTTACCAACTTCGATCCCGTTCATTCCCGGCATATCAATATCCAGGAACAATAGATCAGCAGCGGAGAGATCTGCATCAAGTAGATGCGTTGAACTGTGATATACGGTAAATTGACATAGCCAATCCAGCTCAGCTGCAATACTTTGAAGCTGCTGTTTAAAATTGTCCAAAAAAATTAAATTATCATCACAGAGTACAATATTCAAACACAGTCGCCTCTTTTGGTGAAGTCTGCTCTTTAACATATGCAATTCCTCCAAATTTGTCAAGTTTTGTTTTATCGACTAATTTTGAAAGCAGTCGGTTAAAATTAATTTATTATAACGCTAAAGTGTATATTTTTCTATTATAGCATATTAATTATTGTAGCTATAACCTATAAAATAATATTATAGTATAGGAGGCGGGCATATGGATAAATTTTTACAGCAAATGGGAATGCGAATTGTAGCTCGCCGAAAAGAACTGGGTCTTACCCAGGAAGAACTGGCCAATGCTGTGAATGTATCGATCCAAACCATATCAACAGCGGAGTGCGGGAAAAAAGCCCTCCGGCCAGAAAACATTGTAAAACTCAGTATAGCCCTGAATTGTTCAACAGACTATCTTCTGTTGGGGAAGGATCCGATTGCATTCTCCGAAAATATGGCTCGGACATATAAGAACTTAACGTCATTGCAGTACCAATGTCTGACAAGAATTGTTGAGAGCTACTTAATGGCCTTATCCTCCGAAAACAACTAAACAAAATAAAGAGGACCCGCTTGTCAAAGATGCTTCGACAGGCGGGATGCTTTTTAGACTGCGTATTTGCTGCTTTTTTAAGTGCTTACCTTTCTTGGAGGTTATAATATGATTATCTGCTATTTTTACGGGTTGTGAACTGCACCCCATTTGTTGGACAGTATGGTATACTGGATAACAAGTGGGGTGCTTAATTATGCCAAAAGGAATACCGAACAAACGCTACACGCCGGAATTTAAGCAAATGCTTTGGGTATTAACCGCAAGACCGTAAAACGGTATTGGGATATGGATGTGGATCAATACGAGCATAATGCCCGGAAAATCGTCCGCATCCGGAATCTGGATACCCACCGGGACCGGATCGTCTCCTGGCTCCGGGAATATCCGTCTCTTTCGGCAGCACAGGTCTGTGACTGGCTGAAAGAGCATTACGAAGAAGATCATGCCGAGAGGACGGTTTCCCGGTATGTGAAAGAACTCAGAGAGGAATACCGGCTTCCCCGGCATCCCAATCCAAGAAGCTATGAGGCTGTAGCCGAGCTTCCCATGGGACATCAGATGCAGGTGGACTTCGGTCAGACCACTCTCAAGAATGTGGACGGAACCTGGACCAAGGTTTATGTGGCCGCGTTCCTTCTTTCCCATTCCAGATACAAATACGCGCAGTGCCAGAGCCGACCGTTTACAGCAGTGGATCTGGTGGCTGCCTGCCATAACTGTTTCCGCTACTGGGGCGGTATGCCCAGGGAAATGGTATTCGACCAGGACAGTATCGTCTGTGTCAGTGAAAACAGCGGCGACATTATCTATACCTACGAATTCGAGAAGTTCCGCCAGGACTGCCGGATGGAAGTTTACCTCTGCCGGGGAGCAGATCCCGAAAGCAAGGGCAAGATTGAAAACACCGTGAAATTCATTAAGGGTAATTTCCTCAATAACCGTCTGTATGTAGATGACGAGATCCTGAACCGAAGCTGTCTGGACTGGCTGGAGCGTACCGGTAATGCCAAGATCCACGGGACCACCAAGAAGGTTCCTGCGGAAGTATTCAGGGAAGAACGGGAGCAGCTCCGTCCTCTGGTCACCGTTGACCAGAATGCCGGTCCCAGTATTCTCAGAACTGTCCGGAAGGACAATACCATTATTTACGACAGTAACCGGTATTCCGTTCCTCTCGGAACCTACAATACCAATCCGGAAGTCCAGCTGGAAGTTGAAAACGGCAATCTGCGGATCCTCACTGTGTTTGGAGATCTTCTCTGCGAACACAGAATCAGTACCGGCAGAGGCCTGCTCATCCAGAACAAGAGCCACCTCCGGGACAGAACCACTGCTTTGGATGAACTTCAGGACAGTCTGGATGAACAGCTGGAGTGTCGGGCAACGGAGTTCCTGCAGCGGATCCGGGAAGAAAAATCCCGGTATGCCAGGGACCAGTTCCGGCTGCTGCAGTCTCTTCTGGACAGATTCGGTACCGAACAGATGCTGGATGCCATTTCCTTCTGTATGGACAGCAATTTCTGCAGTGCCAATACAGTAAGGGATTATCTGGAACACAGAGCCGAGGAAAAGGCCAGAGAACTGCCTTTTGTCTATCCTTCTCAGATCCCTGTCAATGATCCCAAGTACCATATCACCACCCAGAAACGGCCTCTGGCTGTATATGCGAAGGTAGGTGGTCAGGTATGATAACACCTTTGGAACGGGTGCAGAATCTGCTGACTGACCTGCGGATGTCCCAGGTGGACTTCGATATGATATTCGCCGGAAAGAATGATCTGACACCCCTGGAAGCCGTGGAACTGTTTCTTCTGGAGCAGCAGAGGATGCGGATTGAAAAGCAGAACTTTCTGCGCAGGCGCCGGGCGGCGCTGCCTGCGGAAAAGACGCTGCAGACCTTTGACTTTGGTTTCCAGAAGAGTGTATCCCGGGAACAGATGCTCCGGCTGAGTGATATGACCTGGGTGGAACAGGCATATAATATCTGTTTCCTGGGACCTCCCGGTGTAGGAAAGACCCATCTGGCTCTGTCCCTGGCGGTAAGAGGCCTGGATTTGGGTTACACTGTGGCCTTTGAAACACTGGACAATCTCATGACCATCCTGAAAACGGCAGAGATCTCCAAAGCCAGCAAGCGGAGGCTGAAGTATCTGAGAAAGGCTGCTCTGGTGATTGTGGACGAGGTAGGCTTCATGCCGCTGACACCCACGGAAGCAAACCTGTTCTTTGGATTTGTATCCTCCATGTCAGAGAAAACCTCGCTGATTATTACGTCTAACAAGGGCTTTGACGAGTGGGCAGACTTTCTGGGAGATGCCACCATTACCACAGCGATTCTGGACCGACTGATCCACCACTGCGAGATTATTAACATGACCGGCAACAGCTACCGTCTGGAGCACCACCGGTCCATTACAGGCTAACTACGCAAGACTGGTATACTTTGTGGCGAATGGTCCCTTCCGGACCGGCTAAAAGTGGTATACTTTCTGGCGAATTTTGGCTTATTTTACTTGACTGCTTACAACAAGCCCTTTCAGTTGCTTGAATAATTTTTGTTTGAAAATATTGTCTAACTTTTTGGGGTCACTTCAGTTGTTCGGAGGGATTCTCAATGTATAAAAAATTGGCCTTCAGATTGGCGTTTATATTGAGCCGAATGGGTTTATGGCTGGGATCTTTTTTCTTTTTGCAGGCCTCAATGGCATTATGGATCAAATTTGAGAGAACCACCACAAGAGCCTCATCGGGAAAGCGAGGTTTCTCAGAGCATCTAATTGCACCTGAATTGGCACCCCTTTACGCAAAGGCATGTTTTTGATTCAGGATAACATCTACCACTGCCCGGCCGGTTTTTACAAAAAGGGAATCCAAAAATCCGTTTGCATGAGCCGCTTCACATATGGAACAAGTTCTCCGTTGGGGGCCTCTCGCCGGACCAAGCCGCGGATTACTGCAAGCTGATTTTGAAAGTCATGGGGCTTCTTGCATTGGCTGGCGTAGGCGTTCCTTCAGGCCTTTGCACGATCTTGCTTCAGTTTCATGGGAATTCTGTAGGACAGCAGGACTTTAATTGTTAACCATCTTTTCATAAGAAACAAGAGATACAACGTAGAAAAATAACAAAGCAGCCCAGCAGACAGAATGACCTCGACAGTTCGGTACTGCCGAGGTCATTTTTTTGCATTTACTGCAAAAAATCCTGCTTGTACTGCAATTTTGGCAAATTTCTTCTGGATTATGCTACCATACAGGCGGAGTAAGAAACATTTGAATAGCGATGAGGTGATTCCTATGCAGAACTAAATTGACATTTATCATGTTCTAGTGCATCCAGTCCGAATCAGGCATATTCAGGAGGACCAATTGGGGCGTGATAATAAAGAAGCGTACTAAGCAGGTACATTATAGAACTTGTCTGCAAATAATTAATTTAATGAGAGTAAAATCATGAGAAAAAGATTGATTGCTATGCTTTTGGTTGTTGCATCTATGTGTTCCCTACTTATTCTGCCCTCTAACGCAATAGACGCTTCAATGAATATTGAAGCAACTGATGAAGTCACTGCATCTCAGACCCGTTCTACCGATGGTATTTATCTGACTACTACGTCGGTTAATCTGCGAGCTTCTGCAGGTACTTCTGGAACATGGATCTGCACACTTTCCCAAAACACCAGTGTCTATTATGCAGGAAATGACTCTAAGGTTGCCGACGGTATGCTTTGGCTTCATGTTACCGTTTATAGTGGTTCCTTTGTGGGCAAGACTGGCTGGGTTGCGAACCGTTACTTAACCAAAATTGGCTAAACATCCGCTTCACTATTTTGCCGATATGGCGCTGTTTCGCCATATCGGCAATTTTCCCAGGAGGTACCTATGAAAAAAGTTTCCCTGTTATGCGCTATAATCGCCCTGTTGGTCGCCCTCCTGGGCGGCTGCGGAAAAGAGGATATGTCCGCTGCTTCCCAAACAGCTTCGGGAGAGCCAGCGAATGCGGTTAAGATCGCCTTTGCGGAAGCGGCGGAGCCGGAAAATTATCATACCGAAACCGTCCTGACCGGCGAGGCCATTGCGTGGCTGGATACCCAAACGGGGCTGGCCTATACGGAAAGCGACGCCATTACCCTGGATGATACCTACGGGGTAGCACAGAAGGAACCCCTTTCCCTTCCCACGGATTCCGATGGGCTTCGGGGATACTGCACCTCCGGCGACGATACCTGTCTGCTGACCCAGGATCAGGCCCAGATCTATCGTGGAGATTCCTTGATTTTTGAGGAAGACGGAACCTGGCTGGCCGCAGCTCCGGGAGACGACGGGTTTTATCTGCTTCGCCTGGATGGAACCGACGAGGAAGCTGCCGGCTCCTGGGTGCTGTGCCATTTTGATGGTACCACCATCACGGAACTGGCACAGATCCCGGATATGGGAGAGTTCGGAACAATCTGCCGGGACAAAACCGGCTCCCTTTATCTAGGGACCGACCAGGGGATCGTTCTCTATGATCTTGCCACGAACAGCGGCAGCTATCTGCTGCATTGGGACGACTGTGGAATCTACCCCTATGATGTGACGGCCATCGGAAAGACGGCGGATGGTTTTCTGGCTGCCGTAGCCGGAGATCTCTGCCTGCTCACCACTGGGGAAAAAGAAGCCGATACGGAGCCCGAGATTTTGCGCCTTGGCACTCTGACTTCCGGTTCCTCCACCGTCTCCCAGCTTGTGGCCAATTATAACCGGAACCAGTCGGCCTACCGTCTGGAAACCGTGGAATACGCGGACGTAGCCTCCCTGAATATGGCCCTGCTATCTGGGGAACTGGACCTGCTTCACATCTACAACGTGCCCCAAAGTGCTTATATTGCCAAAGGCGTCCTTGCGGACTTGAATCCATGGATCGAGAAGGATGCTTCCATCCAGGAGTCCGACTTCTTCCCTGCGGTCTGGAACGCCACGGATACAGCCGGAAAGCGGTATTCCATCATCTCCAGCTTTACCCTCAGTGGCCTGATGGCTCCGGAGTCCCTGGCAGGAGACCGATCCGGCTGGACCTTCTCCGAATTTCAGTCCGCCATATCGGGAACAAATGTTTTGGAGAAGAGCACCAAACGCATGATGCTGGTCATCACATTTGACGCCGGACGATACATAGACCAGGCCACAAATACCGCATTTTTTGATTCCGAGGAATTTATCACTTATCTGGAATATATCAATCAGTTTCTTTTGTCTGAATCTGAAGTTGTGGCCGACGGCCAGGCCAGTCAGGTCACCAACATGGACATTATTTCTGTATATGACACCCAACAGGAAACATATGCAGCTATGTTTTGGAATGGCAGCCCAGTCCGTTTCCTGGGGTTCCCATCGGAGGATGCCAGCGGAATGTCTATCGACACCGTCAGCGGGCTGGAGCTAGGTATGGTCTCCAGCGGAAATCAAGCCGGAGCCTGGGATGTGATCGCCTACGCGCTGTCTGAGGCGTTTGCGTCTAATGCATCCAATATCGGCCTTCCCTCCAGAGTGGATGTGCTCCAAGATCAGATTACGGAAGCAGTCGGCGATTCCCAGCAGGGCGGACAGAGCTACCCGGAAAGCTGCGGAGAAACCCTGCTGGAACTGATCTCCGACGCAGCTGGAAAACGTGTGTGGGACAGTGTGGTAGACGGGATCGTGGAGGAAGAAACAGAAGCCTTCTTTGTGGGGGATAAAACCGCCGAAGAAGTAGCGGAGATCATCCAAAACCGGGTCAGCATCTATCTTGCGGAACAGAGCTGACAAACCGTAATGTAGAAAAAGTTCTGCTTTTTTGTTGCAGTCCTTGTTTCTGCCATCCTAATGCAGCAGAAAGCCAAACCGTCCCAGAAGAAAGGAACGTCCAAATGCTCCCAATTCCGTCTCAAACGACCCCAGCATCAGTTGCTCCAGACCAATTCGTCCAAATCTACTTGAGCTATATGCCCTACGTCATGTCCTGCTTTCGAACCTATTCTGTGAATGAGCAACAGATCGAGGATTTGACACAGGAGGTATTCATCAAGGTACTTCTGCATTGGGAGCAGTTAACCCATGTTGTAAATATGACTGCGTGGCTGAAAACGATTGTTCGAAATACATATGTCGATTCGCTCCGGCGAAATCACTTGCAAACTGTTTCTCTTGGAGCTGCTTGTTATAGGCCAGGGAAGCTGCAGTCAGAGTCTCCCGATGCACACATTACGTATTGTGAACTACAGGATGAGATCCTTCAGATGTTCTCCGATCCGACGGAACGACAAATCCTGATGGGAACCATTTATGGCATACCGCAAAAACAAATTGCGAAAATGCTGCATATGCATGCTGGTACCCTTCGGACCAGATTGTATCGTATGCGTCAAAAGTTGCAGGCTGCACTCATGGATAATTTATAAAGCGCACTTTCTCTGCTAGGCGCGTTCTTTACGGATAAGCCGGAACCCCATACCCCATAATCCCGGAATACCCCACCGCATAACTTAATTGTTTCACCGCATCACTGGCATTGCCCTCAATGGTATAGACGGTGCTGCCGTCGCAGGATTCCACGATTCCCACATGGTTGGCACTCACGTTGTGGTCATAGTCGAAAAAGATAATGTCCCCCGGACTGGGAATATAATCCCGTCCCTGCCACTGGCCCCGTTCCTGGAACCAGGCAATGCCCGAATCGCAGTAGGAGAATTTGGGCAGAATTCCGGCGTCCAGATACCCGCATTGATCACCGCACCAGGAGACAAAGCAGGCGCACCAGGACACACGGCTGATGTATCCGTACCAGCTCCAGTAGGGTTCTCCGCCCACGTTGCCCACCTGGGACAAGGCCACAGCCACAATGTCATCGCTGCCAACCCCCGGCAGGGACAGCATGGTCCAAAATTCTGCATATTCCTCAGAGAGCAGCTCGGCCACATAGCCGAGCTGCTCCGCTGTAAAGCCGTATTCTTCCGCCATCTGCTGGGCGGTGTTGCTGCCGATGGTAATGACAAGCCTGGTTTTCTCTACGGTCTGGGTTTCCTCAGGCACCTCACCGCTGCTGTCTTCGATTTCTACGGTCACTTCCTCTGTGTAGGTTTCTGTGGCGTAGTCCACCGAATTCATGTCCCAGAAGATCTGCCGCAGCAATTCCAGGTGTTCCTGATCCACGGTCACCACCTCCAGCGGGTGGGCCGCATCCGTTGTGACCTTCACGCTATAGATGGTCAGCACCTCCTTCCAGGGAGCCTGCTGGCCGTTCTGCTGCAGATCGTCATGGGCCACCGTTTGCTCGATTTCCGTAACACGGTCCTGGAGCTCTGTGTTCAGGATGCCCATGGCCTGCTGCAGGGTCATTTCATTGTCAGCGCCGCTGCTGAAAAAGATCCCCAGAGGCGACACCAGCAGAATTCCCACCAGCGTCACCAAAACCACCACCAGAAGCGCTATGGCCCCTCCAGCCCCCAGCGCAGCCAACAGAGATTTGCCGGATGCCCAAATGGCCCGGAGCGCCTTCTGAGACAGTTCCTTGGCTACTCTTTTCCCGGATGTTTCGGCCTGTTTTCTGGCTTTCGCCACAGCCTGGGCTGCTTGGGTGGATTTTGCTGACCGAACCTGATGCCGCCTGGCTTCTGCCGCTGGAAATGCCTTGGTTTTTGCCGGACTCACCTTCTGCTTGAGCTGAGGCTCCCGTTGCCGGATTTGTTTTTCCTTTTGCAGCCTATGGGGGCTGGAAACCGCCTGTGGAATGTTTTGGGATGCAGGCTCCTGGGATGGGCTTGCCCGGCACGGTTCCTGCTGGCGTACCGCCTGCTTTCTGGCCGCCCGCTTTTGGATGATCTGCTTTCGGACATCCTGCCGCCCTTGCTGCGACGGGATCTCCAAGGTCCGGCATTCCGGACCAGCATTCCCGGGCTTTTGCGCCTGCGCTTTAATGGCGGATGGATTGCGATTCCTTGGAACCTTTGCAGAAATCGGACACTTTCCTTCTTTCACCACCGGTTTTTTCTGGGCCGCCACCGTCTCCGGGGTTTTGATGGTCTTGCCTTTAGGCGGTACGGCCACATGGAAATTGTGATGCGGTGGCGAAATTATGTAAACTGAATTTGCCGTGTTTTCCGATTCGTTTTCTTTGGATTCCACAATCCGGGCGGCATCCTGAATCTGCTTTCCGGTCCAGGCTGCCGCCTGATGGGTCTCCTGTTTTGCCAGCGTCCGTGGGACAGATTTGGGCTTTTCTTTGATTCGTTTCCTGGGTGGCCGTTTTTCCTTGATGTCTGGCATAGTAC
>CASEPH010000380.1 GCA_949289625.1 uncultured Clostridia bacterium | reverse complement strand
CTTTGATCGGCGCGGCCAACGGCGTATTGTGCGGGTATCTGGGAATCAGTGCATTCATGGCCACCTTGGCGATGCAGACCTTCTGCAAGGGCCTGACTCTGCTGATTACCAACAGCACCCGGATTGTTGTGACCAATCCGTTTTACAAATGGCTGGGGAACGAGCAGTGGTCATTGGGGAAGAATATCGTGATCCCCGCTTCTGTGGTTCTCCTGATCCCGTTTATCATCATCTGCCTGTGGTGCGTCAAAAAGCTGCCCTTCGGGATCAAGCTGTATGCAGTGGGCGGGAACGCCAGAGCGGCCTTTGCTTCGGGCATTAACTCCAAGGGGTTTGTATTTCTGACCTATACCATCACTGGGTTCCTGTGCGGGATCGCGACGATTTTGACAGTGGGACGGGCCAGTTCCGCCCAGCCCCTGGCCGGCGAAGGCCTGGAGTTTACTGTCATTACCGCCGTTGTGCTGGGCGGCACCAGTTTGCTGGGTGGCGTGGGGACCATCGCCGGCACGTTCCTGGGCTGCCTGCTGATGGGTACGATCACCTTGGGGATCAATATGATCAATATCTCGGTGTTCTGGAACTACATCATCAAAGGTCTGTGCGTCCGGGTGGCCGTTTTGGCGGATCAGACGGTGGCCTCTGCCAAGGATATCTTTAAAAAGAAGCCTCAGGGTACCGTTCATGCAGAAAACCATAAGGCCCTGGAAGCGATTGGGACGAACAAGAAGCATGTGCTGGAGCTGTCCCACATCGACAAAAACTTCTCCGGAGTCCCCGCGCTGAAGGACGTATCGGTCAAATTCGAAGGCGGCAAGGTTCATGCCCTGATGGGGGAAAATGGCGCCGGCAAATCAACTTTGATCAAGATCATGTCCGGCGTCTACCAGAGAGATGGGGGCACCATTACCATCGACGGGATTCCGGTGGAGATCCATTCGGCCACCGACTCTCAAAAGCTTGGGATCTCTGTTATTTACCAGGAGTTTGCCCTGATCCCGGAGCTGAACATCGCACAGAACGCATTCTTGGGAAAAGAAAAGAGAAAATTCAATCTGTTCCTGTCCGTGAAGGAGATGGCGCAGGAGACTCAAAAGTATCTGGAGCGCCTGAATCTGCGCACCAGCGTCAACCGGAAGGTGCGCATGCTGTCCGTCAGCCAGCAGCAGATGGTGGAGATCGCCAAGGCCATGGGCTCAAATGCCTGGCTGGTTGTAATGGATGAGCCCACATCTGCCATTACGGATGCGGACAAAGAGAAGCTGTTCAAGGTGATCCAGGATATGAAGGAAGCGGGCATGGCGATCGTCTATGTATCCCACCGCCTGCAGGAGATCTTCGAAATTTGTGATGATGTCACCATTCTGCGGGATGGTGAGTATATCACCACGATCCCGGTATCGGAGACCAATGAACAAGAGCTGACCAAGCTGATGGTGGGCCGGGAGGTCAACGATGTGTTTGCCCGGGAGAAGTCGCCCGTTGATCCTTCGGCGCCGCCGGTATTCAAAGTGGAAGGCTTGGGCCGAAAAGGCGCTTTTGCTCCGATCAGCTTTGAGGTGCGGGCCGGAGAAGTGCTGGGGCTGTCTGGCCTGATGGGTGCCGGACGCACAGAAATTGCCCGCTGCATCTTTGGCTTAGATCAGCCGGACAGCGGCAGGATGTGGCTCAACGGGGAGGAAATCCACGTCCGATCTCCGAAGCAGGCCCTGCAGCAAGGTATCTGCTACGTATCAGAGGATCGGCGCAGGGAGAGCATCATCCCGCTGCGCAGCCTGAAAGAAAATATATGCTTGGCCGACCTGCGCCAGATCTGTACCAACGGACTGGTGGACGAGGGGAAGCAGGAGCAGCTCTATGAGGAGTACCATGACCGTTTCCGGATCAAAGCTACCTCTGGGGAGCAGGCAATCGGACGCCTGTCCGGCGGAAACCAGCAAAAGTGCTGTCTGGCGAAGATGCTTGCCTGTAAGCCCACGCTGCTGATTTTGGATGAGCCGACCCGCGGCATTGACGTAGGGGCCAAGAAGGAGATCCACCAGTTGATTGACAAGCTGGTCAAGCAGAATATGGCGATTATCCTGATCTCCTCTGAGCTGCCCGAGATTTTGGGCGCTAGCGACCGGATTATGGTGCTGGCAGAAGGAAAGCTGACCGGGACTTTCAGCAGTGAGGAGGCCACAGAAGAGCGTATCATGGAGCGGGCGTTTGCCGCTTCTGAATCCAAATAAATGCATCGGCTGCCGAAGAGGTGAAGATTATGAATGGACAGCAGTATTTTGAAGAGAATCCCTGGAACCGTGCCTGTGCGCTGATTGCACAGCAGGAACTGGGCCCGGTCCACCAAGTCATAGCACAGTGCGTCTGCCCTGCCGGTACATTGCAGGCGGCGTTGGAACGGTGGAAGGAGCGGATTGCCGCGCTGGCAGGCCCGGAAAAGGAGGGCGAGCTGCTGGATGCGGGACGGGCCCTGTCCTATATCGGGACTTTTGGAGAAAACACTTTGGTTCGTATGTTTTTTGACGATGCGGCTGAAGATGTCTGCGAGAATTTTGAGATTGTCACAGGGAAAGCACTTTTGGTCTGGAAGCCGATCAACACCAACCAAGGGCACATATACAGTGCAGACGGCTGTTGTATCCAGAGCAGCCAGCAATATGTAGTGGATTTGGGGGGGATTTAAATGGTACGGTTAGGAATCCTCAGCTTGGATCATCCCCACTCCAGAGGTAACCATATTCCGGCTCTGAAGTATATGCGGGATCGGTTCCCGGTGACTGCTATCTTCCATGATAACGCTGAATTTGCCAGACCCTGGACGGAGATGTTCGGTGCAAAGTATTATGATGACCGGGACAAGTTTTTAGCAGATCCGGATATCGATGCGGTCCTGATCACCTCCACCAACGACCGCCACGCCCAGGATTGCATCGCGGCGGCAAGAGCTGGAAAGGCGATTTTCTGTGATAAGCCCATTGCCACCTCGGCGGCTGACGCTGTGCTGATTGCACAGGCTGTCCGGGAGTATGGCGTTCCGTTTATGACGACCTTTCCGGTCCGCTTCAGCGATGCTGTCCGCCGCCTTAAGGCGCTGATCGACAGCGGGAAATTTGGCAGGATTTTAGCTGTCTCTGCCACCAATCATGGGTGTATGTATGAACCAGGGGCACCCGACTGGGTTCTGGATCCCAAGAAAAACGGCGGAGGCTGCATCATTGACCACACAGTCCATGTGGCTGATCTGATCCGTTGGTTCACGGGGGAAGAATTTGAGACAGTTCGGACTTATGCCAAACATGCGCTCCACGACAACATTACAGCAGAGGACCTGGCTGTCCTGCAGGGGACGATGACGGGAGGGACTGTGTATCAAATCGACGCCTCCTGGTCCAGACGCCCTGAAGATCCTATGTGGGGAGATGTAACGATACGGGTTGCCGGTGAAAAGGGGGGCGCCTTCCTGGACCTCTACAACAATCAAAGGCTGGAGGTTTATATCAAGGGACAGCTGGAGATGCAATACCCCAATCTGGTGGCCAAGGAGCATGGGGATATTTTTGACGATTATCTTCATCATGTAGAAACGGGAGCCCCTCTGGTTGGGGCGGGGATTGTGGATGGGCTTCGGACAGTTGAACTGGCCTATGCGGCCTATGACTCGCTGGCGAAAGGGACCCGAGTCAATGTGGAGATCCATCCGGTTTGAACGGAATTACCTATCAAACGCCGCCAAATTTTGATTTCACCCGATTGGATGACTTTTGCGATGTCTGACACTCCCGGCAGATCCTGCTTCGGCAAGACCTGCCGGGAGTTTTCTGTCGATACGGATTTTGACACATACACTGCACCCTGCAGAGTATCATACAAGCCCCCGGTACTGTGACCGCTGCGGACAATGCTTGGATTGGAATGCCTTCTCCAAAGCAACGATTATCTTGCCTCAGAACTCACATCCACGGCTACATATCTTC
>CASEPH010000379.1 GCA_949289625.1 uncultured Clostridia bacterium | reverse complement strand
TTTATTATGATCTCTGTGATGTGTCTTAACTTCATCGGCGACGGCCTGCGGGACGCCCTCGATCCGAGAACGAAGAACTGAAGAAAGAGGGTGGATGTATGCGTGAAAAACTGTTGGAAGTAAAGGATCTCTATGTACAGTACAATACAGATGACGCTGTGGTCCACGCCCTGAACGGCATGAGCCTGACAGTGGACAAGGGCGAGGTCGTCGGCCTGGTGGGCGAGACCGGAGCCGGCAAGAGCACCCTGGCCCTCAGCATCCTCAAGCTGCTGCCGGATAAGGTCGGACAGATCACCTCCGGCTCCATCCACTACGATGATATTGATATCATTGCAGCGGGGAAGCGGGAGATGCAGAAGCTCCGCGGCGCCAGGATCTCCATGATTTTCCAGGACCCCATGACGAGCCTGAACCCGATCATCAGCGTGGGCGACCAGATCCAGGAGGTGCTGGATCTCCACTACCCGGATATGCCAAAGGAGGAGAAGGAGAAGCGGGTCGATGAGATCCTCGGGCTGGTGGGCATCCAGGCCAGCCGCAAGAACGAATTCCCCCACCAGTTCAGCGGCGGGATGAAGCAACGCATCGGCATTGCCATGGCGCTGATCGCGGAGCCGGAGCTGCTGATTGCCGACGAGCCCACCACGGCGCTGGACGTGACGATCCAGGCTCAGATTCTGCATCTGATGAAGGATCTGAAACGGAAATATAACTCCGCAATGATTTTGATTACCCATGACCTGGGCGTTGTGGCCGGCTTCTGCGAGAATGTTGCTGTGGTCTATGCTGGCGAAATCATTGAGAGCGGCCCTGTGGAGGAGGTATTCACACGGGAGAAAAACCATCCCTATACCGAGGGGCTGTTCAACAGCATTCCCCATCTGGACACCGATGCCGAACGGCTGATCCCCATTGACGGCTTTATGGCGGATCCGACCAATCTGCCCCAGGGCTGCAAGTTTGCAGACCGCTGTCCATACTGCATGGAAAAGTGCCGGACAGATGCGCCTCCAGACCATGTGGAAGGCAGACACCACATCAAATGCTTCCGATTTGCAGAGGAGGGTAAATAAATGGGAACACCTCTGATTGAAACCAAGGGACTGAAAAAGTACTTCAAAACAGCCCGGGGGATGCTGCACGCAGTGGATGACGTCAATTTGTCCATTGAACCTGGTCAGACGCTGGGGGTGGTAGGGGAATCCGGGTGCGGGAAATCCACCTTGGGCCGTACTATTATCCGCCTTTTAGAGGCCACCGACGGGGAAGTGCTGTATGAAGGGAAGAATATCCTGCAATACAGCAAAAAGGAGATGCAGGCACTGCGGCCCAAAATCCAGATGATTTTCCAGGATCCCTTTACCTCGCTGAATCCCCGCCTCTCCATCGGCGATATCATCGCGGAGCCGATGAAGGTGCTGAAGCTGGCCTCCAGCAAACATGAGATGCAGGAGAAGGTCAAGGAGATCATGGATCTCTGCGGGCTTCCGGAGCGGTACTACAACACCTATCCCCATGAGCTGGACGGCGGACGCCGCCAGCGTGTGGGCTTGGCACGTGCATTGGCGGTCGGACCGCAGTTTATCGTATGTGACGAGCCGGTTTCGGCGTTGGATGTGTCGATTCAGGCACAGATTCTGAACCTGCTGATGGATCTGCAGGACAGCCGGGGCATCGCCTATATGTTTATTACCCACGATTTGTGTGTTGTGCGGCATATCAGCGACTATATCGCGGTGATGTACCTGGGGCAGGTGGTGGAGTATGCCCACAAGACCGATCTGTTTCAGGAGCAGCTGCACCCATACACAAAAGCGCTGCTCTCCGCCATTCCCACGACAGACCTCAGCAAGCGGGGAACCGAACCGGAATTGCTGGAGGGCGAGGTAGGCAACCCCATTGACCCGGAGCCCGGATGCCGATTCGCCTCCCGTTGCAAATACGCAACAGAGGCCTGCAAGGCGCCGCAGTCCCTGCGGGAGGCGCGGCCGGGACACTATGTGCGCTGCAGGCTTGCAGATTGA
>CASEPH010000378.1 GCA_949289625.1 uncultured Clostridia bacterium | reverse complement strand
GCCGTCGACTACTCCCTGATTCCAGAAAGAGCAAAATCAAACCTGAGGAGGATATGTCAGTGAAGAACAAAATCTTATCTCTCACCGCATCGCTCCTGCTTTTGACCATGCTGACGCTGCCTGCGGGCGCGGTCAGTTTGGGCATGACGGATCCTGACGCCATGCTCCCGGTCGATATCATCCTCGACCAGGACAACAAGGAGATCCGCAAGGTGTATGATCTCTCGCCCAATACCGACCCCTCCACGCTCCCCATGGGGCAGTTTGAGCGGGATGGCCTCCTGTACGACTGCACCGATGTGCTGCGAGAGGTCATCATCGGCAGTGAGACGCAGGTCATCACCCAGGAAGAGAAGGTGGACAGCGACAAAAAGGATATGGACACAATCTTGTCACTGCTGCCCCAGGAGAAGGAGGTCACCACGGAAGAAGGGTTTACCGGCACCCTCACCCTTGATCTGGACAGCATCAAGACCGAGGCGGCTGGCTATGGCAGCAGCACCCAGCCGGTCACAGCCACCAGAACCTACCCCAATCTGGCGAACCAGGACCTCAACCATCTGCCAAAAAGCATCACTGAGGGTGGCAGAACCCTGACACTCCAGGATGTCCAGTGGCAGACGGACAACACCTACAACGCCGACGATTATGAGATTGGTGACCGCTTTACTGCTATCTGTACCTATGGTGGGAGCAAAACGGTCAGTTATGTGACGGGATACACGACCACAGCCAACTATACAGGTGAGGTCTACCGAACCGGCGTTACAGTGATCCGCTATACCGTCATTTTCACCGGAACGCCTGTTGAGCCTATGGATGGGGGGCAGTCCCAAAGTGGAGGCCTGAACTGGCTGATAGTGGCATTGCCCGCGCTGGCAGCCCTTGGCGCTGGCACTGGAGGAATGTACTTTATCATGAAACGGAAGGAGCGAAAAATGTATGAGGAACTGGCTGAAAGCAGCAATGCTGCTGATAGCCGTCGCGGCGATGATGGCGACCCCGGCACTGGCGGCGGAGTATGAGTTTGACGACTCGGACGGCCCCATGTATGCTCCCCCCACCTCTGTTGACCAAGTGGTTGTCGTTGGTGGTGGGGCCACGGAGAGCAGCAACATCGACCGCAGTAAGAATACCGCTGTCTTTGCACCGCCATTCGGCAGCCCAGAATCCTACCTGCCCGGGGCCGGGACAACTCTGATTCCCCAGGCCAGCACATCGACCGGGAGCACCATCAGCGGGGAGACAATCTACCTCCCACCGGCTTCCTATGATGACAGCACGCCGGCGCAGGATACCAGCCTGAGCAGTAACAAGTTCACCCTGCCGGATGGCCTTTTTTATGAGGATGGCAGTCTGGGAAGGCTGAAGATCCCCTCCCTGGGGCTGTCCGTAAAAGTCTATGAAGACGAGAGCCTGGAGAGCCTTGCAAAAGGTGCCGGCCATTTTAAGTCTACATCCTGTTGGGATGGTAATGTGGGTCTGGCTGGCCATAACCGCGGCGTCGCCAATCACTTTGGACAGATCCATACTCTGGAGGACGGGGATAAGATCACCTACACAACAAAACTCGGCACGCGAACGTATGAGGTTTTCTATGTGGGACAGATCGAAGAAACCGACTTCTCAAGACTTGGCCGATCCAGTGAGAACATGATCACGCTGATTACCTGTGTTCGTAACGTGCCGGAGATGCGCTGGTGTGTGCAAGCACGTGAAATTACCTGATTTACAGGATGTGCGTTGTAAAATCAGTCTCAGTCTGGTGTAATAGAGCAAAATCACCTGAAAGGGGACCGATTGTATGAAAAGGGTATGCTCATTGTGTCTGAGCTTAGTTCTGGCATTTGTACTGACCTGCCCCGCATTGGCGGCGGTGACAGCCACAGAACCTGAAATTGCCGCAGCTTATCTGAAAGAGCGCGGGATCATGGTGGGCGCAGAGGACGGAGACATGATGCTGGACTCCGGCCTGACGCGCACAGAACTGGCGGTGCTGCTGGCGAGGATCACCGTCAAGCCTGAATACCTCGAAGCGGAACAGAAGCTTTATATTCGGGCATGCAGATTTACAGATGTCCCGAACTGGGCGCAAGTTTATGTTGGTTTCTGCAACTATAACGGCCTCATGGCAGGTTATGGCGGTGGGGTCTTTGGAGCAGGAGACCCAGTCACCTCGGCGGCTGGATGCACTGTGGTTCTGCGGTACCTCGGTTACACCGAAAGCGATTGGGATTATTCCTCTGCCTGCAGCAAACTGGTGTGCCTTGGCCTGGCACCGTCCGAGTTCATAACAAAGCAGGTGTTGACTCGCGGCGATATGGCGATCCTACTCTATCGGGCTTTGCATAGCGAAAATGCTACTATGCCGGAGGAATCGCTTGATGGGGGAATTACCTTGAATGAAGATGGCTCCATCAATCCTCCTTCCGACGGTTCGCGGTATGTGCCGCAGGAGGGCGATGTAATCCGCTGCGATGACGGCACCAACTACGCCATCACGGATGTGAGCCGCTGGGACAAGAATATGTTTGCCTCCGGCCCTGTAGGGGACCTGCCCGAGCCGACCTGCGACTGGTCGCTACTTCCTCAGCCAGAGCTGCCAGCACCGGAAACGCGGCACTACTCCGTCAATGGCCGTGAGTACTTGTTTGTGAGGAACCTCTATGAGACCCGGCGTATGCTTTACACGCTATATAATGCCATTGGGGATAATCCCGAGACGTGGCAGAATGGCGCCCCGCTCTCCCATCCAAGCGGAGAGCCGAAGGTAAAAATCAATTTGACCATCGCCGGTGACATTTATCCCCAGGTATTCTGGCCTTGGCGGGCTGAAGAGATTGTTGATTTCTTCAACTCGTGCCCGGCCGGCACCTATAGTATGGAAGTGTGGGATGTCTATATTGACGGCGTCTTTCAGCGGACGGAATACAATATCCATGCCCACTAACGCGCACGACAACTTCACAGAGGACAAAACGGTATGCCATAGCATACCGTTTTTGTGTTTCCAAAACAAATTTCATAAGAAGAACAGCCGTGGATCCATTGAGACTAAATGGATTTGCGGCTTTTTCTGCTCAAATTTGGAGGAATACCATGAAAAAACGACTTCTCTCGATCCTGTTGGCCATGATTATGGCCCTTTCGATTTTGCCGACAACCTCCATGGCAGCAGATTCCGTTGAGGAGGCCCTTGGCGAGATCGACATCTACAACGGCGGGACCGAACTCTCTTACCTGATGATCAATGGTCGGGTCCGAACATTGATCTATACCTATTACAACTATGTCAATGCGAAGGGGGAAACCAGAGAGATTCCGGCCTACTGTGTTAACCCCAATATCTACGGCGTGCCGCAGACGGTTGGCGTCGGAGAGAGCATTGAATATCTGGCGGAGGAAAAGACGTCAGATCCCAAGGTGTTGGGAATTGTGGCCAGCGGCTATCCCACCCGTTCTTTGGAGGAACTTGGCCTTGAAAACAAATATCAGGGTTATTATGCCACGAAGATGGCCCTCTGGTGTTACCTCCTGAGTAACTGGGATATTAACAACCTCAAGGTCAATTCCTCTCTGACCGGAGTGGAGCTGCAGCGCGCCCAAAAAATGCTCGCCGCAGCCAAGGACATCTACGCCAGAGGGACGGCTTGGACGGAGGTGCTGTCGCCGGAGATTACCTGCACACCGGATCGGGATACGGCTTATCAGGTCACCATTGACGGCAAACAGTATAAACAGCAGGTTTTTACCTTCTGGAGCAAAACATGGGTCTGTGATTATTCTGTGGAAGTATTCTTTACAGATCCCGCATCTGTCCCCGAAGGAACCCGAATCGTGGATATGGACAATCGGGACATTACCACCATTACCACGGAGGGCACCGGAGACGGCTATGCCGGCAAGTTCAAGGTTTTGTATCCGTTGGAAAGTGTGCAGGGGGAAACTGGGAGCGTCCAGCTCTCCTTCCGCACGAACGTCTACAAGTATGCGGTGTACTATGCAGTTTGTGCCGAGAAAGACCAATACGGAAATATCCAGAACTATGTCGTGGATACCGACCCCACGACAACTATGAGCCTTTCCACTTACAGCAATTACGCTGATTCCAATGAGGAGCCGCCCGAAACGGGATTACGCATCCTCAAATATGAGACGGGGACAGAAATTCCCATCAGTGGGTGCCGTTTCGAAGTCATTGGTCCAGACGGCGATTCTGTTGGCGTTTTTGTGACGGACGGGGATGGACGTATTGAGATTCCGCTGAAAAAGAGCGGAAATTATACCGTAATTGAACGGGATGCGGCATCCCATTATGTTATCAGTGAAGAGCACGCCCAGAATGTCACCGTGGTCTATGATGAAGTGGCCGAGGTGACATTTTTTAACGACCCCTATGGCACGCTGAGAATTGAGAAACGGTCCAATACCGGCCAGAAACTGCAGGGAGCAGTCATCACCATTGAGCATATTGAGAGTGGGCAGACCTTCACACAGGAGACTTCAAGCGCGGGCGTCGCCATTTTTGACGAGATCCCCTTGGGTGCGTACCGGATCCAAGAGGAAACTGCCCCGGTCGGCTGGCAGTTGGATGATACCGTCTACACGGCGACTGTAGTGGCTGGCGAAACGACTACCATCCCTATTATCAACGAAGAACTACCAGGATTGCGGATCATCAAGTATGATCGAAAAAATATGGTCGCAATGCCTGACGTTACCTTCGCGGTCTATCGGGACGGCGAGTTCCTGGGGAATTTCCAGACTGATCAGTTCGGTGAGATCCTGCTCACCAATGTGGAGCCGGGCACTTATCGTGCTTTCGAGGTGGATACCGGCGATGAGGGGTATATTCTGGACACTACGCCCCAGGAGGTGGAGTTACACGCCGGCGATGGCATCAAGGAACTGTTGTTCTTCAACGACGTCAAGCCCGGGTTGAGGCTGGTGAAGGTGGACTCAGACGACCCCTCAAAGGCGATTCCCAACGCCGTTTTTGAAATCGAATCTGTGGAGGGCACCTACGGCCCCCAGGAGTTCCGAACGGACGAGAACGGAGAGATCGAC
>CASEPH010000377.1 GCA_949289625.1 uncultured Clostridia bacterium | reverse complement strand
TATATCACCCAGCCTGCCCTGAGCCGTTCCATCAGCAGACTGGAAGCAGAATTGGAAGTCAAGCTCTTTGATCGGAAATCCAACACCTTGATTCTTAATGAGAATGGCCAGATTTTTTTAAAATATGTTTCCGCCGGGCTGGATTCCATTAATGCCGGCGTCCATGCGGTACGACAGCGCAACGTGAACCGTCGTATTCTTGTGTCCAACTATGTATTTTTGGATGATTTTGCATCCTTTTGTGACCGGTGTCTTTCCGCCTTTCCCGACGTGGACCTGCAGGCCTTTGACGGCACCCGTTCCGTTTCAGATTATCCCACGGATCTGGCCCCGGACCTGACCATCATTCCAGAACAGGATTTTCGGAACTATACGGTGGCAAAAACCTATCTGGAACCCTGGTGCATTATGTTCCACAAGAACTATACCTTTCGCTCCGACTGCGACGGATCCTCTATTTCCATTCAGCAGCTTTTCCAGGAATCCATCATCTTCGACAGTTCTCCCTACGACAGGGAAATTCTCTCGCAAATCTTTCCAGAGCTGCCACCCAATCTCCGGTTCGCCACCCAGTCCGATGAATCCCGGATCTCTATCAGCCGCTGCCGGGCCATTGGCATTACACCGGTAACCGCCTATCGGTCCCTGGTGCGCAGAGTTCCCGATACGCCGGTGCGCGCCATGCTGCTCTCCGAGAAAAAGATCGAGCGTCCCATCTATCTCAGCCACCGTCCAGATTTCCTCGGCAACGCGGAGGATTATGCCATTCTGGAACTACTGGATATGCATATCACCGAGGAACTGCAGGCCGCTGAGGCATTCCTGCGCGCCGGATTTCGCGAACCATGATCCGATATCAAAGCCCCCCGCAGAACACTTGTTCCGCGGGGGGCTTGTCGCAATTAGTTATCTCTGCTGATACCGGTCGTAGGCCGCCTGTTTCAGCGCAATGCACTCGTCGATTTTCATGGAACGAAGATCATCCAGGAAGGAGTCCCACTCGCTCATGGGTCTGGTGCCGGTAACAAATTTGCTGATGTTCTCTGCGGCATGGGTGTACAGGTCGCCGGCCATGGAGGTGTAGGCTTCGCTCTCCTCAATGGTCAGGGACCCGAAATACCGCATCTCATCGGAAGTATTGGTCCGCCAGATCTCCTGAGCCTCGGCTTCCGCTTCATTGGACAGGGTCGCCACCTTCCGCTCCATGCAGAAGTCGAAGGGCAGGTCAAAGAAGGAAATCTCACTGCAGGAGTTGAACATGGCGTTCATTCCATTGGGGTTATTGACGATCAGATCGGTAAACACCACTTCGCCGTCCACAATATTGTAGGTTTCGCCCTCCACACCAAAATTCATGGCGTTGTAACCCTCTTCGGTCCACATCCAGTTGATGACCTTCAGCGCAATTTCCGGCTCCTCGCAGGCCGTGGATACAGCCCATCCGCCGTTACCTGGCTGGCCGGCATTTTTGTAGAGCTTGAAGGTGTCACCCTTCTCCCGGACCATTTCCTTCACAGCCCGCATATTGTAGGATCCCCCAGCTGCCGCCACTGCACCGGTCCCCAGGGTGTCCGACTGGCCGTTGCCGAAGCCGCACTGATTGGAAAGCAGATATTCGTTGATCTGCATATTGTTGACCACATTCAGGGTGGGCTCGCCAATGAGCCCCTCTGCGTACCAGTCATGGCACATCTGAATATAATCCCGGTAGCCATCGCTCATAACGCCGGCCTGGACCTTTCCATCCTGGACAAAGTAGGAAAGATCCGCCCCAGTGCCAAAGGAACTGGTCTCATAGCCACCCACGAACATATTGTTGGGGAAATCCCAGTTCTGGGTCATCAGCATGGGATAATCGCAGCCGTCGATTTCGGATTTAAATGCAGCCAGTACATCGTGAAGCTCATCATAGGTCTCCGGCACTGCCAGTCCCAGCTGATCCAGCCAGTCCTGCCGGATATAGGAACCCATGGTAGACTGCTCCTCGAAGTTGTAGATGGTGGTGATGTAGCCAGAGTCCGAGGTAATGTACTTACGGTAATCCTCGTTTTCAGAATACAATCCCGCCTTGAAATCCGGCAAGCAACTGTCCAGATAGGGCACCACATCAATGCAGATCTCCTGCTCCACCAGGGCATCGATCCCGCCGGTGACCATGGTGTTGGCTGCCCCCAGGAAATCCGGATAATCCCCGGAGGCCATCACAATGGAAAACTGGTCTGCATAGGAGTCCGCGTCGATCAGGGTCCATTTCAGATCCACACCGGTTTGCTCCTCCAACTGCTGAACACCCCGGGTGGTGTCAAAGCCCACGTTGGCCACATCAGGAATCACCATGGGGATAAAGCCTGCCATACTCATGAACACATCAAAGGAAACAGATCCGTCTGTCACCAGAGGATATTCCACGGTTGCCGGAGCCTCCTCCACCGCCGACCCCTCTGTGGTCTCTTCAGAGGATGGCTGTTCCGCCGGAGTTTCCGTCTCCTCCTGCGGCGCCGCCGTGGTCTCAGCGGCTTGACTGGTCTCAGTAGATTCCGCCACAGAGGTCTTGGATTCTGTCTGGGTTCCACAACCTGCTGCCAGGGTAAGCAGCATGCATAGCGCTAAAACCATTGCACAAAGTTTCTTTTTCATTTCTAATCCTCCATTCTGATTTTGTTGTACAAAAGTCCTGTCTACATCATAACATCTTCACAAATTCTTCACAAATGCTTTTTTTGCATACCCCCATTACACCAATGTTATATCGCATTCCATGGTTCCTCTATACAAATTAGCGGACCTGAGACTGTAAATACGATCTCAGGTCCGCTCTATTTCTACGCAAAAGATTTAGCCTTGGAGATACCGATCATAGGCTGCCTGCTCAATGGCAATGCAGTCCGCAATGCCCATGGTCTCCAGCTGCGCCACAAAGGCATCGAATTCCTCCAAAGAGGTATCACCCACAATAAATTTGGAGATGGATTCATCCATGTAGGTGTCAATATCACTGTAAATGCTGTTGTATTCTTCCGTTTCCTCGGTGGTCATGGTGACGCCCTGCCGGGGAATGTTGTACAGGCCGTCTGTAGCATTGCTCCAGACCTCTACAGCATTCATCTGATCCTCGGTATAGTCCATCCGGGCCTTTTCTTCGTCAATCACAAAGGGGACCGGCGTCTGGCGGTCACAGGTATAGACGTTCAGGGCCAGAGAATAGGTCAGATCCGGATTATTCTTGACCAGATCCGTGAACACCAGTTTCCCATCTACATAGTTGAAGGTTTCGCCTTCCACACCGTAGTTGGCCAACTGGATGCCGTCCTCACCATAAATATAGTCGATATACTGGCAAATCGCCGCAGGGTCTTCGCATTCGGTGGTAATGGACCACATAATGGAGTCGAGCACTGTGCTCTCTTCTCCCACATGGGCCTTGCTCCCATCCACCGTCACATAGGGCACCCCGGTGATGCTCATGGGTCCGTTGGCCATATTGACAATATTGGTGATGGTCTGGACGCCGGTACCATACCATACGCCAGTCTGGTTGTTGAGGATGCTATTCACATCCATGAGCACATCGGCCTGAGAGGTCAGGAAGCTGTCAGACAGCAGCCCCTCCTGATACCAGCGGTTCATCATGGCGAGATAGTCCTTGAACTCAGGCTGCATGGCGCCAAAGCGAACCTCTCCGTCCACCTGATAAAAACCAGCGGCGATATTGTAGCCGTTGAGCAGCTCTGCCTGTACGCCGGTGTTCACGGAGATCACCAGCGGCTCCGCAGCCCCCTTCTGATCCCGGAACTGTTCCAGCACATACTCCAGGTCGTCAAAGGTCTTGGGTGTTTCCAGTCCCAATTCCTCCAGCCAGTCCAGCCGGATACAGCCGCCTGCAGTCACATCGCTGGGCTCCAAATAGATCTTGGGGAATCCAGCAATGTTACCCTCCGCAGAGGAGATCTGTTTTTTCAGCTCTGGATAGGTGTCAAACCATCCCAGCAGATTGGGCATATTCTCGTCAATCAGTTCTGTAACGTCGATCAGGAAATCCTCTTCGATGGCTTGATCCGCACCACCGGTATAACCACCAGTGTCCAGCGCACGGCACACCACGTCGGTATAATCCTGAGATGCTACCATCAACTGGAACTGCTCCGTAGAGGAGAAAAAGGACACCAGGGTTGCATCCCATCTTACATTTGTCACCTTTTCCAGTTCCTCAAAGACCACATACTGATTCAGGTCCGAAATGATCTCGCTGAGGTCCGGAGAGTTGGAGGTCCAAAGGGTAAAGGTGGTGACGTCGTCAAACAGAGGATAACTGACCACAGGTCGATCCGCAGTTTCCTCCATCTGGGAAGCCTCTGTGCTGGAGGCCTCTTCCGAAGAAACTTCCGCAGTATCCGGCTCCTCCGCCGGCAGCTCCGACACCTCTATTGCAGAGGTCTGGACCGGATTTGCTGAATCGTTCGATGACGTTGTTTCCGTTCCACAGGCCGCCAAGCACAGTACCATGGCCAGAGCCAGCAGCAGCGCAAACAGTTTTTTTTCATTTCTCATTGCCTCATCCTCCTTGTCTTACTTTAAAAAAAGCATATCACAGAAGGATGCTCCGTACCAATGCCAAAGCGGTATGGTCCCATATCACCAAGGGAATACGTTCCAGACTCCGATCACTGTCAGGATTGACCAAAATACGACTCAAAAAAGGCATCTGTTTCCGCGTATTCCTTGGAAAGATAGTTTTTGATGGTCTCCAACACCTTGTATTCGTCGGCATTGGAGAGGAATTTGGGGTTTCTGCCCAGGTACAGCATCCGCTGGCAAGGGGAATCCGAAACCACCGCCGCAGCAATCGGGATGCTGTCAATGCTCTTGATGAGACTGCGGAAATTGCTTGCTGGCACAAACCCGACGGCTTTGCAGCGATTGATCTGGGTACTGGATTCCGCCAACGTCGTGCATGCCATGATTTTGGGGCGTAATCCCGCCTCTGCGAAAATGGAATCCACAAAGGCCCGGTCAAAGCGGGAACCGGAGAAAACAACCGGTTCCTGAGCCAGCTGCTCCAGGGTGATGGATCTGCCGTTAAAATCCGAGTGAAAGGCGTATTTGCAGTTATAGATCACGCACCAACGCTCCATATAACTCATAGGAAACACAAAAGAGTGAAAATCCTTGGTGGGCAGCATAACAATATCTGGTTCCGTGTTCTGGAGACTCTCCTCCTCCGCGTCGTTGCCGATATTGCTGACTGTGAACACCGTATCCGGCAGTTCTGCCTGGCACCGTTCCACAATGGATTTAAACAGATCCGCTGTCAAATAATTATGGATCACGATCTCCTGACCGTCCAATTCGTCAATGACCGCGTGCACCCCCGCATTGATGGATTCCAATGCAGGTTCTACATATTGAAGAAATTTTTTTCCATGGGCATTGAGCGTGACCCGGCCGCCGTGCCGGTCAAACAGCGTCGTGCCCATCTCCTGCTCCAGTCGCAGGATCACTCGGCTCAGGGCAGGCTGCGTAATGAACAGCTCCTGGGCCGCTTTGGTGATATTCTCTGTTTTGGCCACTTTTACAAAATAGTGCAGTTGGTTAAGTTCCATGCCGCATCCTCCTGTATCCTGCAACGTAATCTTATTTTATCATATATTTCTGCATCCTTCAACAAGGCTTGACCATAACTTTTGTGTAATACTTCCATGCTGGTTTAGCATTGGTTTTTTCAAAAAATGAATGCTACCATGATAAAAAGCCCTTGCTGCTTGCAGCATCCAGGGTAGATCGGAGGTACTTATGCAGGACAAAGATTTGGCCATTGCAGCCCATGAAGCAACAGAAGGACAACCGCCCGCGGAGGGTATGCCTCCCCATGTGGAGGAGCAGCAGCCGGCAGCCGTTCCCCCGCACCCGCCTGTCTCCTATGACTGCGACATCGTGGTACTGGGCGGAGGCGGAGCAGGTTTGGTTGCTGCCGCAAGAATATCCGAAACCACAGATAAGAAGGTCGTACTGGTGGAAAAACGCCGTAATTTTGGCGGCGGCGCCATGGGCGCGGCAGACTGGCGGGTCTATGGCAGCCGTTGGCAGAAGGACCATGGCATTCCCGACAACACCATGACCGCTCTTCGCCAAGTTATGGATGAAACCTATTGGGAACTAAATCCCAAGCTGGCCTACAACACCTTCAAAGCCACCGGAGCGTTTTTCGACTTTCTCTGTGACACCGGCGAAAACGTGGAGGAACTATACAAGGAAGGCACCTACATCTTCGACGGTCCGGACGGCCCCAAGATCCCCGCGTTCAAGCAGGAGAGGAAGGGTGGCGCCTACGTCATGAAGCGGATGATTGCCCTGTGTGAAAAGAATGGCGTTACCATGCTTTCCAATACCGCCGTGGAAACTGTTACCCACGAAAACGGCATCTATACTGTCACCGCATCGGACCCTGGCGGCACAAATACCATCACCGCCAAAGCTTGTATCTTAGCCACCGGCAGCTGGATTCGCAACGCGGAAATGGTAAAGAAATATGTTCCCAAAATCGCCGACATGCCCATGGGCAACGGTGGTCATACCCATCCCTCCTATACCGGCGACGCCATCGCCATTGCGGAAAGCTTGGGTGCTTATATCGACTATGATAGCTTTGAGATTCGGCTTATGGGCCCCCTGGGTATGTGCCCCAGCCAAACGCTCATGTCCATGACCGCAGAGCCCTGCTGCCTCTGGATCAACAAGAACGGAAAGCGTTGGATCAATGAATGCACCCAGAAACGTCGCGGCATCTTTGAAACCGGCAACCGTCTGGCGGAACAGCCTGGCTTCCAGTCCTTCTATATCTTCGATCAGGGCATGCTGGACACCTGCGTCAAAGCCTTCCGGGCAGGAAAAACTTATGAATGGTGTTTCCCTGCACCTCCGTCTTATCCGGAGGACATCGAAGCGGATCTGGAAAAGGCATTTTCTCCCCGTGGAGGTGGAATGCCACCTATGCCGGGCATGGGCAAAAGCGTCGTAAGAGCAGATACCATCGAGGCACTGGCTCAGGAACTGGGCATCCATCTGGAGAACCTGAAGGCCACCATCGCCAATTACAACGCCATGTGCCAGGCCGGCGTGGACAGCGAGTATTTCAAGGACCCCGATGAGATGCTGCCCTTTACCAAGGGTCCCTACTATGCTGTGTCCGGCGGATTGGGCACGGACGGTGCCTTCGGCGGCGTTCTGGTCAACGAAAATATCCAGGCCACAGCAAAAGATGGCGGACTCATTGAGGGGCTTTATGTTCCCGGAGACTTCTCCTCCGGCCGCTATCTCAATATCCGCAACAACAAAGTACAGATCATCAATGACCTCAGCTGGGCCTTTGCCAGCGGCTGGCTTGCTGCCGAAAGCGCCATTGATTTTCTGAAATAATCCATTAAAAGGCATTTTGTTTTACCGGGCAAAAGCAACCGCTTTTGCCCGGTTTCTATTACCCAAATGGTATGGTCCCATACATCAGTGGCATTGGTCAGCACATTTTTTCATGCTAGAATAAAAACAGAACCGGCGGACTTGACCACCTCGCCGTATTCCCCTCCGTTATGCACATAGGAAGTGAGGTCTCCTGTCTGCCAGAATACAATTCTAGGAGGAACGAAAATGAAAAAAAGATTGTTGGCCATGCTATTGGCTTTGACCATGCTGGCCGCACTGCTGTGTTCCTGCGGTGACGATACCACATCTGAAGTATCCAGCACCTCAGCTTCCGCAGCTGTGACAGAGGAAACTGCCCCGGCTTCTGAGACTCCCGCTGAGGCGCCATCGCCAGCTGCTCCCGTGGATTCGTCCGTGGAAACTTCTGTCGTAGAAGAGCCCACAGCGTCTTCTGTGGAATACCCCAGTCCCGGTGACCACACCTTTTCCATGGTGACAGTTCTCCGAATGAACGCCGCCGAAGCCATGGGCAACGACGACTACAGCGCCACTCCCTGCTATGATGCCATGGAGGAAGCCACCGGCGTATCCATTGACTTTACCATGCTGGCGGAATCCACATACTCCGAAAAAATGAACCTGATGATGGCCGGCGGCGATCTACCGGATTTCTTCAGCCAGACCGTAGCCCAGTATGACGCCGATCTGATGGGCGCCATTGAGCAGGATATTCTCATTGACATGGCCCCTTTGCTGGAAGAGAACGCCCCTGACTACAAGGCAATTCTGGATTCCGATCCTTCCTTTGCCACCGGCGTATATAACAGCGACGGGACCCTATCTCAGTTCTGCGGTCGTGCCATCGCACGGGTCTCTCAAGGACTGTTGATCCGGCAGGACTGGCTGGATCAGCTGGGCATGGAAGCTCCCAAGAATTTTGATGAACTCACCGAGGTCCTCAGGGCTTTCAAAACTGAGTGCGGCGCCAGCAACGCCCTGCTGGTAAACTTTGAGTGCGACTCCGGTCTGACCCCCTTCTTTAACACCAGCTTTATGGGCTTCCGCAGCGTAGGCTATCAGCGGGTAGAACCCAATGGCGACGAGCTCATCTGCTCCTATGCCTCCGAAGGCTTTATGGAATACCTCAACTACCTTAATTCCCTGTACAACGAGGGCATCATCAACGAGGACTTTATGAACACCGGCAAGGAATATGGCAACTGGGAATCCTCCTATTACTCCGGCAAATGCGGCGTCTGGCAGGATGACTGCAAATACACAGATCCTGCCTTCCGTGAAAACGGCAGCGATCCCAACTGGGCGGCAGCTCCCTTTGCGCTGACCGACATCGACGTGCATGTGACTGCACCTATGACCGTAGCCATGAACGGAAAGCTCTACATCACCACCGCTTGTGACGCACCAGAAGCCGCCATGCAGTACGTGAACTACTGCTACACCCCCGCCGGCATGGATCTGGTAGCCTTTGGTGCTGAGGGCGTCTCTTACACCAAGGAAGCTGACGGCTCCTATCAGTGGACCGACGTTATGACCAACAATCCCGACGGCATGAGCTTCGATATTGCCACCGTATTTTACACGCCCAACCAGTGGCTTCCCACCGATCAACAGCAACGCTATCTGGAGATGACGCTGGCGCCTGAAGCCGTAGCCGCCTATGAGCTGTGGACTGCCGAGTATGGCGATGACACCATGACCATTCCGACAGAAGTCAAGCTTACTACAGATGAGACCACAGAATACTTTGCTCTGGCGGGCGACGTACTCACCGCTGTGACCGAGGCCGCTTCCAAGGTCGTCGTGGGAGACATGACCGAGCAGGGCTACCGTGATCTCATCGCAGATCTGGAGGCGGGCAGCCTGGGACAGATGGATGCCATTTACGAAGCTGCCTATCAGCGTTACCTGGAAGACTAACTATTTTAGCGGCAGACGGGAATCCGTCTGCCGCCATTGTATCTACAGAGTCAGGGGCTCGCAGAACCCATCCGGTACTGCGAGCCCCTCGATTTCAGCTTTTAGACTTATCTATCCAAATACTTTATGGCCTTCTCCGCCGCCAGATAACCGGTACACATGGCCGAGGTCATGGCGGAGAGCACACCCTCCACGTACTGAACCCCCAAGTCTCCCGGAATCATGATGCCCCGGCAGGTATCGCCTGCGGCATACAGTCCCTCAATGGGTTTCCGATCCGCCGCACGAATTACATTGGTGTTCTCGTCAATGGTCATGCCGCCGATGGCGTTTTCATGGAACATCTTCATGAACACCGCATACAAGGTTCCGTGCAGCTCGTGGGCAGGAGGCATCTCCATCATCATGCCACCCATGAAGTTGTCCTCGTCATCTCCGCCGGGTGGCGGCACCATGGGTCCTTCGCCGTCATCTCCGGGAGGAGGCCCAAAGGGATTCGGCAGCGTTCCGTTCCGTACATCCGCATTGTGCTTGGCGATGAAATCACAAAATACCTTTTTGTCAAAGCCCAGTTTCTCTGCCAGTTCCTCTGGAGATTCCGCCTTCACCACGGTACCGTCCCGCAGCTCTGCGTTCAGATCCCGCTCCCAGTGAGAGAAGGCCCGAACCTGGTCCGGATCGGAGCTGGCCTGCCCGGAGGCGACTGTCTCCTCGATGGCCTGCTGGTCCATGATCTGCCAGCACATCCAGCCCGGCTTGCTGGCCAGCATACCGATTTCCGACATGCCACCCATCTCTGTAATGGGATTCCCGAACTTATCCACAGAAACCGTAGATCCGTTCCGCAGCATGGCCACCACAGCACAGGTCATGGGATGGTGCATGGGACCGAACATGCAGGCACGCTTATTGACATAGTCGATGTGGGCTCCCAATTCTTCGCACATGGTTATACCGTCGCCAGTACAGGTGGCGCAGGTATAGACATGGACCGGCTCCTTGCCCTCGTCCTGATAAAACAGCGGCTGCATCTTGGCCATGATCTCCCTGTTTCTCGTAAAAGCGCCTGAAGCCACGATCACGGCTCCCGCATGGATCTCAATTTCTCCGCCGGGATCCTGGGCCAATGCGCCCACCACCTTGCCGTTTTCATCCTGCAGCAGTTTCACGGCACGGGTATTGAACAGCACTTCACCGCCCCGGCGTTTGCACATGTCGGTCAGCAGGTTTGTAATATACCAGCCGGAATCGCCGGGTCCACAGGAGGGATCGCTCCGCACCTTGTTGAATTCGCAGGCATCATAGGCGGTAAACACCACATCCGGGGTGCCCATCCGCCCCGGCCCCCAGGTAAAGCCCTTTTGCAGCTCCCCGGCATCAATGAGCCAGTCTGTCAGATCGCTGTTGGCCTGGAGCAGACGGCGCAGCAGTTCATTGTTCACATCA
>CASEPH010000376.1 GCA_949289625.1 uncultured Clostridia bacterium | reverse complement strand
CAGGTTGCCCGGGAAATCGGGATCAGCCAGGCCCAGGTCAGCCGGCTGGAAAAGGGAGCCCTCTGCCGCATCAAGGAGCAGATCTCCTGCTGCTGAAAATAGCAAAAAGGCATTGCCGCCCGTTGCAGGCGTCAATGCCTTTGTTTGTGGGATAAAATGGATCTCAGCGCTCGGCACGCATGGGGTTGTGCAGGAAATCCTCGTAAGTCAGGCGGATGCCTTCCTCCAGCTCGGTGTGGTATTTCCAGCCCAGCTTTTCCAGCTTGGAGACATCCAGCAATTTGCGGGGAGTGCCGTCCGGCTTGGAGGGATCCCAGTTGATCTTGCCGGTGTAGCCGATGACCTTGGCCACCAGTTCGGTCAGCTCACGGATGGTCAGCTCCTTGCCAGTGCCCACATTGACCGTCTCGTTGCCAGAGTAGTTGTTCATCAGGAAGACACAGGCATCGGCCAGGTCGTCCACGTACAGGAACTCACGCAGCGGGGTGCCGGTGCCCCAGCAGGTAACCTCGGGCAAGCCGGCTTCCTTCGCCTCGTGGAAGCGGCGAATCAAAGCGGGCAGCACATGGCTGTGGGTGGGATGGTAGTTGTCGTTGGGGCCGTAGAGGTTGGTGGGCATGGCCGAAATATAATCGGTGCCGTACTGACGGTTCAGGTACTCACAGTATTTCAAACCGCTGATCTTGGCCAGGGCATAGGCTTCTTTGGTCTTTTCCAGCTCGCTGGTCAGCAGGCAGCTTTCCGGCATGGGCTGCGGCGCCATGCGGGGGTAGATGCAGCTGGAACCCAGGAACATCAGCTTTTTGCAGTTGTTCTTCCAGGCAGAGTGGATGACGTTCATCTCCAGGATCATGTTGTCATACATGAAATCGGCCAGGGCTTCCTCGTTGGCCACGATGCCGCCGACCTTAGCGGCCGCCAAAAAGACATAGTCCGGCTTTTCCTGGGCAAAGAACTCCTCCACCGCATCCTGGCGGCAGAGGTCCAGCTCTTTGTGGGTGCAGGTGATGATGTTGTGGTAACCCTGCTTCTCCAGTGCACGGACGATGGCGGAACCCACCATGCCACGATGGCCGGCAACATAAATTTTGGCGTCTTTTTCCATCATAATGCAATTCCAACCTTTCCAGACAATCAATGTCCCGTTTTACGCTTACAGGCTTCCTCTCGAAATCATGAGCGCCCGGGAACCATCAAAATACGGCTTTTGCAGGAAGTAAAATCTCCACTTGCCAATCCTGCCGATCAGCCGTTTCGGATACCGTACCGGCTGTTCTGCCAAACAGAATGCTGACTTTGAATCCGAGGCAGCAAAGATTTTAACATCCCAAAATCAGTTTGCTTATTTATTGTAAACGCAGTTTTGGAAAAAAATAAGCGCCGATCTTGCATTTCACTAGCATTATCTTGACTTTGCTGGTATACTGGTTTTAGTACAGAAAATCAGGCAGGAGAGCTCGAGGATGGAAACCCCATTGTTCTATGGTGATCTGGTAACCACCAAGCGGATTATCTATACGCCGTCGGTTTTTGCAAAAACCAACCTGATCCATCTGCAGGAGATCGGGGAACTGACGGCGCAGAAGCCCCACCAATCCAAGCGTGCCAACCTGGCTTCCTATCTTTTTTTTATTGTGGTACGGGGGACAGGGGTGCTGGAATATGACGGAGTCCATTACGACCTGCAAGGCGGAGATTGTGTTTTTGTGGACTGCCGCAAACCCTATTATCACGAGACATCCCAGGATCTTTGGACCCTGAAATGGGTACACTTTTATGGGCCGAATCTCCATGGGATTTATCAGAAATATACCGAGCGGGGCGGACGGCCCTGCTTTCATCCCACCGACCTTGGCGGATACGAGCGGCTGCTGGCAATGCTGTACAAAATTGCCTCGTCCTCCTCTTACATCAAGGACATGCAGATTTATGAAAAGCTGGCAGGTCTTCTGACCCTGATCATGGAAGAAAGCTGGAACCCCGAGCTGAACCAGCGGGCGGCCAACAAAAAGCTGGACCTGCAAAACATCAAAGAGTTTCTGGACCAACACTATCAGGAGAAAATCTCGTTGGATGAGCTGTCCTCTCTGTTTTTCATCAACAAATTTTACCTGACCCGCATTTTCAAGGAGCAGTTCGGGATCTCGGTCAACAACTATCTGACCCAGGTTCGGATCACCCATGCCAAACAGCTGCTGCGGTTTTCCGATCTTTCCATTGAGCGGGTGGGAACCATGTGCGGATTGGGGGATGCCAACTATTTTTCCCGCGTCTTTAAGAAGGTGGAGGGGATGACACCCGGCGATTATCGGCGGCATTGGTAAGGAGGAGCTCCGGTTGAAGATGGATTTTTGGATTCTGCTGGCGATTACCATTGCCTGGTGGGGGTGGATGACCTGGCTTTCCCACCAGACTGGCGAGAAAACCGGCAGAGCAAGCCGGGATCTGGCTTATCGGTTGGAAAAGACGCTGCCGTTTGTCCGGATGGACCTGGAAACTCTGAACCACCTGTTGCGCAAAGGCGCCCATCTGGTGGTCTTTGGGGGACTGGCTTTTTGGGGTGGGCTCACGGTACAAGCGGCCCCCGTCGTGCTGCCTTCTTTTCCTTTTTTCTTTGTGGTGGCGCTTTGGGCCTGGGGCGATGAGAAAACCAAAGTACACATTCCGGGGCGGCATTGCTCCTGGGTGGATGTGGGGTTCAATTTGATGGGTGCGTGTCTGGGAGCGGGACTGTGCTGGCTTTTGACAAGGTGATCTCTCTGGACAACAATGGAGCTGGTCCGGTTTATGGGGCCGGGGAAAAGAGCCCCCCTTGCAATCTGCTTGAAATCGCGCTAAAATATTACCAGTCTATGCTTTTTTCGCACTCCCGCCCGGGAAAAAGGAAAAGCTCGAATGAATGTTTTGGGAAAGAAAAGAGGCAAACACAATGAATGAAACCGCAAATCATCTGGTGCGCGGTGTGACTTATCTTGCAGGAATGGTGCTGTTGGCGTTGGGGATTACCCTCAACTCCCTCACCGGTCTGGGGGCATCGGCCATCGTGTCGGTGCCCTTTACCATCAGCGAGACCACCGGCTGGAACTTCGGGAACCTGACCTTATTGGTCTACTGCCTGTTTGTGGTGGCAGAGTTTTTTGTGGCGGGAAAAAACCGCAGCCCTGCATTTTTGCTTCAGATCCCGCTGAGCATTGTTTTCACCCGGTTTATGAATCTGTTCAAGGCCCTGATCCCCTACCGGAATGGCTACCTGCCCACCGATCTTTTGATGTTGGTGTTGGCCATTGTGCTGACCGGCGTGGGGGCTGCCATGACGGTGGACATGAAGCTGATCCCCAACCCCGGGGATGGCATTGTGGCCAGTATCTCCAACCGCAGCGGCAAGGAATTGGGTCTGTGCAAAAATCTTTTTGATGTGGGATGTTTTGCCTGTTCGCTGCTGATCGGCACTGCTTTTGGCGATACCTTTGCCGGTGTGGGGCTGGGAACCCTGATTTCCATGGTCGGCGTGGGACGGGTGATCGCCGTCTTCAACTTCCTGCTTCGCCGGCGTCTGGTTGTGGCGTCTGGCCTGGCGTAAATTCCCGTGATGCCTTTGTTTTGAATGGCATAATCAAAAAGCTTGCTGCCTGCAAGATACAGGTGGCAAGCTTTTTTTGTATCGCCGGAACCACAGGATGTGGATCACAAGGACCCCGGTGAGACTGTGGAAGCCTCCTTGCGGTAGACGGAAGGCAGAATCTGGGCCACATCCTTGAAGGCGTTGGTGAATTTTCCCTGGCTTTCATAGCCGACCCGCTCGGCAATCTGTGCGATGGTCAGATCGGTTTGGCGCAGCAGGTTCATGGCCTGCCGGATCCGATACTCCTTCATATAGGTGGCAATGGGCAATCCGTAGACCGCTTTGAAAACCGATTTCAGGGTGGAGGTGTTGATGGCGTACCGCCGGGATAACTCCTCGATGGTGAAGCGCTGATCCAGATGTTGGGTAAGCAGTGTGTGGATTTCCCGGATCAGTTCTGTCTGCAGGGAGAAAGAAGGGCTTGCGGTTTTCCGGTGACCAGAATCCTGGCTCAGGTATAAGAGCAGTTCCTGTACCTTCAGTTTCAGATAAGGCAGCCGTAAGGAGGACTGCACCCGATACAGAGGTGCAAAAATTTCGGACAGTTCGGAACAGGCCGGGAGGATGCCAGGCTGCTCGGTGCAAAAGAGATATCGGAGCTCTGCCGGATTTAGTCCGGCGTCCAACAGCGTCTGTGGGCAGTGGCAGGAAAGCTGGTCCCAGTCCAGCGAGAGGGAGAGCCCCTGGGCATATCCCAAGGGAAACAACATGGCTGAATGAGCACAGCTGACCGCGCTGTGCACCGTCATATCGCCGGCGCCGAGATAGATGGAAATGTTGTGCTGCATATTCCAGCCCACCCGGCCGCCTTGACAATAAAAGATCTCCGTCGTAGCGGGGGACGCTGCGTGCTGTACAGCCACTTCATCGGTCAAAAAGGAATTGTAGGAGGCCTCGATCCCTGCAAACACAGAATAGATCTCCACAAGCCCTTTGCCGGACGTCTGGATTTGCAGACTGTCTGTCAGCGGGGAAACGCCCTTGGCGGTTCGGCGCCGTACCAGCAGGTGTCCTGCCGGAACCTGTTGCAAAGTGCGCTCCACCGAGAGCCGTTCATCCTGTTTCATGGGAGGCCTCCCTTGTGGCAGCGTTTTCGTCGGGGCAGGTAATCTGCACCATCTGTTCGATCATACGGTGCAGTGCTCTGGCAGGCGCGGTGTCGGAGGCGCCGTAATATACTTCCTTGCCCCGCCTTTGACTCACAATCAGTCGGGCCTCCCTGAGTAACTTGAGATGATGAGAAAGAGCCGGACTGCTCATCTGCATCATGGCCGAAAGATTGATGAGGCATTCTTCCCCATGGCATAAGATCCAAAATACCCGGAGCCGGTTTCCGTCGCCCAGCTGTTTGAACAGTTCGGCAACCGTCTGAAAGTTGGCCTCTGTGGGGATGGTATCCAGCTGGTGGTCCATGGACTGACCATGGTCACGGGGCAATTGGATTTGTGCCATGATGATCCTCCTGATAAAGCAGAGAATGTGGTTGGGATTCCCCGTTCTTGATTTTCGCTGCAAAAACCTGTCTCTTCAAAGTATAAATCATGAGGGAATAAATCCACAAGCCCCAAACTGCCTTACCCTGATCCTGGACGGCTTTGTACAGGGAAATCAATACTGTGTGGGTTTAAAGAGCCTTTCTGCGCTGCCAGCGGCGCTGGCATGCCTTGACCAATTCTACAATGGGAAGAACGGTGATGGCAAGGGCCAAAGCGATCAGATATTCCGAAAGGTCAATGGGGGTGAAGCCAAACGCATTGGCCAGAAATGGAATTTCCAACACGGCGCTGGTCAGCAAGAGACTGCCCAGCATAGCGCCCCAGAGAACCACGTTATGGGTGCCCAAGGTAAAGACACTCTTGCGTTGGCTGCGCATGTTGAAGCTGTGCACAATTTCACACATGCTCATGGTCAGGAAGGCCATGGTCATTCCATCGGGAGAGATTCCCCGTGGCATTTCCAGGGTGTGGCTTTCAATGCAATGCCCGATGATGTAGGAGGTCAGGGTAATCAAGGTAATGAGCACCCCCTGGTAAGCCAGATCAATCCCCAACCCGCCGGCAAAGATGCCGTCTGTGGTTTTTCGGGGCGGGCGAGACATCACGTCGGGCTCTGCCTTCTCCATTCCCAGCGCCAGAGCAGGAAAACAGTCGGTAATCAGATTGATAAAAAGCAGATGCACCGGCTGCAGCAGCGTGAAGCCCAGCAATGTGGCGAAAAAGACGCCCAGCACCTCGCTCAGATTGGAGGCCAGCAAAAACTGGATGGACTTGCGGATGTTGTCATAGATGCGGCGGCCTTCTCCGACGGCGCCGACAATGGTGGCAAAATTATCATCGGCCAATACCATATCCGCCACATTTTTGGTAACGTCGGTGCCGGTAATGCCCATCCCGATGCCGATGTCCGCTGCTTTGATGGAAGGGGCGTCGTTGACCCCGTCGCCGGTCATGGCAGTGACACAGCCCGCCTTTTTCCAGGCGGTGACAATCCGCACCTTGTGTTCCGGCTGTACCCGGGCATAGACGCCGTAGTTCCGGATGGTGCTGGCCAAGGTATCATCCGAGATCCCATCCAGTTCGGCACCGGTCAGTGCCTGATCGGGAGAGGTGATGATCCCCAGATCGGTGGCGATGGCAATGGCAGTGTCCTTGTGGTCACCGGTGATCATCACCGGGCGGATGCCGGCGCTGCGGCATTGGGCGATGGCGTCCCGCACTTCGGGACGGATGGGGTCAATCATCCCGGTCAGGCCCAGGAAACAAAGCTGCTGTTCCAGGTCCTGGGGCTCCGCAGAGGCGGGCTTTTCCGGCCAGATCCGCTGCGCGGCTGCCAGCACCCGCAAAGCACGGTTTGCCATCTGCTTGTTGTCGGCCAGAAACGCCTGGCGCTTTTCCTCGGTCATGGGATGCTCTGCACCGTTTTCCAAGTAGGAAACACAGCGGCGCAGCACCTCATCAGGAGCGCCCTTGGTGTATTGAAGATACCCCTGGCTGGTTTTGTGGATGGTGGACATCATCTTGCGTTTGGAATCGAAGGGAGCTTCGTCCACCCGGGGCATTTCCTGCTCCAACTGTGGCTTGGGCAGCCGGACCGAGGCGGCATAGGCAACCAGGGCGGCTTCGGTG
>CASEPH010000375.1 GCA_949289625.1 uncultured Clostridia bacterium | reverse complement strand
ACCATTCACTTCGATCTTACAAGAAAGGACGGTTACCATGAAAATTGATGATTTAGAGCCCAGAGATCTGTATGGCGATTTGAACCTGACAATCAAACAATCCATTGATATGGTAAAGGAAGACACCAGTTTTCACCGCGTCCCCAGTGGTGCCGTCCGTGGTAAAGCCAATGGGCCGCTTCTGCTGCAAAGCATCAAAGGGTTGGCCGCGGTCATTCTGGTCCTATTTCTGGCAGACTTCCTCATTGGCGGCGGATGGGACCTGCTGGTTAACGCCTCCAGCCTGCTCAGTTTGATTGTAGCGCTGGTAGCTCTGATTGTGTTGGTGGGTATTGCATTCATCCAGTATGTGCTCTCCAGAAACCAATCAACATAAGAATCCATAGGAACGCATTTTCGCATTAACGGCGGCAACATCGACACTCTTGCTGATCTGGTCATATATCAGCGGAGTGCTCCACCTTGCAATGACTATTTTGGTGATTCTATGTGCCATTAAATATTTGAAGTCAGAAAAAAGTAAATGAAGTATTAGCTATTCAATAGTTAAGGCGCAGAAACCGGTGTTCTCCGATTTCTGCGCCATTCTTAACATTTGCTGCATACGCAGACATTATTCCTCCGCATCCAGCCAAGCGAAGGTATCATAATAGCCGTAGTAGTCCTCCAGGTTTTCTCTGGCCTCCTCCTCGGTATATCCAGGCATCACACCAGAATCATCCTCATTACTAAGAATGATCTCAAAGCCGGTTTCTCCTCCGGCGATCCCCATCAGGATCTCTTCTCCAAATACATCGTCATTCTCATTGATCTTCGCGATCCACTTTGTCATGTTTGTCACTCCCGCTTGCGTTGGTATTCTTATCAGGATGATTATACGCACTTCTATCTGGAATGTAAAGGGGATTCTATGGACATTTTCCCTTTTTTTCAATATAATATTTCCATCATAAACTGTCAGGAGGTTTTCTCATGAAACAGTGTAAAATAACCGTCCTTAAATGCACCTTTGACACCGAACTCAAGGAGAAATACATCCCGGATCCGGACTATGGTCCCTGTCCCTATTTTGAGCCGGGGCAGGTCTATTATTCCAAAGCCGGCGAGCAGCCCGAGGGCTTTGGATGCAAAATCGGTTGGAAGTCCATTCAGGATGAGGCAACGGGTATGACAAAACCCCAGCCTGCCTTTTTCGAAGGCCGCCCCCATGTGGTCTGCTGCAATGACGGCTGCCGACCAGTGATCTTTCTGCTGGAAAGCGTGGAGATTTGATTTTTTGCCCGCATTACTAAATGGATCCCCCACTTCTGATTGTTTCGAAGTGGGGGATCCGCTTAACCTGAATTAAGAGCCGGAAGAACATAATGTCCAAGCTCTAATTTCCAGAAAAGTCCGCAGAGCCAAAAACACAATAATACTGGCTACAAGCTGTTTCTATTTCTTTCAGAGTACCAAGCAATTGAACACACGGCCGCAAAGTTCCGCTACAGTTTCCCATATCGGCGTTCACGAGCCTCTTGCATTCGACAAAAGTTCTCTTTTCCATAGAAAGGAAAAAACATTCAGTTTATCTCCATCTTTGTTACAACTTGTTAGTTCCTGTGAAATTGTCTAGTCTGCTTTGCCATCTCTTCCACCATCCGCAGTTCTTCCAGATAGATGCAATGGGGAATCTGATTTTCGCTGACCAAATACAAACATTCGTTCAAGTTAAACCAACGTACCTCAGAGACCTCCTCCTTTTGCAGGAAAAACGCAGTTGCTTCTCTGTCCATCCACAGAAGAAAGATTCGGCTGACCTGTCGATCATGAAAGGGCCTGCCATGGAAAACACGCTGAACCTCAAATCTGCGGACGCCGCAAAAGATTAGATCTTCCGGTTCAGCATCACAGCCCAGCTCCTCCTTGAGTTCTCGCAGCGCCGAGGGCACATATTCCACTCCAGCCGGAATATGCCCGGCACTGGAAATATCATAGCACCCTGGAAAGGAATCCTTCTCCAGACTGCGCTTTTGCAGCAAAACCTCCAGCTTTCCGTCTTTTTCCCGCACCAGCCATAGATGCGCTGTACGATGCTGAATTCCCTTTGCATGGGCCAGGCTCCGAGGCACCCGCTGTCCCGTAGGAACGCCGTTGTCGTCCACCACGTCCAACAGTTCCTCTGTCATCTGCCCTGCAGATTCACCCTGGCTACCAAAATACTGAAATTCCGACCAGGGATATGCATTTGGCGGATTCTTGGAAAATTCCATCCACTTTCCCTCTTCCGGGTGATAAAAGCCCAAATAGGCCGACCACAGGGCAATTTCGCAGGGATCTTCTCGGCTATCATATTTCCGTTCCCCCACCAGAGGCATTCCCCGGGAGGCAAACTGCACTCGGATCTGATGGGTCCGTCCTGTACGGAGATATATTTCTACAAGGGATAGGTCTTCTAAAGACTCCAAAACCCGATATTCCAGAACGGCTTCCTGAACATCTTTCCCAGGCTCAGAAACCACATAGGTCATTCGCTGGTTCTTTGACCGCTGCAGCAGATCCCGAAACGCTCCGGAGCTTTGTTCGGGAATGCCATGGATCACCGCCAAATACCGTTTTTCAAAGATATGTTCCCGGATCTGTCTGGACAAAATAGAGGCTGCCGCCGCAGACCTCGCAAACACCATCAGGCCGCTGACTACACGATCCAGCCGATGTACGGTACGCACACAGGCCTGGTTGTCCCCCAGGACGTGCCGAATTTGTTCCGGCATACCGCCGGGGGCATTGGTGGACAGCACACCGGCTGGTTTTATTGCCACCAGTATACGTTTGTCCTGATAGATCACCTCTACCGACTTTTCCATAACGTCCTCCATGAAAAGCGGCGGCTGAAGCCTCAGCCGCCGCAGCGTTTATTTTTCTGCAAGAATTTTATTCAGCTCGTTCATAAAACTGTTGATGTCTTTGAACTGCCGGTACACCGAGGCAAACCGCACATAGCTGACCTCGTCCAGGGGCTTGAGCCGCTCCATCACCAATTCGCCGATATACGTACTCTTGACCTCACGCTCCAGGGAATTCTGCACAATTTGTTCGATCTCACTGGCCGCAGCCTCCAGACTTGCAATGGGAACCGGCCGCTTTTCACAGGCCCGCACCATACCGTTGAGAACCTTATTCCGGTCAAAGGTTTGGCGGCGTCCGTCTTTCTTGACCACAACAATGGGCAGGCTTTCCACAGTCTCATAGGTGGTAAACCGCTTGCCACACTGGAGACATTCTCTCCGGCGTCGGATAGACATACCGTCCTCCGAGTGTCTGGAATCCACAACCTTGCTCTCTTCATAGGTGCAGTAAGGGCATTTCATGGGCAATCCCGCCTCTCATGTTGACATAATGTATGTTCATTCTAGCAGGATTTCTCAAAAAAGTCCACCCCTTTTTCCCGAATTCCCCGGATATTCCTCAAAATTCTGCTACAAAATCCTCCGCAACCTCCCGCATGGTCATCGGCGTTACATTCCCCCGGCTAATCCGGCCGAAGAATTCCGCCGCGCGTCCCCGATCTGCGGTCAGTTCCATAACACGGGTCCCTTCTCCGGTATTTTCGTTGGTGACAGCTGCACCGTACTGCGTCATGCCCTCTTTGGTCTCTGCCAGCAGTTCATAACGCAGCGTCATGTTGCCCTGCTCCGTTGCAACCTTTTTCATTTCCGTCAAAATATGTTCCATTTTGTAACCCCTCCGTTATCTTGGTGTTACTATTGAAACACATTTTATAAACTTTGGAAAGAAAAAGAAATCGCAAATTCTGACCAATCCTGACTGTTTTCGCATGGATCAAACACGGTTCGACAAAATACTCCGGTTTTCGACTGCCTCCCAGGATGAAAAAATCAAAATATTTTGGTGATCCTCAGCTGATCTTGTCGTTATCTGTAACTTTTTTGACATTTTCCGGCAGCGCATTCCTGCAAATCTGTTCTGCAATACGAATTCCATCCGCTGCTGCAGACATGATCCCGCCGGCATAGCCTGCGCCCTCTCCACAGGGATACAGGCCCCTGAGGGCACTCTGACCGGTTTCATCTCTGGTGATTCGTACCGGGCTGGAACTGCGGCTTTCCACCGCGGTGAGCACCGCATCCGGATCCTGAAACGCCCGAAGCTTTTTCCCCAGCATGGGAATCCCATATTCCAGCGCCTGCGTAATATACGAAGGCAGACATTGATGCAAATCTGTCCAGCGGACCCCGGGACGATAGGTGGGCACAACCCTTCCCGGACCAGCGGAGGGCCGATGTGCTAGAAAATCTCCCACGGTCTGCGCAGGGGCGCAGAAGTCTCCACCGCCCAATTGAAATGCTGCTTCCTCCAATTGCCTCTGAAATTCCACACCTGCCAAGGGATAATCTGAGGGAAAATCCTCCGGCCCTACGCTGACAAGCAACCCACCGTTGATATTTTCTCCATCCCGGGCATGGTAGCTCATACCGTTGGTGCAAAGTCTGCCCTGCTCTGAGGCAGCAGCCACCACCTGTCCCCCAGGACAAACGCAGAACGAAAAAATCCCTCTGCCCGTCTCCGGCTGGTGGCAGGACACCTTATAGGATGCCGCAGGCAAACTCTCAATTTCTGCTCCGTACTGGTGCACTGTCATATCCTGCTGGCAGTGTTCAATCCGCACCCCCACGGCAAACTGCTTGGGCTGCATGGGCACACCCGCATTCCACAGCATTTCAAAGGAATCTCTGGCGCTGTGTCCAATGGCCAGTACCGCAGTATCCGTTTCCAGTTCGTAGCGGCCTTCCGGCCCTTGAACAGTCAATCCCCGCAGACAATGATTCTCTGCAAGGACTTCGGTTACCTGATGGCCAAAACGAACTTCCGCACCCAGTTCCAACAGTTCCTGGCGCAGAGCCTTCACCACTGTTCTAAGATGATCTGTCCCCACATGGGGGGCGGCCTCGTACCGAATCTCCTGCGGTGCGCCATGGGCTGCCAGTTCCTCCAGAATAAACTGCATTCTGGGGTCGTTGACGCCGGTATTCAGTTTCCCATCAGAAAAGGTACCGGCACCGCCTTCCCCAAATTGCACATTACTGGAAGTATTGAGAATCCCCGTCTCCCAGAACCGGGCCACATCCTCGGTTCTGCGGTCCACATCCACACCCCGCTCCAGCAAGATTGGCCGGGCTCCGGCCCGTGCCAACATCAGACCGCAGAACAGTCCCGCCGGTCCCATGCCGATAATCACAGGCCGCCGAGGCAGTCGAAGTCTCTGATAGGGAAATGCATAGGAGGCCTCCCGATATTGGGAGACCTTCTTACTTCTGCAGCGTTTGAGGACCTGGGCTTCCTTGGGGACCTCCACCGCAATGGTATAAACCACAGTGATATCCTCTTTTTTCCGGGCATCGATGGATCGCTTCAGTACCCGGAACCCCTGGATCTCTACGCCAAGTTCCCGCTGGGCCTTTTTTGTCAAATGAGATTCCGGTTCCCCCGGTTGAAGCCGTAGTCCCTGGATCTTAAGCACCGGTAAATTCCGCCTTTCTCTTTTCACGGAAGGCGGAGATTCCCTCCTTGCAATCCCGGCTAAGCAGCAACGGTCCTTGTTGTTTCTTCTCTTCCTCCAGGACTTCCTCCAGACTCAATTCCTCCGCCCGGTTCAGCAGCGCTTTGGAAGCAGCCAGTGCCAGGGGGGCTTTTTCGGCAATCTGCGCCGCAAAAGCCAACGTTTCCTCCCGCAGGGTCTCTGGAGGACAGATCCGGTTGATAAAGCCCAATTCTTTGCCCTCCTGTGCGGAAACAGGCCGTGCCGTGAACATCAGTTCCTTGGCTAAATGCCGTCCCACCGCCTTTTCCAGCAGATAGTGGCCGCCACAGTCGGAGGCGATCCCCACATTGACAAAAGACTGCATGAATTTGGCCTTTTCCGAAGCAAAAATCAAGTCGCACGCTAGCGCCAGATTAAATCCGGCCCCAGCAGCAGCACCGTTGACCATGGCAATGGTGGGAGTCTTCATCCGAAACAGTGTCTCCACTGCTTCATTGGCCACCCGCATGTTTTCATCGCTTTTTTCCTGCGTGTCGCAGTCCATGAGCACGTTGAGGTCACCACCGGCACAAAAGGCCCGCCCAGCTCCGGTAATGACAACGCATCGGAGCTCCCGATCCTCGTCCAAGGCCGCCAATGTGCTGGCAAGGTTCTCCAGCAGCTCATTATTGAAGCAGTTGAGGGTTTCCGGACGATTCAGCGTTACAACCGCCACACGGCCAATTTGCTCTGTTAAAATAGTTTCAGACATGTTTGTTTCCTCCTTCGCAGGGCTTTATCCCCAACGTCATTCCCAGGTATTCCAGATCTCCGGGCAATAGCCCACTGTAGCCTTTTTGCCATTTCGCACCACAGGCATTTTGATAAGCATTTGATTCTCAAAGACCTTGTCCTCTTTGTCCGCATTACTGGCCATATAGCGCAGCAAATCCAGATCCGGGCTTTTGCCCTCCCAGTCCACCAGCTTGTCCACGCCCCCCACAGCCCGGAGCACACTGTCAAATTCTCCGCCGCTCATGCCGTATTTCTTCATGTCCACCGACTGAAATTTGATCCTGCGCTCCTTAAAATACCGTTCCGCCTTTCTGGTATCGGCGGATTTCGCCACCCCGAAAATCTGGATATTCATAGGCCCAGCTGCTCCATAACCTTTTCACAGTCTGTGGCAGCCTTGGTATTGGGATTGGCAACGACAATCGTACCGCTTGCATCCACCACATAGCTGGTACGAACCACACCCATGGACACCTTTCCATAGTTCTTCTTCTCCTGCCATACATCAAAGGCCTGGATGGCCTGCCGCTCCGGATCGCTGAGCAGCGTAATGGTCAGGCCGTATTTTTCTTCAAACTTCTTATGGGAAGCAACGGAGTCTTTAGACACACCAAAAACCCTGTAACCAGCCTCTTGAAATTTCTCCAAATTTTCCGAATAGGCCTGGGCCTGCTTGGTGCAGCCAGGGGTGGAGTCCTTGGGATAAAAATAGATCACATAGGGCGTTCCCGCCAGCTCTGTGGACTGCACTAGGGTTCCGTTTTGATCGCTGAGGGCAAACGCAGGGGCACGATCTCCAGTTTTAAGCATAAAGCATTCCTCCTGTTTGTAATTCAATAAATGACTTCTATTAAGCAAAGTCCCTGAGGCGGTGCAGTGGGACCGGCCTTTTGCCGGTCTCCGCTCTCCAGGATTTCCTTGACACAGGTTGGTTCCATATGACCAAGTCCAATTTCCAGCAGGGTGCCGGTCATGATCCGCACCATATTCCGCAAAAAGCCGTTACCCCGAAACAAAAACGTGACCCGTTCCCCTTCCCGCCGGATTTCCACAGACCGAATGCTCCGAACCGTAGATTTTTTGGTGCGTCCCGTAGAAAAGCCGGAAAAATCATGGGTTCCCAACAGCAGCTTCGCACCTTCTTCCATGGCGAAAAGATCCAGGGGCTCCGGCAGCTGGTACTGATACCGCCGTGCAAACACATCGGGGATCTCGCTGTTCCATACGGTATAGCGGTAGATTTTTTCCTTGGCGCTGAGCCGGGCATGGAATCTGGGTGAGGCCGACGTCAGCCGCGTCACAGCAATGTCCCCCGGCAGTCTCCGGTTCAATTCTATCAGAAACGTATCCAGCTTCTCCACGGCACACTCCGTCTGAAAGCTGGCCACCTGCCCCAGCGCATGGACGCCTGCGTCCGTTCTGCCGGAACCGCTGATCTCCACGGGGGCTCCCAGCAGCTCTGTCAGCGTCTTTTCCAAACGTGCCTGGATCGTCTGCTCCGTATTCCCCTGACGCTGCCAGCCAGAATACCGGCTGCCGTCATATTGGATCGTCATTTTATAGTTCAATAGAATTCACCTGCCAAACAGCATCATTATACACCATTCAGGATAGAATGAAAAGTGGAGAATCCGGCATTTCTTGTATCTTTATCTTCAAGTCCCCCATACCCGGCTTAGGATCTATCATTCTGGCATTTCCTTCTGTCGTTTTCTCTGAACGCATTGCCGACGCAGCTGCTCCCGCAACACTTCCCGCTGCTCTGGTGGCAGCTGCCACCGGAGCCGTCCGTAATCGCACACGTCACAATCGGGTTCCGTACAATTTCGGCACACAGTCGGCAGTGGATCCGCTTCTATATACTTCATTCCTATTCACCCTATCATTTGCCACCAAATAGTAGCATTTTTTAGCCTATTATGCCACCAAATGATAGCATACGTCAAGAGGTGGTTAAATGCAATTTCAACGTTTAGAGGATCTGCGAATTGACCGCGATCTGACCCAGCAGGAGGTGGCGGATATTCTGGGTTGCAAGCGGGAGGTATATCGCCGTTACGAAAAGGGCACCAGAACCATTCCGGTGGATTTTCTCATTCGGCTGGCGGACTATTACGGGGTAAGTCTGGACTATATCGTAGGACGAAAACAAGATAAAATACCATAACTATACAATTTACGGCATCCTATGGTATAATATCCGCACCTGAAATGCGGAGGAATTCTCCATGAACATTACTGTAGCAATCTGTGAGGACTTCACTGACGAAAGCGAATATCTAAGCAAGCTGCTCCAAAGCTGGATGCAGGTAACCGGGCACACGCTGAATATCTCTGCCTTTTCCAGTGCAGAGCGGTTCTGGTCCGCATATGAAGACGGGTTTCGTCCTGAACTTTTGTTGCTTGACGTGGAGATGCCCGGTCAGAGTGGAATGGAACTTGCCAGAAAACTGCGCCAGCTTCATGATGATGTGCCGCTGGTCTTTATCACCGGCTATTCCGACTACATGGCCGAAGGCTATGACGTTGCCGCCCTGCACTATCTGCTAAAGCCAGTCTCGGAACAAGCCCTCGCCCGCGTGCTTACCCGCGCATTGGGTCAATTACAGCATCAACGGAAATTTCTGCTGTGCACCGTGGATGGCATGATGCAGAAAATCTATTTTGACGAAATTCAATACATCGAAGTGCTGTCTCATACTGTAACCATTCACGCCGGGAAAAACTACACCATTCATATGCCCATCCGGGAACTGGAACAGAACCTGGGAAAGGAATTCTGCCGCTGCCATCGTTCTTATCTGGTCAATCTTGCCCGGATCCGCCAGCTCAAAAAGGCGGACATATTGTTGGATTCCGGCGCAGAAATCCCCATGTCCCGGCGTTTGGCTCCTTCTGTACAACAGGCATTCTTTGCATATTATCGTGAGGAGGCCGAGCAATGAAGTATTTATGGCTGTTTGCCGGTGTCCTGCTCCTGTGTAGCCTCATTTTGCTGGTACGGCATTGGTTGATCCGTCAGGTAGACCGGCGCATCTCCAACTATCAAAATGATCTCTTGAACCGCCACATTGAAGAAGTGGAACAGATGTACCGTCAGGTCCGTGGATGGCGGCATGATTACAGAAATCACATCCAAGTGATGAAGGCGCACCTGGATGCAGGCAGGTATGATGACCTGGACCACTATCTTCAGCTTCTCAGCGAAGATCTGGCCTCTGTGGATACCGTGATCAAAACCGGAAACGTGATGGTGGATGCCATCCTGAACAGCAAGCTGAATCTTGCTGCCAGCCAGCATATTGCGGTAAATGCCAAAGCCACGGTCTCCCCTGCCCTTCCTGTGGAACCGCTGGACATCTGCGTGATCCTTGGCAATCTCATGGACAACGCCATTGAAGCCTGTATGCGGATTCCCGATATTGAACAACGCTTTATCCGGGTCTACATGGGCACCCACAAGGGTCAGTTTTATATTTCCGTCACGAATGCTGCTTCTGCCTTTCGGCGAAAGGGACAAAAATACCTGAGCACAAAAGCTCAGACGGGGCACGGCTTTGGTCTGATGCGGATTGACCGGGTTACGCTGAAATATGGCGGCACCGTAAACCGCCAGAGCGAAGAAGGCGTGTTTGCCACCGAAATTCTATTGCCACTTTGACCGTTTGCGCTCCTGCGATGACCGTTTGCGCAGGAGCGCACCATTTTGTTTGTTGATCTGTTAATATGCCGGTGTAAGGAGGTGCAAAGCCATGCGGCATACAGAAAAGCCAAAATACAGTCTGGGGCAAAACGTACGCTATCTGCTGAAACACGTTTGGGCCTGGGATCCATTCTTCCTGCTGTGCATGGGGATCCACATTCTCTCAACACTGCTCTTCGCCTTGGGACTGATGTTTCTTCCGAAGGCAGTATTGGCCGACCTGGAGCAGCAGGTTCCGGTCAGTACCCTTCTGATTACCATTCTGCTCCTGTCAGGCGGCATGGCACTGGCCAACAGCCTTCAGGCTTGGAGCAGCGGACATATCGAGCTTCACAAAGTGCTGACCCGATGCCGTTTCAGCTTTCCGATCTATGTGAGAGCGCTGACCGTAGACTATCAGCAATTCGACACCGCTGCCTATCAGGAGATCAAGAAAAAAGCCTATGAGCCTACAGAGAACAACAGCTCTGCCTTGGAGGCAATTTGGCCGGCCCTTATCAAGGCCCTGACCAGCGGACTGGGTATCTTCACCTATGCCGCAATTCTCTTTCAGGTTGGTTGGTGGATCGCACTGCTGGCGGCTGGATGCGCAGTGATCTCTTTCTTTGTTCGAGAGAGAATCATGCGTCGGCGCCACGCGAATACAGATGAATGGGTAAAATACGCCTCGAAGCCCTATTACCTCAACGACAAATCGGGAGATTATCATTACGGAAAGGATATTCGTATTTTCTCCATGGGAAACTGGTTCCGGGAGATTTTTGACATCCATATCCGGCTGTGCAAAGACTGGCAGATGCGGCACGAAACGCCCCTATGGCGGGTGGATCTTCTGGACAGTATTCTAACCCTGTGCCGGGAGGGAATCGCCTATGCATACCTGATTTTCTTGGTATTGCAGGGCCAAATTCTCGCATCGGACTTTGTGCTGTACTTTGCTGCCATTGCCGGATTCTCTACATGGGTTTTGGATGCCGCCAATCAGCTCAGCATGCTGTCCCGTTACAGCAATCAGATCTGTGATTTCCGTGCCATGCTGGAACACCCGAATGTGTTCCGTCACGGCAGTGGAGAAACCGCCCAGGCCCATTTCAACCATCCTATGGAAATCACATTGCAGGATGTCAGTTACCGCTACCCCGGCGCCGAAAGTGACACCATCTCCCACCTCAATCTGACGATCCATCCCGGTGAAAAGCTGGCCATCGTCGGTTTAAATGGCGCTGGTAAAACCACGCTGGTGAAACTGATCTGCGGACTGCTGGACCCCACAGACGGCTCAGTTTTCTGCAACGGAATCAACGTGAAAGACTTTGACCGTGGGGAATACTACAGGCTGTTTTCTGTGGTGTTTCAGGACTTTTATCTTCCACCTCTGACCATCGCGGAGACGATTTCCTGCGATACACTCAAGAACACCGATTTTGACCGGGTCTGGGACTGTCTTGCCCTTGCGGATCTGACCGAGAAGATCCAGGCCCTGCCCCAGGGCGTCCATTCCCTGCTGGTTCGTGACGTCAATGAGGATGCTGTGGAGCTGTCCGGCGGGGAGACCCAGCGGCTGATCCTTGCCCGGGCCCTGTACAAAAAAGCGCCCATGGTCATTCTGGACGAACCCACCGCAGCCCTGGACCCCATCGCAGAGCATCAGATGTACCAGAAATATCATGAGATGACCCAGGAACGGACCTCTGTGTATATCTCCCACCGGCTGTCCAGCACACGGTTCTGTGACCGGATTTTATATCTGGAAAACGGAAACAGTGTGGAAGAAGGTTCCCATGCAGAGCTTTTGACCCTGCATGGCAAGTATTATGATCTGTTCTCCATTCAAAGCCACTACTACAAAGAACAGCAGGAAGAAGGTGCTGACCATGACAAATAAGACACCTATGGGCATAAGAAAATGCATTGCACTCACCCGTAGAGCCTTGAATATTCAGTGGAAGATTAACCGCAAGTACTTTCTCAGCAATGTATGTTACGGCATCGTCAGCACCCTCAGTCCCTTTGCCACCATCTGGTTTTCTGCACGTCTACTCAGCGAACTATCCGGGGAATGCCGTTTGGAAAAGCTGGCGTTCTGGGCGGTCTGCGCTGTCTGCACCGGTTTTTTGATCCGGCTGCTCACCAGTACGGCAGAGCATTGGAAGAACGCAAACCAGCTCACCTTTTGGCACAGGACCGAGCATCTGTACGCCGAGAAAATGCTATCCATGGATTTTGAGGACGTGGAAGATGCCAAAGTCCACGAGCTTCGCTCTCAAATTGACCAGAACGACAACTATAACAGTTTTGGCCTGAACCGTCCCTTATGGGAAACCAATGAAATTTTCTCTGCGCTAACAGGAATGATTGCATCGGTGGCCATGACTGTCTCCCTCTTTCTCAGCAGCGTTAGCCCTGAATATTCCATGCAATGGCTGAATTCTCCGCTGTGCTTTATCGTGCTTCTGGGGCTGATTGTTACATCAGCTTTGATTGCGATCCGGATGGCGGACATTTCCACAGAGTGTGTGTTTGGAATGACCGCCATGGAACATATCAAAAAGGGGAACCGGGTCTGGGTCTATTATGGTTTCCGCCTCCCGGACTTGATCAAAGCAGGGATGGACATACGGCTCTATGGGTTGCATCGTGGAATCTCTGCTGCACTGGAACGGCACCGGAAGGAGGACTGGGAGGCTGAGACAGCCACCGCCAGAATCCGGGCAAGATGCGAGGGTATCAGTCAACTGTCTGAAAGCATTTGCTATGGGCTCTGCTATATCTATGTGGCCTTGAAGGCCCTTGGTGGTGCATTTCCCATGGGTTTTGTGGTGCAGTATGTGGGCGCTATTGGACAATTTTCCGCTTCTGTGCGGAAGCTGTCGGTCAGTCTAACCACGCTTTTGCGGAACACAAAATATCTGGAGTTGACCTATTCCTTTCTGGACATCCAAAACAAAAAATATATGGGAACCATCCCTGTGGAAAAACGGGACGACAATGAATTTGAGATCGAATTTCGGGATGTGTCCTTTCGCTATCCCGGCAGCGATACCGATGCCCTGAAGCATTTGAATTTCCGTTTCAAGCTGGGCACAAAGCTGGCGGTAGTCGGCAGAAACGGCAGCGGAAAATCCACCATGATCAAGCTTCTATGCCGCTTGTACGATCCCACGGAAGGGGAAATTCTGCTCAACGGCATCAATATTCAAAAGTACGATTACGACGAATATATGTCCCTGTTTTCCGTGGTATTCCAAGACTTTCAGCTGCTGTCCTTTACCTTGGGCGAAAACGTGGCCTCCAGCCGAAATTATGATCGCGACAAAGCCCGGCAGTGCCTGGAGCAGGCAGGTTTTAAGGAACGGCTCTCCCTGCTTCCCAACGGTCTCGACACCTATTTGAATCAGGACTTTGATAAGAGCGGGGTTGCGATGTCCGGAGGTGAGGCCCAAAAAATCGCACTGGCCAGAGCGCTGTACAAGGATGCTCCCTTTGTGGTTTTGGACGAACCCACGGCTGCACTGGACCCCTTGGCGGAATATGAAATCTATACACATTTTAATGACATGGTGGGAAATAAAACTGCAGTATATATTTCTCATAGACTTTCTTCCTGCCGCTTCTGCGATGAAATCGCCGTATTCCACGCAGGAGAACTGGTGCAATACGGTCCCCATTCAGAGCTGTTGGCAGATCGGTGCGGACAGTATTACGCACTGTGGACAGCCCAAGCACAGTATTATGCGGAAGAAGTTTCCTAACACAAACGCTTGGGCAACACGATTCAGATTGTCGTTTTTCAACTATTCACTAAAAACGACAATCTGGATGCAAGGAAACACCTAATGGCCACAAATTTATTCTAACAAGAAACCAGAAATGTAGCTTCTCCCCTCAAAACCCAAAAATACCGAACTTCGCAATAATAAAATGCATAAAAAAATTC
>CASEPH010000374.1 GCA_949289625.1 uncultured Clostridia bacterium | reverse complement strand
ACAGCAGGCTTACGGCGAGAAATATAGCCCGATTCTGATGTTTGACAGCAAAAAAGCGGTTTCCCGTATGCTGGGTGTAGATACGGAACGACAGATTGTAAGAAGGTTGGCACGGCAGGCGCAGAAAGAAAATCACATTTCTGAACAAATCAAAAATAAAGAACAGGAACGATAAATTTTTCCGGTTCACACATCTTTAATTTGCGAAATAGACTATATTTTTGATGTTCTATCTGAAATCCTCTCCCGCACGGTTTGAAGAAATTGCCATGCTGCTTTGGAAAAGATCTGATATTTCTTCCAGACGATATAGCCTGGAGCCTCCATGGTTGGGGAGAACGGGCGGAAGCACAGACCGGTCCCCTCTGTGTGGATCAGCTTGTCAAAGCACAGGGCGTAGCCAAGGCCCTCGTCAACCAGAAGCGAGGCGTTGAACACCAGATTATAGGTTGCCACCACATTCAGCTCGGAAATCTTCCGTCCCATCCACTGGGACAACTGCTGGTCATCCCCCTTCTGATGGGAAATGATCAGCGGTAGCTCCCACAGATCTTCTGGACAGACGGCTGCCTTCCGGGCCAGCGGAGCGTCCCGGCGCATCAGTACGCCCCAGACGTCTCCAGCTGGAAGGGTCAGCCACTCATATTTCTTCGGATCGGGCTCCCGGAACAGCAGGCCGAAGTCAATCAATCCCTTATCCAGATATTCCAACACATACTCCGCGTTACCGCTGGAGATGTGGTAATGGATATCTGGATATTGTTTTTGCAGTTCCCTGGCCGTCTGAGCCAGCAAGCGCACACTGTCGGTCTCCCCTGCGCCAATCACCACGTCCCCCCCGATGGTCTCGTCAGAGTGGGTGATCTCCTCCTCTGCCTTTTGTACCAGGGAGAGTATCTCTTCCGCCCGGCGACGCAGGATCATGCCCTCCTCGGTGAGCAAGACCTTCCGGGAGCCCTTGGTCCCCCGGATCAGCAGCTGCTTTCCCAGCTCATCCTCCATCCCCTTCAGCTGGGTGGACAGGGCGGGCTGAGAGATGTGCAGGGACTCCGCCGCTGCGGAGATGCTCTGCTCCCGGGCCACAGTTAAAAAATAATGTAGAGTACGCAGCTCCATAAGCCATTCCTCCTCGAAACCAGTATATCGCCTGATTCCATAACTGTCAATTATGGAATTGTATCGCATATAAATATTTGCTATTTATGCTCTGTTGACCTAAACTACAGACAGAGAGACAACAAAAAACATTCAGAAATGAGGTCAGAAATATGGAACAACAGATGCTCAAAGATAAAGTCGCTGTCATTACCGGAGCCAGCTACGGCATGGGCCGCACGATGGCGGAGCTCTTTGCCGAGGAGGGTGCAGCAGTGGTCATCACTGCCCGCCATGCCCAGCAGCTCAACGAAGTGGTAGACGGCATCCGGGCCAAGGGCGGCAAAGCAGTCGGCGTGGTAGCCGACGTGTGCTCCACCGAGGATACCAAAAAGGTCTTTGATACCGCCCTAAAGGAGTTCGGAGATGTGGATATTCTCATCAACAACGCCGGTATCGGGGAACAGAAGATGATCGACGAGACCGATGACGACTGGATGCTGTATGTGATGAATACTAACCTGGGCGGCCCCATGCGCTACATCCGGGAGGCGCTGAAAATCTTCCTGCCAAAAAACGACGGCGTGATTATCAACATCTCCTCGGTGAACGGTACACGGCCCTTCTGCGGTGCCACCTATACCTCCACCAAGGGGGCGCTGAACACCCTGACCAAGAACGTGGCGATGCGGCTCATTGACACCAACATCCGCTGCAACGCCGTGGCTCCCGGCGCTACCGTCACCCCTGCTCATCTGGCAAACAAGGCTGGTGAGCAGCCCGGCGGCGCTGAGATGCTGACGTACAGCGGCCACGTCGTCTACTTCCCCGGACCGGAGTGCGACCCTATGGATCAGGCTTATGCCTGTCTCTACCTGGCCAGCAAAATGGGGAGAGCCGTCCGGGGCCAGGTCATCCAGGTGTGCAACGGAGCTTTCCTGTAAGCGCGGTGCAGGATCATCGGCACACAGCCCCTGTGCTACTGCAAGGGCCTGACGCTCGTCGACTGCGAGATGGCGGACTGCGACCTGGCCTTTGAGCGCAGCCAGGTGCAGGCCACGGTCACCACCCCGGTGGTGAGTATCAAGAACCCCCTGGCCGGCAGCCGCATCACTGTCCCCACCGCGGGGGAGATCATCCGGAACATCCCGGAGGCCGTGGGAGAGGTCATCGTGGGGGCCGGAGACAGGGCAGTTTGCGCGTGAGTGGGAGGCGGAAATGAAGCTGTATAAAACGCCGATCTTCTTTCTGCTGTTCTGCCTGTTGACCCTGACACTGCTGTCTGGGTGCAGTAGCGACCCGCAGGCGGCTGGACAGTCTATCGACAGTCCAGAGGCCAGCTCCCCTGAACAGTCTGTGGAAGAAGTCCAGCCAGAGGAAGATCCGGCACAGGCGGAAGTCCTCGATCCAGAAACGAATGATGAGGGCGGAGAAGGGGCTGTTCCAACGGTGCCGCAACCGCCCAGCACTTCTACGGTGCAG
>CASEPH010000373.1 GCA_949289625.1 uncultured Clostridia bacterium | reverse complement strand
TGTTTGCCCAGAGTGGACGCAATGCCCAAGATTTGGTGGTGTCCGAGTATCCCTGGCGCATTTGCTACGAGTCTCTGGAGCCTTTGGAATTGCCGACAAACGTCTGGCAGACGGATGAAACGGAACCTGTCTCAGATGCTGTACCGTTACCAGAGGAGTTCCTGGACAGCTTAAACTGGCGCTATGCGCATCCGACGGCCACCGTCACTCCTTCCAAGTTGACGGCAACTCAGCTTAAGGGCCGTACGAAGGACAGCGAGGCAGCGGAAGGCGCCAAAGTGCAAATCAGCATTCCACAGCTTCACAGGCCCGACTTTGTCTGGGGCAAACAAGGATTGACGCCCACAGAACGAGGAACGGCGGTGCATCTGTTTCTCCAATATGCGGCGTTTGAAAGCTGCCTGACGGAACAGGGCATAAAAAACGAAAAATGCCGTTTGGAGGACGAGGCGTTTATGGTTCCGGAGCAGCTGGAAGCAGTGGATCCCGAACCAATTCTGCGACTGTTTCATGCAGAGCTGGGCCGGAGGATTCTTTCTGCCGACCATTTGATCCGGGAGTTTAAGTTCTCCATTTTGGAGGATGCCACCGCCTATTATACGGATGTGGAGGGAGAATCGGTGCTGCTGCAAGGTGTTGTGGACGTGGCTTTTGAAGAAAACGGCCAGTGGTATGTGGTGGACTTCAAGACAGACCGGGTTTCGGAAGCTTCTTTGCCCCAGAGAGCGGAGACATACCGGGGCCAGATGGAGACCTATCGTCGAGCATTGGAGCGGATCTTTTCCAAGCCGGTTCATGGAATGTATCTATACTTTCTTTCGTTGGGAAAGGAGGTCGCACTGTGATTGAGGGCGTACTGTTTGATATGGATGGGCTGATGACCGACACGGAGCGTCTGTTTTTGAAGATGTGGTGTCAGTATATGAAGGAACAGGGGTTTCCGGAACATCGGGATGTTGTCCAGCATTGCATCGGGCTCAATCACAGGGACACCCGTTCCTATGTGGCCCAGCGCCTGGGAGATGACTTCGATTATTTGCACATTATGGAGGAAGTGGGAAAACGTTCAGAACAGTATTGCCGCCAGCACGGGGTTCCTGTGAAACCCGGACTCTATACCCTTTTAGATTATCTGGACAGCGTAAAAATCCCCTATGCAGTTGCCACCTCCACCGGACACAAAAACGCTGCCTGGCGGCTTCAAAATATTGGAGTGTTGGATAGATTGTCCGGTCTGGTTACCGGCGATATGGTACAGAACGGAAAACCGAACCCGGAAATTTTTCTTAAGGCTGCAGACAGCCTGCGTCTGCCCGCAGAGAAGTGCCTTGTGCTGGAGGATTCCCCGCACGGTATCCAGGCGGCTTACAGTGCGGGATGTTCTGTGGTGATGATTCCGGACATGAAAGCCCCAGACAAAGACATTAAGGCGTTACTGACTGCGGAGCTTTCTTCGCTGGACCAAGTGATTCCATTTCTCCGGCGGCTCCGGACCCTATGAAGCGATCCGTCTCGGATGTTTCAGCTCCGGGACGGATCGCTTTTGTCATATATGTAACGTGGTTTCTTAAGTTTCTCCATTTTCTTCTCTGTGGGTCAGGATGACAGCCAGCATATCTCCCAGTGTTGTAATACTGGCGGCCAGCAGCGCCAGTTCCTGGTTGCTGGGAACGGATTCTGCCAGCTTATAGGCCACTGTAGAAAGCAAATAGAGGTCTGGACAATTTTGCATTTGCAACACCTCTTCTGGGGTTTATCTCAGTATATGCTGATCATACCCGCTTGGAAACCATCCGAACTTCGCAAGAATCACAGAAAACAACGAGGCCCAAAACCGCAGGTTCCAGGCCTCGTTGTTTATTTGTGCGCCCTTATCTGGCGCGAAGAACGCAGTGTTTGTTATCTGCGGTTCTGGTTCTTATCGCAGTTCTCCTGGCTGTTCTGCTTCTGCTCCTTGCGATTCTGGTTCTGCTGATTGTTCTGCTTCTGCTCTTTCCGATTCTGATTCTCGATATCCATAGAATAAAATCCTCCTTACAAGTATTGTCGGATCGCTCCGCGATGGTAGTATAACCAGCCTTTCAGGATTTATCCTTGGGCCGGAAAATCAACGCTGCCAGATAGCCAAAGACAATTGCAGCTGTGACACCTCCGGCTGCGGCGGTAAATCCACCGGTAAAAATACCAATCCACCCGTCTCTGTCGATGGCTTCTCGGACCCCTTTGGCCAGATTGTAGCCAAAGCCGGTCAGGGGGATGGTGGCTCCAGCGCCGCCCCAATCCTTGATATACTCATAAACGCCCAGGCCGCCCAGAATGACGCCCACTACCACATAGGAGACTAGAATTTTGGCCGGCGTCAGCTTGGTTTTGTCAATAAGCAGCTGACCAATGGCGCACAAAATGCCGCCGCAGAGAAAGGCGTTCCAGTATTCCATTACAAACACCCACTTTCAGAAGAGATGGCCACCGCATGGCAAATGGCGGGGATGGATTCTCCCTGCTGTGTGGATACCGGGGAGAGCAATGCTCCTGTGCCGCAAAACAGTATATTTTTGTACTTTTTGCTTTTGAGCTTGTCCATCAGATATCCGCAGAGCACCACGGCGCTGCATCCGCATCCGGAACCGCCTGCGTGGACATCTTGGGCCTTCAAGTCGAAAATCATCGTACCGCAGTCGTCCAGACGATCCCCCAGGCTGCATCCTTCCCGACGGAACAAATCCTGGGCAAGTTCCTTGCCTACAGAACCCAAATCCCCGGACACAATAAGATCATAGGCCGAAGGATCCAGCCCGGTATCCCGAAAATGTGCAAGAACGGTGTCCACAAAGGCCGGGGCCATAGCTGCGCCCATATTGTTAGCGTCGGCAATACACAGATCTACAATCTTCCCGGTGGTGATACCGCGAATATAGGGCGGAGCTCCGTTGGGCTGGAGTACGGCGGCACCGGAACCGGTCACGGTCCACTGGGCTGTAGGCGTTCGCTGGCCGCCATACTCCAGGGGGAGACGGTATTGTCGTTCCGCTGAGGCAAAGTGGGAGGAGGTCATGGCTACGGCATAGTTTGCAAAGCCTCCCTCCACCGCCATGGCTGCCAGACTGAGGCTTTCCGCCATGGTGGAGCATGCACCGTATAATCCGTAAAAAGGAATATCTGTGCCTCGGGCCGCAAAGCTGGTGCCGATGCACTGGTTCAGCAGATCTCCGGCAAAGAGCATATCCACCTGGGAGAAAGATATAGCAGCTTTTTTTAATACAGTTTGCAGCGCCAGAGTCTGCATTTGACTTTCTGCCTTTTCCCAGGTGTTTTGACCAAACTTTGTATCCTCGCTGACCAGGTCAAAGCAGGTGCGAAGGGGACCTTCGCCCTCTTTTTTTCCCACCACAGAGGCTGTGGCCAATATGGAAGGCGGAAAATTAAATCGGACCGTTTGCTGACCCAAATGTTTAGTTTGCATGCAGATTCCTCCAAAACCAATGGTGCCGTTAGTATTGACGAATCAGGAAGAATCATGCGTTTGCCATCCTTATAATTGCTTCCAAAGTGTGCCGTGTCACTCTTCGACATTCTTTTCATAGACTGAAATGGCAGGAAATGAATATTATTCCGGCCATGTGGGACAATATAATTGCGCGGCAAAAGCGGCTGCTTTGCAGGGCGCAAAACATTTCACGGAGTGAGGATGGTTATGGATAGTAGTGTAAAACGAGGGGATATTTTTTACGCGGATCTCAGTCCGGTGGTGGGAAGCGAACAGGGCGGAACACGGCCGGTGCTCATCGTGCAGAACGACATGGGGAACAAACACAGTCCCACTGTGATCGCGGCAGCCATTACATCACAAATGAATAAAGCACGACTGCCAACCCATATTGAGCTCATCGGGCCCACCGTGGGCCTGACAAAGAACTCTGTGGTTCTTTTGGAACAGATCCGCACCATTGATAAAAAACGACTGCGGGAGCACATGGGACGCCTGAACCAGGACATGATGCAGAAAGTAGACGACGCCATTGCGGTAAGCTTCGGGCTCCACGGCTAAAATGCAACACCTTCGCATATTCTGATGCGGAGGTGTTGTTATGCAGGTGCCGGTAATGGAGCAGGAAACATGCTGTGGATTTTTGCGGGCGGAACAACGCGGACTTTATATGGTGTTTTATGGAGAGGTGGAGCTCCGGCAGGTCATGCGGCTCTATGCCGTATTTGAGCAGGGCGAAATTCCCTTGGGAATTCCTGTGCCGGAGCAGGGGAAAATGATTCTGCGCATGAGTCTGCCTGCCGGACGGATGCCCCAGGGACGGCTTTTGCGTGGGGAACTGCGTCCGAAAGATGCGGCGTGGCAGCGATTTTCTGGTGGAAGAGTGGGAAACCATCATCTTCCACCGGGTAGAGTCCGGGGAAACCGATACCAATTCCCATGGAAGCAGGGACAGCCTCTGCCCTATACGCCGTTTTTATGCTTTTATCAGCTTGTGAGAGAAAACGGCAGAGAATACCTGGAGGTGGTATTGGATCAGCAGGGAAACCCGCTGCATAATTGGCAGGATTCCCGGGAAGGATAAAACGAATCTCACAGGAAACGGAGAAATACCATGACAAAAGAACAGGAGCAAACCAATAAACTGCAGGAAGAGCGGGAACAAACCATAGAGTTTGGCAGTGCAGAACTGAAAACGGGTCAGAGCAATATCCATTGCTTGACCATCATTGGACAGATTGAGGGGCATCAGGTCCTGGCAGAGAACACAAAAACCACGAAATACGAGCATGTGATTCCACAAATTGCAGCTATCGAGGAGAGTCAGGAGATCGACGGACTGCTGATCCTCCTGAATACTGTAGGCGGTGATATTGAGGCAGGCCTTGCCATTGCAGAGCTAATTGCCGGCATGAAAAAACCCACGGTTTCGCTGGTGCTGGGGGGCGGTCACTCCATCGGTGTACCGCTGGCGGTGTGCGCCAAAAAGTCTATGATTGTGCCCACTGCATCCATGACCATCCATCCGGTCCGGATCAGCGGTACCGTCATCGGCGCGCCTCAAACCTATCATTATTTTGAACGGATTCAGGACCAGATCGTAGAATTTGTCTGCAAGAATTCCAAGGTAAACCGGGAGGAATTTGTCAAGCTCATGCTCAATACCGACGAACTGGCTTCAGACGTGGGCAGCGTGGTCTATGGGCAGCAGGCTGTCTCCATGGGCCTCATCGACCGGTTGGGGGGCCTTTCTGATGCATTGGAGTGTCTGCATCGTATGATTGACAAACGAAAAAATAAGACGTGAAAGGCGGGGGAAAACCTCCGCCTTTTGCCGTACATAAATTTATGCTTTCTTTTTTTCGAAAAACAGGTATAATATAGGTTGATTTATGATGCGGATATTTTTGCAAAAGATAGGGGAATGATTATGACCAGAACGATGGCCAGAGAAATTGCGATGCACTTGGTGTATGAGCTGGAATTTCATGACGAACTGCCTGAGGAACTGCTGGAAGCGGTATTTAACGATCAGTATTATCCCAGATTGGCGGAGGAGACCAGTCTTTATCAGGAAAAGCCCAACGCCAAACAGATGCAATACATCGAAACCTGTGTCCGAGGCGTTTATGTCAAAAAACAGGAGATCGACGCTGTGATCGAAAAGTACGCCTCCGGCTGGAAAGTCGGGCGGATCTCCAAGGTGACGCTGGCGGTGCTGCGTCTGGCCATTTTTGAGATCTGCTATGTGGAGGATGCACCCACCGGGGCCGTCATCAATGAGGCGGTGGAGATCGCCCGAAGATATGAGGAAGAGGACAAGGTTTCCTTTATCAATGGAATCCTAGGCTCCTTTGCCCGGGATCGGGAAGCATGAGAGCTCTGGGGTTTGACACCAGCAACTATACCACCTCCGCCGCCTGGTTCGACGGAACCCAGGGGCACAACATGGGAAAGCTTTTGGAGGTAAAGCCGGGTGCTCTGGGCCTTCGGCAGAGCGAGGCCCTGTTTCAGCATGTGAAAACATTGCCAGAGATTGTTGCCCGTATGACGGATGCCTGGGCAGCGGATACGCCGGACGCTATTGGGGCCAGTACGCGCCCTCGAGCCGTGGAGGGCTCATATATGCCCTGCTTCTTGGCAGGAGAGTCCCAGGCCAAAACCATATCGAAGCTGCTGCAGGTGCCTTTTTATGAGTTTTCTCATCAGCAGGGACATCTGGCTGCGGTGCTGTGGAGTGCAGGCCGGATGGAGTTGCTGGATAAACCCATGCTGGCTTGGCATCTGTCCGGAGGTACCACGGAGCTCCTCTATGTGGAGCCGGGACTGAAGGCCCGGAAAATTGGCGGTACCACGGATCTTTCCGCCGGACAGCTCATCGATCGGACAGGCCTCCTTTTGGGATTGACTTTTCCCGCGGGCAAAGCGTTGGATAGCTTGGCTGCGGATATGGCGGCGAAGCCCTTTCCAGTTAAGGTTCGGGATATGACGTTTTCCCTGTCAGGAATGGAAAACAAGGTTCGACAGATGCGGGATTCCGGGGCTTCCGACGGTGAAACGGCGGCCTTTGCGCTCCAGAGCGTCATCCACGCCGTGGAAACTGCGACGAAGCAGGCGTTGTGTCAGTATGGTGATCTACCGGTGATTTTTACCGGCGGCGTGTCCTCCAATACGCTGCTACGAAAGGAAATGGAGCCGCTGGATGGAATTTTTGGGGCGCCGGAATACTCCACGGACAATGCCATGGGGATTGCGGTTCTGACATATATTATGGAGAAACAACATGGATGAACTGATTTTGGAAGTCAGCCAGGTCAATACCTATATCAAAGAGATGATGGAGCAGGACGCCCTGTTGACGGGGCTCTGCGTCCGGGGGGAACTGAGTAATTATAAAAGATATCCCTCCGGACATCACTATTTTACCCTGAAGGATGGGACGGCCTCTCTAAAATGCGTTATGTTCCGCTCCAGCGCTGTCCGTCTGCGGTTTACGCCGGAGAATGGTATGATGGTGCTGGCAGCGGGACGGATCACTGTATATCCCCGAGACGGCGTATACCAGCTTTACTGCGTTTCCATGAACCCAGAGGGGACTGGCGATCTGACGGTAGCTTTTGAACAGATGAAAAAAAAGCTGGCAGGGGAGGGGCTCTTTGATGAGGCCCACAAAAAACCCATTCCAGCCTATCCTCACCGAATTGCGCTGGTTACGTCCTCTGCAGGCGCTGCGCTGCGGGATATGCTGCGGATTCTAGGACACCGATATCCCCTGGCTGAGGTGCTCCTACTGCCCGTCCGGGTTCAGGGAACAGAGGCTCCGGGAGAAATTGCTGCTGCCATTGACTACGCGAACCAGTTCCATGTTGCGGATCTGATGATCGTAGGCCGAGGCGGCGGATCCATCGAGGACCTGTGGGCCTTTAATGAGGAAGTGGTGGCTCGGGCCATTTATCGTTCGAAAATTCCGGTCATCTCTGCGGTGGGACATGAACCGGATGTAACCATTGCAGACTATGTGGCGGATCTGCGGGCAGCCACTCCATCCAATGGGGCAGAACTGGCGGTGCCGGATCAGGCGGAACTGCGTCAGACACTGAAATCCCTGGAGATCCGAATGGCCCAGAATATGAATCGTCGGCTCAAGCTGGCTCGGCAGGAATTGGAATCCAAAAAGCGAGCCCGGGTTCTGCGATCCCCCATGGAGTATTTCGCGGATCGGAGGCAGTATCTGGACGGACTCCATGAACGGATGGCCCGGATCATGGGACAAAAGATTTTGCAAGGACGTATGACGCTGCATTCCCGGCAGGAACAGTTGCTGCCGGCCTGGCGTTCTGTGAAACAGCAAAAGAGCAAGACAGCTGGAATGTTGGCTGCCCGTTTGGACGCCATGAGTCCCCTAAAGGTGTTGGCCCGTGGGTACAGCATTTTGGAGGACAATGGGGGAAGAAATATTCGCTCGGCCCACCAGCTGCAGCCGGGCGATCAAGTAACGGCCCGGCTGGCGGAGGGAAAGATCCACGCCATTGTGGATGCATGTATGGAGGACTGAATATGGCTAAGAGATCAATTACTTTTGAAGAATCCATGAAACGGCTAGATGAGATTGTTGCAGCGCTGGAATCCGGAGAGGTCTCTCTGGAGGAGTCCCTGAAGCTTTTTGAAGAGGGAACCAAGCTATCGGTGAAATGCACTGAGCTTCTGGACACAGCGGAGCTAAAGGTGACTGCGCTGATGAAAGGACCAGATGGGTCCCCGGTGGAACAGGAGCTAAACTATGACGAAGCATGAGGAAAAAAGAGCGTCGTTTCAGACCCAAATAGAGGCGTTTTTGGAACGACAGTTTTTGCAGGACACGCGGTATCGAGTGTTGATGGAGGCTATGCGCTATAGTTTGCTATCTGGAGGAAAGCGGCTCCGTCCCATCCTGTGCATGGCCTTCTGCGAAGCCTGCGGCGGCACGCCAGAGACTGCGGTTCCGGCTGGCTGTTCCGTTGAGATGATCCATACCTATTCTCTGATTCACGATGATTTGCCATGCATGGATGACGACGACTATCGCAGAGGCCGTCTCACCAACCATAAGGTCTATGGGGAGGCTGTGGCTACGTTGGCGGGAGACGCTCTTTTAACGGCGGCCTTCCATATTCTCGCGGAGATGGATGCCCCGGCAGAAAGACTGCTGCGGTGCATTTCCATTTTGTCCCGGGCTGCCGGAGAAGACGGCATGGTGGCGGGACAGGTTCTGGATCTGGACGGCGAAAATTGTTCTCTGTCTGAGGAAGAGCTTCGGGAGGTGCATCTGCACAAAACCGGAGATATGATCCGGGCTGCCTGCCAAATCGGTGCCATTTTGGGCGGCGGAACAGAGGGACAGATCTCCGCTGCTGGGGCGTATGCCCAGCATTTGGGGATGGCGTTCCAAATTCGGGATGATATGCTCGATTGCATTGGAGACCAGCAGGAGCTGGGCAAGCCCATTGGTTCTGATGCGGAAAATGGAAAGAGCACCTTTATGACCCTGTTTGGGCTGGATCGGTGCGCCCAAATGGTAGAGCAGGAGACGGCCCAGGCCCTCAGTGCTTTGAAAAACGGAGGATTTTACAAAACGGATTTTATCGAAACCCTTTCCTTGGGCCTTGTCGGTAGAATGAAATGATGCATAAATTTCAGGAAACAGATTGAAAATCATCGATCCTATGGTATAATGTCATGAGCCGCTGTCACCCCAATTTCCTTTGGCTCGTCTGTCGTGTGGGAGAAAGGGCGACATGCCGGAGAGCCGATAAAGGTCTTATTGTATAATACCATGGACATTCCCGGTTTTGTCCGGGAAGCAGGATATAGACAGGTTGTGTAAGTTTGAATCTTTTGGAACGAGCAGACGATCGGGAGCAATTCCTTGCGTTTGGGCCGGAAGAGGATCAGGCGCTGTGCAACGAGATCAGAAGCTTTCTGATCAACAGTGTTTCTAAAACAGGGGGTCATTTGGCCTCCAACTTGGGAATCGTAGAGCTGACCATCGCACTGCATAAGGTTTTTGATCCCTATAAGGATAGAATTGTATTTGATGTTGGTCATCAGTGTTATGTACACAAGCTGCTGACCGGACGGCAAGCGGAGTTTCGCCATTTGCGGCAGCTGGGCGGTATGGCTGGTTTTCCAAAGCCTTCGGAATCAGATGCCGATGCTTTTGTGGCAGGACACGCCTCCAATTCCGTTTCCGCGGCCCTGGGTATCGCCAGAGCCAGAACGCTGATGGGGGAAGACTACAGCGTCATCGCCGTCATTGGCGATGGTGCTTTGACCGGTGGGCTTGCTTATGAGGGCCTCAACGATGCGGGACAGAGCAAGGAACCGATCATCGTGATCCTCAACGATAATGGAATGTCGATTCAGCCTAATGTGGGCGGAATCTCGAAATTTTTGGCCAAACAGCGCCTCAAGCCCTCTTATCTAAACTTTAAGCGGCTGTTCCACGGGTTTACCCATACAGTTCCTGGGGGCAAGTATCTGTATCGCGTAGTTCACCGAATTAAATTATGGATGAAAAATGCGCTGATTGGGAGTAATATGTTTGATGAGATGGGCTTTGTCTATCTGGGGCCGGTAGATGGTCACGACATCAAAAAAATGACCTATCTGCTGCGCCAGGCCAAAGAACTGGCTTGCCCGGTTCTGCTCCATGTCACCACCACCAAGGGACGAGGATACAGCTACGCCGAGGAGAATCCTGATGAATTCCATGGCGTTTCCAGCTTCAATGTTCAATCTGGAGCTGCCAAGGGAGCTCATCAGGAGTCCTTCTCTGACGCCTTTGGAAAGACCATGTGTGCCATGGCCGACCGGGATCGGCGGATCTGTGCCATCACCGCGGCTATGGAACAGGGTACGGGATTGACCGAATTTGCCGGTCGGTTTCCCAGGCGGTTTTTTGACGTAGGCATTGCGGAAGGCCATGCTGTGACCATGAGTTGTGGCCTGGCCAAGCAGGGGATGCTTCCCGTGGTGGCCATCTACTCCACCTTCCTGCAGCGGGCCTATGATATGCTGATCCATGACGCAGCCCTGGGAAATCTCCATGTGGTGTTTGCTGTGGACCGAGCAGGGCTGGTAGGGTCCGACGGAGAGACCCATCATGGGGTATTTGACGCATGCTTTCTTCGGACCGTGCCCCATATGTCGGTTTTGGCGCCGGCCTCTACGGAGGAACTGCGAAAAAGCATCCATTATGCGGTGTACCAGCTGGAAGGACCTGTGGCTGTTCGTTATCCCAGGGGGGGCAACGAGACCTATCAGGACTGCATTTTGGAGGATACTGTTCTTCGGCAGGGCACGGACGCCACAATCGTAACCTACGGCCCCATGGTTTGTGAGGCCATGGATGCAGCCCGGATTCTGGAGCAGCAGGGGATTTCCGTAGAGATTATCAAGCTCTGGTATTTGGCACCCCTTCATACCGAGTTGACTGCCGCTTCTGTTCAAAAGACCGGCCATCTGATGGTGTTGGAGGAGTGCGTTTCCTCTGGCTGTGTCGGGCAGGAGCTTGTGGTAGCATTGATGGAATCCGGCGTTATGCCAAAAGCAGTACGTCTCCTGAATTTGGGAGAAAAATTTGTGACCCACGGAACGGTGCCGCAACTCCATGAGTTGGTGGGAATCGATGGAAAATCCGTGGCTCGGGCGGTAAAGGAGCTTATCCATTTTGAAAAAGGAACGACTTGACGTTTTATTATGCCAACAGGGGCTCTGCGAAAGTCGAGCCAAGGCCCAGGCTGTCATCATGGAGGGACTGGTCTTTATCAATGACCAGCGGGTAACCAAGCCCGGAACGCCGACAGCGGCGGATGCTGCTATAGAGATTCGCGGTAACACCTGTCCCTATGTCAGCCGTGGAGGATTGAAGCTGGAAAAGGCTTTGGCCTATTTCGGTGTGGATCCCACAGGCTATGTATGCAGCGATTCCGGCGCCTCTACCGGAGGATTTACGGATTGTCTGCTGCAGCATGGGGCGAAAAAGGTCTTTGCCATCGATGTGGGCTATGGACAGCTGGCTTGGAGTATCCGCAGTGATCCCCGGGTGGTGGTCATGGAGCGGACCAATATCCGTAATGTCACACCGGAGCAGCTGGGAGAACCTCTGGATCTGAGCGTCATTGATGTCTCCTTTATTTCCCTGAAAATTGTACTTCCTGTGGTGCAAAAGCTGCTGGGGCCGGCAGGGCAAGTCCTGTGCCTAATCAAGCCTCAGTTTGAAGCCGGTAAAGAGAAAGTGGGGAAAAAAGGTGTGGTTCGGGATCCTGATACCCATGTAGAGGTTCTGGAGACCTTTTTGGAACTGGCCCGCAGCCTTGGATTCACGGTGGTAAATCTTACGTTTTCTCCCGTCAAGGGCCCGGAAGGAAATATCGAATTTTTGGGACATCTGTCCATGAAACCGATGGCGGTAAAAGATTTTTCCGCTCAATCTGTGGTCCAGGAGGCCCACGAAACACTGAAAGGGTGAGCCTATGAAAAAAATCACACTGATGCCCAACCCTTACCGGGACCGGGGCTTTCAGATCACCCGGGCTGCGGAGAAAATTCTGAAGCAGCACGGCGCAGAAGTCAAAATATGTCTGCCCTTTCATGTGGACAAAAACCACGAGTTTCCGCCCAATATGCGGCTGGTGCCCATGGAGGAAGGACTGAAGGACTGTGATATCATGATCTGCTTTGGCGGTGACGGTACAATCCTTCATGCAGCGCGTCTGGTGGGCAACCGGGAAATTCCTATGCTGGGAGTCAATACAGGCACCATGGGGTTTATGGCCGAGCTGGAGAGCAACGAACTGGATCTGCTGCCCAGAGTCCTGGAGGATCACCTGCCCTATGAAGAGCGAATGATGGTCCATGTGGCGGTGAAACGGGATGGCCGGGTGATTTATGAAGACAACGCCCTCAATGACGCTGTGATTACCAAGGGAGCTGTTGCGCGGGTGATCCAGATGACGGTGTCCTGCGATCACGTGGAGGCTATGCGCTTTGACGGAGACGGCTTGGTGATTGCTACCCCCACCGGCACTACTGCCTATTCTATGTCTGCTGGAGGTCCCTTTGTAGAGCCCACGGCGGAGAATATCATTGTCACTCCCATTTGTGCCCACGCCATGGGGATTCGCTCTCTGGTGTTGATGAAAAACCGTGTCGTTTCGGTACAGGTGGGTCGTATTGGAAAGCGCAGCGCGTTTTTATCGGTGGACGGAGGAAAATCCTTTCGGCTCAGCGGTGACGACGTTGTGATTGCTACGGCGTCCAGACGGAAGGTGCGTCTGGCGAAGATCAAAAATGCCAGCTATTATGGCACCTTGATCAATAAATTTCAGAGGTAGAGGCTATGAAAAGTCAGCGTCAATCAAAAATACTGGAGCTGATTGCCCAGAATAATATCGAAACCCAGGAGCAGCTTTTGGCTGCTCTGAAAGAGAGTGGGTTTTACAGCACCCAGGCTACTATTTCCCGTGATATTAAAGAATTGCGCCTGGTGAAGGAACTGTCTCCCAGTGGGACCTATCGCTATACCGTCCAAAAGAACGAATCTGCAAATTTCTTTTCTCGCCTCAATAATATTTTTCATGAGTGCGTGATTAAGCTGGATTATGCCCAGAACATTGTTGTGATTAAGACTTTGCCTGGTTTGGCTTCTGCCGCCTGCTCGGCGGTGGACAGTATGGACATCGCCTATGTGGTGGGAACCATTGCCGGTGACGATACGGGACTGATTGTAATGCGGGACAGCGAATATGCGCGTGAATTCTGCGAGGAACTGCGGGGGATCATCAACAGAGCGAGGTAATTGCCATGCTGGAGCTGCTACATATCGAGAATATTGCGGTAATTGAGCAGGCGGACATCTCCTTTCAGCCGGGATTCAATGTGCTCACCGGTGAAACGGGCGCAGGCAAGTCCATTGTCATCGACGCCATTTCCGCAATTTTGGGTCAGCGTGCTTATCGGGACACCATCCGGACTGGCAGCGATGCCGCTAAAATTTCCGCAGTATTTCGCGGGGTGCCGGAATATGCTTGGTTTGGGGAAAACGGAATCCCCTACAGCGATGAACTTTTGATCCAGCGGGAGCTCTGGGCCGACGGAAAGAATATTTGCCGAGTCAATGGGGCGCCGGTAACGGTGACCATGCTTCGGGGGCTTGGTCGGCAGCTGATCCAGATCCACGGACAACATGATTCCGCCCAGCTTTTTGACGAGGAGAATCATCTCAAAATCCTCGACGCCTTTGCTGGCCATGACGACCTGCTGACTGCCTATCGGGAGACTTATCTGGATATGGATGGTCTTCGGCGGAAAATCCGAAGCCTGACCATGGATGAGGCGGAAAAGGCCAGAAGGATCGAAACCTTGGAATTTCAAATTCAGGAGATTCAGCGGGCGGAACTGCAGCCGGACGAGGATGAAACCCTAGAGGCCCAGAGAAATGTGCTCCGCAGTGGGGAAAAGCTGATGCGATCCATGACCACAGCGGCGGAAGCCCTGTACGGTGGAGAGGATAGCGATGGCGCAGCTTCGCTGATTGCACAAGCAGCGGCCTCCCTGGCCCAGGTGGCGGATGTTTCGGAGGAACTGGAGAATCTGCGTCAGCTGGTGGAAAGCCTCTCCTACAGCGTTCAGGACGCTGCAGAACAGGTTCGGGATTTGCGGGACGGTTTCGATTTTTCGCCGGAACGACTGGAACGGATTGAAAGCCGATTGGATGAGATTCATCGGCTTCGCCGGAAGTATGGAAATACCTGCCGGGAAATTCTTTCCTATCAGGAGAAATGTCAAAAAGAGCTGGAAACCATTACCTCGGCGGAGGATACCATTGCCCAGCTGCGTCGGGTTTTGACAGAAAAAAAACTGGCCACCAGAAAGCTGGCGGATCAGCTCAGTGATTCCCGGAAACAGGCGGCTGAAAACTTTGGGCAACGGCTGATTCAGGAGCTGCGCCAGCTGGATATGCCTCGGGTGCAGTTTCAGTGCCAGCTAACGCCACTGCCCCATCTGAATGAAACCGGGGGAGACACCTGCCGGTTTCTCATGTCCGCCAACATTGGAGAAGAGCTGCGGCAGATGAATCGGGTGGCTTCTGGCGGTGAATTGGCCAGAATCATGCTGGCCATGAAAAACGTGATGTCGGAAAAAGACCAGGTGCCCACCATGATTTTTGACGAGGTGGATACTGGTGTCAGTGGTAGAGCGGCCCAAAAGGTGGCGGAAAAACTCCATGCTGTGTCCATCGGCAAGCAGGTACTCTGCGTGACCCATCTTCCGCAAATTGCTGCCATGGCGGATACCCACTTTTTGATCTCCAAAACGGAACAGCAGGGGAGGACCTATACCCATGTGACTCCGCTGGATCTTACCGGCAGACGGGCGGAATTGGCTCGACTCATCGGTGGAGCCAGGATCACGGAAAACACCCTAAAAAGTGCAGAGGAAATGCTGCGGAGATAGTGAACCAGATTGGAACAGCAGGAAAGGACAGCGGTGATCTGTCCTTTCCTGCTGCTTATTGCGATGAGATTAGCGCGCTGTTATTCCGGATCGGAAAACAGGTTGGCAGAGAGATAGCGTTCACCGGTATCCGGCAAAATGGTTACGATTCGTTTACCCTTGTTTTCCGGCCGTGCAGCCAGCGCTTTACATGCGCAAAGGGCTGCGCCTGCACTGACGCCTACGAGAAGCCCTTCCGTTTTAGCCAGCTGGCGGCATAGGGTATAGGCGTCGTCATCTGTGACGGGAATGATCTCGTCGATCAAAGATAGATCCAGAATCTTTGGTACAAAGTTGGGGCCGATGCCCTGAATCTTGTGGGGCCCCGTATAGCCCTTGCTGAGAAGGGGGGAGGAGGCCGGCTCCACTGCCACCACCTGGCAGGCCGGATTATGTGCTTTGAGGACTTTTCCGTTGCCAGTAAGCGTGCCGCCGGTGCCCACGGCTGCCACAAAAATATCCACATTGCCCTCCAGATCCCGTAGAATCTCTTGAGACGTGGTTTTCACATGGGCCTCCACATTAGCCTCGTTACTGAACTGATCGGGAATAAACGAATCTGCAATCTCCTGATGAAGTGCCTCTGCACGATCCACTGCGCCCTGCATGCCCAGGGCAGCTGGTGTCAGCACGATCTCCGCACCTAGTGCAGCCAGGAGACTTCTGCGTTCCAGACTCATGTTTTCCGGCATGGTCAGAATGAGCCGGTAGCCCTTGATGGCAGTGATGTAGGCCAGGCCAATGCCTGTGTTGCCGGAGGTGGGCTCAATGATGACAGTACCGGGTTTGATGGCACCGGAGGCTTCTCCGGCTTCGATCATATATAGAGCTGCCCGGTCCTTCACAGAGCCCAAAGGATTGAAGTATTCCAGCTTGGCAAATACAGATGCCTCTGTATTCCAAAGCCGTTCCATTCCCGTCAATTCCAGCAGCGGTGTATTTCCGATCAGTTCGGTAAGCGTTTTATAAATCAACGCGGTTCCTTCCTTTCTTTCCACCCAGAGGGGTTAATGATACAACAGTACCGCATCTTTCACGGAAAGTCAACCGATGTTAAGAAATATCAAAGAAGGATTGACAAAATTGCATGAATTCGGTATATTAGAAGTAAGTTAGATATAACTAACTTACTTCTAATGAAATTATGTCAGGGTGGGTGATAATCATGATCGAGATCACAATGAAGATCGAGGGAATGATGTGCGGTATGTGCGAAGCGCATATCAACGATACGGTGCGAAAACATTTTCCAGTAAAAAAAGTCACATCATCCCACAGGAAAGGGGAGACGACGATCGTATCCGAAAAAGACATATCAGACGAAGCACTCAAGAAGGCAATGACGGAAACCGGCTATCGGGTTATATGCTGCTCCAGACGACCGTATACGGCAAAGGGATTAATCAATCGATTTCGGAGGTAGATCATGGAATCATGTATTGGAATTCTGGGAGTGATTGTTCTCCTGTATCTGAGCTGGCTTTGCAAAGAATTGTGCCGCAAGCATAGATCTTTGCCGGCCAATTTGTCAAAATTAGTGGGATCGGCACTGATTCTGCTCCTTTGTGTGTTATTTTGAGCGCCCTGTACGCCATTCTTTTGGGCGATTTGACCAGAAAGAGACAATTATCCTCTTTCCTTCTGGGCAATTTTGTGATAGAATACCCATAGAGGGAGTGATACTCCTGAAGCTAAGAAGGAGCTGAACGCTATGGACGTAAAGTTGTATGAAAAAAAATGTACGGTTAGTGAGGCAACCAAAGCGTATGCCCTGAAAAAAGTGACCAAACTGGACCGGTATTTTAAGAAAGATGCTGAAGCGGCAGTTATTTTCCGGACAGAGAAGAAAAATTGCCGTGTTGAGATCACAGTGCATTCCAGCAGTATGTATTTCCGGGCGGAAGAAACCACAACAGATATGATGGCCTCCGTAGATGCTGCCATTGGATCCATCGAGGGGCAGATTCGCAAGAACAAGACCCGTCTGGCCAAGCGGCTGCGGACCGATGCCTTTACTCGTTCCGTGGATCAGCAGGAGCTGACGCCGGAGCCTGTAGACGAGAGCGCTTTTGAACTGGTCCGTTCCAAAAAGTTCTCCATCAAGCCCATGAGCGTCGAGGAAGCCATTTTGCAGATGAATATGCTGGGGCATACCTTCTTTGTGTTCCGGGATGATGACCGTGACGGCGCTTTTGCCGTTGTTTATTCCCGAAACGACGGCGGCTATGGCCTAATCGAAGATGAAGCCTGAACTTTAGCTGGTTTTAAAAATTGAGTTATTTCGGCAGGAAATCGAATTGGTTTCGATTTCCTGCTGTTTTTTTTTGACTTGATTCAGTTCCTGTTGGAAAAGGGCATTATAACTTGACATTGGAGCAAGAAAGTGTTAGTATTTTTATGCGGTCAAGGAGAAGAACTTCGGCTGCTTTTATATGGGCTGGGCTTTTTGAAGCATATGTTTTGCTCCGAAAGGCCTTGGGCAAAATGCCTAATGTCGTAGACGAATTTTGTTGTTTTGGACATTACTTTTTCGCCACATTTTTATATAATATATGTGAGCAATAGAGGCGGATAAATCCTCAAAATAATGAGGTTTATTAAATATTTACTATTTGGAGGAATCATTTTATGGCAAGACCTTTGGCTGATTATGTCAAGCTGCCCGAGCTTGACGAGTACAAAGAATGGTTTAAGGCTTTCGCTGACCTGAAGCGTGAGGACGGTATCCTTCAGGTTACCTGGAAGACCAATGATGGCCCCATGCATCACTCCGGCATGTCTCATCGTGCGATGAGCCAGCTGACTCGTATCCTGTCTATGGACTGGAAGAACGAGATCATCATCTTCACCCACATCGGCGACAACTGGATGATCGAGTCCGACGCCAACGGCTGGGAGACCTACTCCGAGCTGCCCACTCAGCGTTTCCAGCATCAGTACTTTGATGACACCAACCTCATCAAGAACATGGTCTTCGACATTGATGTTCCCACCATCGGCGCCATTCCCGGCCCCGGCTTCCACTGGGATTCCGCTATGCTGTGCGACGTGACCATCTGCACCGAGGACACCAAGATGGAAGTTCCTCATGCTCAGGGCGGTCTGGTTCCCGGCGACGGCATGGGCCTGATGGCTCAGCATTACTTTGGCACCAAGCGCGGCAACTACTACATGATGACCTCCCGTCAGTTCACCGCGAAGGATATGCTGGACGGCGGCATGGTTTCCGAAGTCGTGCCCAAGGGCAAGGCTGTGGAGCGTGCTTGGGAGATCGCTCGTATGTGGAAGAGAATGCCCTACGAGAACCGTACCATCATGGCTAACCTGGCAAAGCGTCCTCTGAAGAAGCTGTTCGTTGAGGATCTGAAGCTCCACACTGTTTCCGAGCAGTATGGCTCTCTCCTCCGGATTGCCGATGGCACCCTGGGCGACGAGAACTCCGCTCAGCAGGATGAGAAGTACATCAGCCGCGTCAACGACTACCGTTACGCTACTAAGGACATGGAGGCTCCTCAGACCCTCGAGTCCTGGGCGAACATGGCCAAGAACGCTGGCGAGTGGTTCAAGAAGGTGGAGTCCGGCGAGATTCCCAACCCCTATGTGTTCGAGCACAGCAACGAGCCCGACTGGTACAGCGCATTCTAATTTAAGCTTATGTCAAAACGATCCGATACGTGAAAGCGTATCGGATCGTTTTTGTTACTTGCCAGGCATCTTAGATTCGTTTGGGAGGGCCATGGACAGATGGATGCTTGTCTCCCTTGCTAAAGCCCCGTATAATATTTTTAGATCAAACCAATAGAAAGGGGAGCAACCGATGAGTGAATTGGTAAAGTTTCAGCGGGGCGTATATACGCCAGAGGAACAGGCAGCGTTGGATGCCTGGGTAAAACTTGAATACGAATCCCAAATGCCGCCTATGCCGCCCCAGCGGCAGCCAAAGGACATGGATGTGGTGTCTGGGTACGAGATGTACTATTACGCCAAGGGGTGGGATCCTTGGAATCCGCTGTACTATGATTACAATTACGCGAAAAATACCCGCTGGGGCGATGTGCCGGTGCTGGCAGGCATGCGGGAACCCATGGGAATGGGAATGCTGCCCAGAGAGCTTGGCTTTGAATGTCCGCCTTCGGGGGATGAGACCTATGTGGGCGATGGATATGATTTTGAGTTGTATTACTATAAGCCAATTTTTTTGGGGGACTCCTTTCATACAAAAAAGGTGGGGCAGGAATATATTGATCTGACAGAAGACGGTTCCACCACCCGGTTCTTCGTCACCTGTATCACCACGGATATGTATAACCAGAAAGATGAGCTGATATGCCGTGCGGTAATGCATTGGCCCTGCTTTTTGGGGAAATTTTCAGACGGCCGTATGCCGAGCCGGGAGGAATTGGTGGCCCACCAAATGGAGCAGGCAAAGAAAAAAGGGAATTCCGGCCGCTATGTCCGGCCGGCTCACCGATATACCGACGCGGACTGGGAGGTTTTAAAGGAGATCTGGCGCAATGAAGTGATCCGTGGCAAAGACACCCTGTACTGGGAGGACGTCAACATTGGAGATGAACCGCCGATGACAGCGGAATCCCCTGTAACAGACTACGATGCCAGGCGATACACCGGCATGCATCACACTGTCGGGGCCATTGCCGGCGATACGGTACGGGATTTTGTTATGGGAAAACGGGTGGAACGCCGTTTTCAGAAGGGCGAAGATGGCGTCATCTATCTGCCGGAATCTGAGCGAACCCACTTTCTAAACTTTGTTGGACGGAATTTCTGCCGTCGTTTGGTAACCAACTGGATGGGTGATGACGGCATGATCCGAAAAATGGGCTGGCGAATGGTCAACGACTATCCGCCGGAGAAGCAATTTAACCATTTCTCAGAAGGCCACTTCCGGGAGAGTTGGCTGCTGAAGGTACCCTATCTCAAAGAAGCGGGGCGATTTACCAACACCCATGGCATGGGGCCGGATTGTGCTCTGGTCCATGGTTATGTTACCGACAAATGGGTGGACCAGGAGACCGGGGAACATCTGGTGATGCTCACGGTATGGTGTGAGGATATGGACAAAAATATATTCCAAGAATGTGAATTTTCTGTTGTGCTGCCCTCCAGGGAAGTATAATTAAGGACCCGCTGCAAAGGGGCAGCGGGTCCTTAATTTGATTAGAAAGATCAAGGCATCTCATTGAGGCTATCTAGAACTTTTATCATAGGGGATTCCCTCGGCCTTAGGTGCTTTAGATTTCTTGGAGGTGAAGGCCAGGATAACCATAGAGGCAATAAAGGGCATCATGTTGTAAATCTCCTTGGGCCACTGGAGAAACGCCAGGAAGGAGGAATCTGCGATATTGGCCAGGGCCTTGAACACCGCAAAAAACAGCGCAGCGCCAAAGATCCGGAAGGGTTTCCATTGCCCGAAGATCATGACGGCCAAAGCCAGGAAGCCCATGCCGGCCACACCTACCTCAAAGTTCCAGGAGGATACTGCCGGAACGATGTAAGCAAACCCGCCTATACCGCCCAGAAAACCAGAGATCAGCACACCACACCAGCGCATCTTATAGACGTTGATTCCGACGGAATCTGCTGCCTGGGGATGCTCACCACAGGCCTGAAGCCGAAGCCCAAACCGAGTCCGGTATAGCATCACATAGGATACAACCAATAACACAAGACCCAAAAACAAAAATACATTGACGGAAAGGGGACCAATGTCAAAGGAAAACGCGGTGTTGTCAAAGTCGATTTTTCCAGATTGGGAACCATTAAAGCGTTTTGCGGCCACCAGTGCAATAGCCGTGGCCAGCAAATTCAGCGCTGTGCCGCCAATGGTTTGGTCCGCTTTCAAATTCACGGAAGCAAAGGCCAGCAGGGAGGAATAGATTCCTCCGAACAGGGCGGAGCCAAGAATGCTCAACGTCACAAGAAGCCATGCAGGCATGGCAGGGGGGAAGAGGCGAATGAGCAGAACGCCCACCAGCCCGCCAATGACCATGATCCCTTCCAGGGCAATATTGATAATGCCGGAATGCTCGGAAAACATTCCACCCAGGGCAACCAGCATCAGTACCATGGCATACATCAGCGTATATTTCAACAAAAGCATCATGGCTGATCCTCCTCTCCTGGGGCATCCTGGTTTTCCGGTGGACCGGACGCCGGGACCTTCTGATTTCCTTTCCGGCGGAACAGAGAGCCGGAAAGCCAATTGCGGATCAAAAGGGAGAAGGCGCACAGGTAAATTACCACACCGGAGATAATATCCGCGATCTCCGGGGGGAATACGTTGGTATCCATAAAACTGCCGCCAGTGGAAATATGGGAAATGAAAATGGCAGAGAAGATGGTGCCAATGGGATTGGATGATGCCAGCAGTGCAACGGAAATACCGTCAAAGCCGATGCCTGGAAGGGCGGTGGAATCCTGGGGGTTCCACTCGGCAATGCCAGAGAGATAATAGAGGCCAGCGCCTAAACCTGCCAGAGCTCCTGCAATCACCATGGACAACACGATGTTCTTTTTCTCGTTGATGCCGGCATACCGGGCAGCGTCCTTGTTGTGGCCGCAGGCTTTGAGTTCGTACCCAAAGACAGTCTTGTTGACGATGATCCAGATCAGGATCGCAATGAGAATGGCGATAAAAATGGCGATGGTGGTGGACTGATTCATAAACTTATCCGCCAAACCGAAATCCGGAATCACCGCATCCGGGAAATTTGTACGCAGGCTGTAGGATTTTGTTTTTGTGGCGTCGTACATAATACCGGTACCGCCGCCGTAGATCAGCGTATTTACTGCATACAATCCGATCCAGTTAAACATGATGGCGGTAATGACCTCGTTGACATTGAGGAACGCCTTGAAAATACCAGGAATTGCGCCCCAAATCGCTCCAAAAACGGCGGATGCCAGCAGGCACACCCACCAGGGACATTTCAGCACAATGGCAAAATACAGCGCGCCAAAGGCTCCGACAGTATATTGTCCGGCAGCTCCGATGTTAAAGAGTCCCGTTTTAAAGGCAAAGCCCACAGAGAGACCGGTCATAATCAGGGGAGCGGCCTGGGCGATTTCCTTGCCGATGCCAATGGGCTGCATATAGAACCCGCCCAGGAGGATTCTGCGGAAGCCTTGGGACCAAGCGCCTTCCGGGTTAAGTCCCAGCAGGATCAGGTAACCCAGCAGCAGCCCCACCACAACACAGACCAGGGAGGAAAATAACGCCACAGGACTGTGCTGACGCAGCAAGGGAGAGTCTGGTTTCTTTTTCATGATCTATCCCTCCTCAAAGCGATGGCCCCGTTTGGCGCCGGACATATAGAGTCCCAGAGTCTGAACGTCGGTGGTCTTCGGATTAAATTCTCCCACCAGCTCGCCCTCGTACATCACCAGGATTCGGTCGGATACATTCATCACCTCATCCAGTTCCAGGGAGATCAGCAGCACGGCTTTGCCAGCATCCCGCTGGGCTACAAGCTGTCGGTGGATATACTCAATGGCGCCTATATCCAATCCGCGCGTGGGCTGAACCGCCACCAGCAGTTCCGGCTTTTTATCGATTTCCCGGGCAATAATAGCCTTTTGCTGATTTCCACCGGACATAGAACGGACTGTGGTGACAGGTCCCTGGCCAGATCGTACGTCATACTGGTTGATCAGCTTTTCCGCATACTGGCGAACAGCGGGCTGATTGATGATGCCGCCTTTTTGAAATTCCGGTTCCCAATACCGCTGCAAAACTAAGTTTTCTTCCAGGGTAAAATCCAATATAAGACCGTGCTTGTGCCGGTCCTCTGGTATATGACTCATCCCGAGTTTGCTTCTGGATCGAATGGAAGCTCTGGTAATATCATTGCCACTGAGTCGAATCGTACCCGATACAGGCTTTTCAAGACCTGTTAGCGCATAGACCAGTTCCGACTGGCCATTTCCCTCAATTCCGGCAATGCATACGATCTCACCGCTGCAAACCTGAAAGGATACGTCCTTTACAGCGTTATTTTTGTGAATCTTGGAGGGAACGGTCAGGTGTGCCACGTCCAATATGGGATCACCAGGGGTGCTCAGTGCTTTGGAAACGGTCATTTCCACGTCTCGTCCCACCATCATATTGGACAGCTGCTGAATATTTGTCTTGGATATTTCCACGGTGCCCATGCATTTTCCCTTTCGCAGTACGGTACACCGGTCCGCCACCGCCATGATTTCCGCCAGCTTATGCGTAATAAACAGAATGCTTTTGCCTTCTTTTGTGAAGTTTCGCATAATCTCCATCAGCTCGTCAATTTCCTGAGGGGTCAACACGGCCGTGGGCTCGTCAAAAATCAGGATTTCATTCTCCCGGTAGAGCATCTTCAAAATCTCTACTCGCTGCTGCATACCTACAGAAATATCCTCGATTTTGGCGTCAGGATCAATCCGGAGCCCATATTTTTCCGAAAGAGCTTCCACGCGCTGGCGGGCTTCATTCCGATTCAAGAGACCGCCCTTACAGGGTTCACAGCCTAGAATGATGTTATCCAGCACAGTAAAGCATTCCACAAGTTTGAAATGTTGATGCACCATACCGATATGCAGGGCCGTGGCATCGTTGGGGTTTTTGATTTCTACCACAGTGCCGTCCTTTTTGATGGTTCCAGACTCCGGCTGATACAGGCCGAACAATACGCTCATCAAGGTGGATTTTCCCGCGCCGTTTTCTCCCAACAGTGCATGGACTTCACCCTTTTTTAGACGAAGCGTAATGTCATCATTGGCTTTGATCCCGGGAAATTCCTTGGTGATGTTCAGCATTTCTATGACATATTCGCTCACGTCCATCATCTCCCTTCTTCTGTGATCCACATGGGTATTATACAGGATATTGCACAGAAAAAGCAAGCAAAGCCATGAATTTCTGTGCACTTTTGCAAAAAAGCCACGGAATTCAATCCGTGGCTTTTTCTATTAAGAAGGTTTAACTGATCTTTGTTAGCGTGACATGAGCGCCAACCTCTGGCATAGCCTCGATACTGTCAGAAATGGAAACAGAACCGTTTTTGATGCCATCGACAAGGGTGTTATACTCATCCACGGTAAAGTTCTTCAAACTCCAAGTATCGGTGGGAAGGCCCACATAGTCACCTTCCGTTAGAGACAGGTTTGCCAGGGTGCCGCCAATGGTATCCCATTTCCCACCAAAATAGGTTTCCAGCGCGGTATAGGTGGCTGAATACAGGCCTTTCATGGCCGAGGTAATAATACAGGGGTCGATATGGGACTGGTCCACGTCTACGCCAATGACTTTGCCTTCGTACTTATTCGCAGCTTCCACTGCGGAGGTATAGATGCTGCCGCCACAGGCAAAGACAACCTCAGTGCCGTCGGAGTACCAGCCCTCCATTTTGGCAGTAATATTCGCATCGCCAAAGAACTGGCCGCCGTAGGTGTATTTGAGTTCCACGTCCACGCCCATCTCTTCCGCAGCTGCATCAACGCCTTGGATATAGCCATATCCATACCGCTGCACGGCGGGAACCTCGATGCCGCCCAAGAAGCCCAGTTTGGTATAGCCTTCCTTGACCGCTGCATATCCGGCCAGATAGCCTGCCTGCTCCTCATGGAACACCATGGAATAGGCGTTGGAAGCCAGCTTGGTATCGCCCAGATCGCCTTCACCCACGTCTACCGCAATAAACTTGACGTCTGGGAACTTGTCCTGGGTCAGTCCGATAGCCTCACCGAAAAGATAGCCAGGTAGTACCACCACAGTGGCGCCCTCGTTCACAGCCTGGGTGATGGAGAGGACGCGGGAATCTGTTGAATCTTCTGTCGGCTTATAATAAATGGTTTCCACGCCGTTGGCTTCGCCGTAGGCCACCACAGCCTCCCAGCAGGTCTGATTGAAGGATTCGTCATCAATGTTTCCCACATCGGTTACCAGTGCGATCTTTTCGTTACTTTTGGGTTCCGCCTGAGAGCCGGGAGCAGCTGCTTCTTCAGTCGCAGAAGTGCCGGTGGAAGCAGTGTCAGAGGTACTGCTTTCCGCCGTTCCGCATCCGGAAAAGACAACAAGCATCATGGCAGCTGCAAGGAGAAGCGAGAGCAATTTCTTCATGGTAAAGCCTCCGTTTCAAATCAATTGCAGTCTACACTGCAGCCCTATTCTGACATATTGCACAGAAAAAATCAACTATTTTTTTAAAATTTATAAATATTCGTAAAAAACGCGTCATAATTCAGTCATGTGTTCTTGGGCGGAGAAACTGCAGGGCAGCAATTCCCCTAGGGTTCGCTGGACATACTTTCCGTTTCCGGTACCCATATAAACGACAAAGTCTTCCTGGCAAAATTCTCGCATAACCTGACGGCAAACGCCACAGGGTGGAAAAGCACCGGATATTTTACCGTCTTTTCCACCGACAATAGCAATGGCCTGAAATGAACGCACGCCATCGTAGACAGCTTTAAAAAAGGCGGAGCGTTCGGCACAGACAGTGGGGGAGAAGCTTGCATTTTCGATATTGCAGCCCTGATAGACCCTACCATCTGTGGTTAGCAGTGCCGCTCCCACCTGATAGCCGGAATAGGGAGCATAGGCTCTTCCCATGGCTTCTTCGGCGGCTTCTAAAAGTGCTTCCGGAGTCAAGTTCCACCCTCCTTTAGCCGGTTCCAATGGTGATAACCCGGTCTCGTTTATCGTATTTGCTCTTCCCCAAGTAGTTGGTTTCAAGCAGGTTTCCATTTCCATCATAAATATACTGATAGGCCTCATAGGTGTAGCCCGTATAGGGATAGGTGGTTTCCTTTTCGTATCCGGCGGGCAAGGAGCTGTCTCGCTCATAAACGGTGCTGTAGGGCTCCGTACTGAGACATGTGCTCGACAGCTTTACCACATGGTCATTGGTCTTGGTGCCGTCGATGGAGATATGAACGTAGCCGCCGGAGACCCATGCGTTAATGCGAATGGGATAGTCCGTATTGTTCCGGAAGCAGAAGTCCAGAGAGCCCCAGTAGACGGTGGCGTCCAGACCACCGGGAACATAGGTGACAAAGAAGGTGTGGCAGGCCCGGGAGGTGATGTCCATTTCTGCATAGAGGGCAGCATTATAAATAGTAGAGGAGACCTGGCAGATACCACCGCCCAACTCTTCCTTGGATTCGCTGCCCACATAGACTGTGGCGGAACGATAGCCCTTGGCAGCAGTGCGTTCTCCCACCACGTCGTTAAAGGAAAAGGTTTCACCGGCGTTGATGACGGTGCCGTTGATGGCTTCGCAGGCCAGGGACAGGTTATTGGTCCGGTTGGAGTTGGAAGTATGAGGCGTGCTGTAGGAGGAGAGCTCATCCCGGAACAGCACGGCCCGGACCTCCTCGGCAGTAAGCTTTGGCTCAATGGGCGTCATGGGAATACTGAGCTGTTCTCCGTAGGTGGAGTCCAGAATCTGATTGATAGCAGCTTCCCAATCCAACGTGTATCCGTATTGGCTCTCATAGACCGTGCCGGCGTAATAGTAAGGCTCTGTGGGCTCACAGGCCAGTTCAGAATAAGCGGCGGTAATATCCACATCCACGGGATCAATGGAGGTCATCTCCAGAGAAACCTGGCCGTAATCCTCCGCTTCCACCGCTTCTGAAGCCAGATTGTATAGCGCGGTGCCGTCCAGACTCCATCCCAGGGTGCCCATGGTGAGATCAATGGCGTGGGTTTCCTCGTTGGCAGTAATAACCGGATCCACAGGATTTACATAAAACTTTGACTCCGATTCCGTACAAAGGGTACGAAGGCCGGTCATATCGATTTCCACCTTTTCGTAATCCAGTTCAATGTCGGAGAAATTCATGCTGTCAAAGGCAGCGCAGACAGCGTCATAGATGGTTTGCGGTGCAATCCGGGAGCCAGGAGCACCCAGGGTCAATGTGACAGTGTGGGTGCTGTCGTCACAGGTGGTGGTGGAAGCTGTGGGCTTTACCTCCGTTTCCTGGTATATTTGCACTGCCAGATTCTGAATGTCTTCCGTGCTGTATTCCAGCGTGGTTTCCGCAGTAAGTCGGTATTCCGTTTTCTCCGCAGCCCGATAGGCCTTATACATGCCATAGGCACTGGGATCGGATCTTCCGTAGGCATAGGCCTTTTCGGCAATGGACGCACCATTGAGGGTGATCCCGACCTGTTCCGGCTGGAACACGTATTCGCAATCTGGCAGGATGACCTTGACGCTGTAGGCAGGATACCGCAGGGCTTCCTCCACAGCGTTTTGGGCTTCTTCTGGGGTCATGCCACCCAGGTTGATGCCGGCACAGTATACATTGGGAAAAATTTTATCGTAGGATTCATAGGGATGAATCACAAAATAAACATAGCTGACACCGGAGGCAATGGCGATCGCCAACAGCAAAAACACCGACGTAAGGATGATAAACAGCCGGTGGTGCTGCCATGTCTTGCGCCATTTACGGGGCTTTTCCACCGGTATGTGCGGGGATTCCCCAGTCTCCTCCGTTGCGATGGGACCCATATCAATAGGGGGAAGGATGGAGGCGTCAATAGTGTTGGGGTGATCCGGTTTCTGAGAAGCCCCAGTAGCCGGATTTTCAGCAGGGGATTCTTCGGAAGAAACCTCATCCGGAGTTTCCTCCTGTATCATCTCTGCGGACGTAATCTCCTTAGCAGGGGACACAGATGCCTCGGATGACTGTTCTGCGGACTCCTGTTCCGGGGTTGGGACAGATTGAGAGGAAATGCCTTCATCCGTATTTTGGATTTTATTTTCATGATCATTCATATGAAGGTCTCCTTTTGAAAAGCGGCAAAATATGTCTGTATTATACAAAATACCGCCTGAAATTGCAAACCCTATCTTTGAAGCAATCCAAGAATGTACGCTCCGTTTTACCGGAGCGTTGGAATGGACGCCACATACTGCTGCATCTCCGCCTTGGACTGGATTCCATGGACACCCTCCAGAATCCGTGTTTGCTGATCCATGGGCAGCGCATCAAAGGCATCCCTGGCCGCCTTGTTTTGCAGCAGCGCCATCCCAAATCCCATGGGCAGGGATGACATCGCCTCTTGATCCGAATAAACCGACATACCGTTCACCTCCCTTGACAGCATCTCACAAAAGCAGACAAATATGCGATGGAAAAGCACAGGAAGTATCTTTACAGATTAGGCAAAATAAGATATATTGATAACAAGAAATGAAGGGGAGCAGGAATGGCCATGAATTTTGACCCTCATGCGATGGGCCTATTGAAGCAACAGGCGGCGGAATATGGCCGTCTACGGCAGGAAATGGACCAGCTTTATAAAAAATGCACGACAATGGAATCTTTACTACCCCAGTTGGCTGCGGAAGCAGAGGCAAAGGAGGATGCGGCAGACCGGCTGGAGCAGGGAAGTCTATCCAGCCTCTTCTATTCCGCTATGGGCAAGAAGGAAGAGAAGTTGGAACAGGCCAAGCGGGAAGCACAGGCTGCCTTTTACAAATATCAGGATGCAGAACGAACGTTGGCAGAACTTCGCCAGCAGCGGCTGGACCTGTCAAAACGGTTGTCCGAGTTGGAGGATTCTCCTAGACGATACGAACGAGCATTGGGAGAGAAGCGCCGTTTGCTCCTGCAAATGGGCGGCCCCCAGGCAACGAAGCTCCAGGAACTCTCCCAAAAGGCAGACGCGGGCCAATGCACCCAATCGGAGCTGCAGGCTGCTTACAATGAGGGTACAAGAGTGCTGGAGCTGATGGAGGAACTGGAAGAACTGCTTCATAGCGCATCCAACTGGGGCATGGTAGATGTGATCGGCGGAGGATTCCTTACCGATATGGTCAAGTATGATAAGCTGGATCGGGTCCGGCAGTTGATGGATAGCTTACAGCGCGCCTTGATCCAGTATTCTGGCAGTATTCATGGTCTGGAGTTGGATCTGGGGTCGGACATGGGGGTCGGCTCCGGGCTCCAATTTGCGGATTTCTTTCTGGATAATATCTTTGTAGATTCCTTTGTGCTTCATCAGGTCCAGCAGATCCGCACCCAGATTTCCGATGCAAAGCGTCCTCTGCTTGGCCATCTAGACCTTCTACAGCGAAAACAGCGTTCCATGGAACAGGAATTGTCCAGGTTGCGGGAGGAAGCGGAAACGCTGATTCTTTCTGCCAATGTGGATGTTTAAATCAGCAAGAGAGAAAAAGGAGGAAATGAATATGTATTGTCCAAAATGCGGCACCAATGTGGATAACCAGGCCAGTTTTTGCCCAGTCTGCGGAACAGCGTTGGGGGGTGGGCCGTCCTACCCACCCTATGGTGGTGGATATCGTGCGCCGATACCCGTGCGCAGCATCCCTCTGGCCATTGTCCTGAGCATCATCACCTGCGGAATCTACGGTTTGTACTGGGTTTACTGCGTGGTGACAGACCTCAATACTGCCAGCGGCGAAGTGGATGACATGAGCGGTGGTCTTGTGATTCTTTTGAGTATCGTCACCTGTGGTATTTATATGCTCTACTGGTACTATAAGGCAGGCGGAAAGGTCAACAAGATCCAGTATCTGGACGGTCGGTCCCAGGACAGCAGTCTTGGAATCCTGTATCTGCTGTTGGCTTTATTCGGCCTGAGCATTATTTCCCTGGCCCTGATCCAGAGCGAGCTGAATAAGGTTGCTGCCGAATAATCAAAGACGTCGGCTGCTTCGCCTGCTGGCAGTAGGAGGAGCGCTGCCGGCTGTGGGATTGGCCTACGTTTGGTTCGCCGGCCATGTGGCAGGGATCCCGTGTATGTTCCATGTGCTCACGGGACTCAAATGTCCCGGCTGCGGTATGACCCGGATGCTGATTTGTCTGTCGCATGGGGATCTACCCGGCGCCTTTCGGCAAAATGCGGCCGCCTTTTTGCTGCTGCCTCTGGCGGTGTTCCTGACGGTGCGATGGGCAGTGCGCTATGTCCGCACAGGATACAAAAAACTCAACAGGCTGGATAATACTCTGATCTGGATCATGGTTGTCGTGCTACTTGCCTTTGGAATTCTGCGAAATCTGCTGGGCTTCTGAGCCTCGTGGGGTTGACAACCGCAGAAAAGCCTGCTATACTTTCCATAATCCATAACCGAGAACAGCGATGACGGAGCACAGTACGCAGAGATTACCGTGGATAGAGAACCCCTGGTTGGTGAAAAGGGGAGACGGCCTCTGTGGAAATTACCCTCCCGAGCTTCCGGCCGAACAGAAATTAGTAGGCCCCCACGGGTGCGCCCGTTATTGCGCAGGAGTTGTTTGACTTCATAAGGTATCTGCCGTGAGGCAGGTGCGTTCAGAGGTGGTACCGCGTAATCAACGCCCTCTGCTCTTTTGGAGCAGAGGGTTTTTATTTTGTATTTTATATTTTGAAGGAGCGAAATATATGACACTGTATGATGAACTGGTAGCCCGGGGGTTGATTGCCCAGGTGACCAATGAAGAAGAAATCAAAACGATGATCAACGAGGGAAAAGCCACATTCTATATCGGCTTTGACTGCACTGCCGACAGTCTTACCGCAGGCCATTTCATGGCTCTGACCTTGATGAAGCGGCTGCAGATGGCCGGGAATAAGCCTATCGCCCTGATTGGCGGCGGTACCACTATGATCGGCGATCCCTCAGGCCGGACGGATATGCGTAAAATGCTGACCCGAGAGGATATTGAGCATAATGCAGAATGCTTTAAGAAGCAGATGGAGCGTTTCATCGATTTCGGGGATGGCAAGGCCATGATGGTCAACAATGCTGACTGGCTGCTGAGCCTCAACTATGTGGATTTGCTTCGGGAGGTGGGTGCTTGCTTCTCTGTAAACAACATGCTGCGGGCAGAATGCTATAAGCAGCGGATGGAGAAGGGGCTTTCCTTCCTGGAGTTTAACTACATGATTATGCAGTCCTACGACTTCTACTACATGTTCCAGAAGTACGGCTGCAATATGCAGTTCGGTGGCAATGATCAGTGGAGCAATATGCTGGGCGGTACGGAGCTCATTCGCAGAAAGCTGGGTAAGGATGCTCACTGTATGACCATCACCCTGCTCACCGACTCCCAGGGCAAGAAGATGGGCAAGACCGCCGGTAACGCCGTCTGGCTGGACGCCAACAAGACCTCACCCTACGACTTCTACCAGTACTGGAGAAACGTAGGGGATGAAGACGTGATGAAATGCATCCGGATGCTGACCTTCCTGCCCCTGGAGCAGATCGATCAGATGGATACCTGGGAGGGCAGCCAACTTAACCAGGCCAAGGAAATCCTAGCATATGAACTGACCAAGATGGTTCACGGAGAGGCCGAAGCAGAGAAAGCACAAGCTGCTGCGAAAGCGATTTTTTCCGCAGGGGGTTCCTCGGAGGATATGCCCACGACCACCTTGTCTGCTGATGACCTGACCGATGGCGAGATCGGTGTATTGACCTTGATGGTCCGGTGCGGTCTGGCCAAGTCCAACGGAGAGGCCCGTCGCCTGGTACAGCAGGGAGGCGTATTCCTGGAGGATCAGAAGGTCACGGATCCGGCCATGCGCCTGACCCTTTCCCAGCTGCAAAACGGCGTGGTGATCCGGAAGGGGAAGAAGATCTACCATAAGGCTGTGGTGGAATAAGCTCGTCTGATTTCAGCAGCATGGATTCCAACCTGGTTCCACATCTGTTCCAAATTCGTTCCAAATCAATTCCAAACCAGTTCCAAATCAGTTTCAAATGTGTTTCTTTTTTGCTCCCAACTTGGATCAAATCTTCGGAGGAAGAGGAAGGGAAGAGGAAAGGAAGGGAAGAGGAAAGGAAGGGAAGGGAAGAGGAAGTCTGCGGGAGTTCTCAGGACGCCCCCTCAATTACTCAGAGCAGAAAATTGTTATTTTTGCGAAAAAGAACCCTTCGGAGGACAGATCATAGAGTCTGTCTCCGAAGGGCTTTTTTGGAAACTACGTTACTCAGAGGGAATCCGACTCCTGCGGTTCGATGTGATACGTGCTTCGACACAAGGAAAGGGCCGTATCCTCCTCATGCTCGGGGATCAAAACAGAGATATCTGTCACCGAGGTGGTAATCATAGTGACGCAGACATTTCCCGTTGCCAGCATACTAAAAACCTGGGCAGCTACGCCGGGGGTGCTGACCATATTCGCGTCATAGAAATTCAGCTTGGTCATGCCCACAGCCATCTCCATATTGAGCTGGGGGTATTTGGGCTTAAACCCGTTGACCACCGGCATCAGATCCCCCATGGCCTCTGCGGAGATGCTGAAAGCGATGGAAATGGTTTTCCCCAAAGGAGCAGTCTGGGAGATCATATCCACGTTGACGCCGTGATCAGAAATCGCAGTGAAAATTTCACCGATGATCCCGCTCTCATAGGGGACATTCCGCAGCGTCACCAGAGCCACGTTGCGGCAGTATGTGATTTCAGAAATTTTGCCCATGTTAGATTACCTCCGAAACAAGTGCTTCCATATCGTATAGGCCAGGAGCTGTCCGGGTGGAGATAAATTCTGCTGCCCGGACCGCACCATTGGCAAATATTTCTCTGGAATAAGCGGTGTGTTTGATTTCCAGCACCTCGTCGGTGCCGGCAAACAGGATCTCGTGCTCTCCCACGATGGTGCCGCCCCGGACGGAGCTGATGCCGATTTCCTGCTTACCACGCTTTTGCCGCACCGCGTGCCGGTCGTAAATATATTCGGGTTTTTCCGGCAGTTCTGCCGCAGCGGCATCGGCTATCATAATAGCAGTGCCACTAGGAGCGTCCAATTTGCGCCTGTGGTGCTTTTCTACGATCTCTATATCGGATGACTTGCCGAGAATTCGGGTTGCCTGACGCACCAGAGATACCAAGACATTGATACCAAGACTCATATTGGCGGATTTAAAGATCCGGATCTCGTTGGCGGCCTCCTGGATCTCCTGCAGCTGTTGTTCCGAATAGCCTGTTGTGGCAAGAACCACAGCGGCACCGGATTTCTTGCAGTAGCGCAGCAGACTGGGCAATGCCGCCGGGTTGGAGAAGTCGATGACGCAGTCCACCGGGACGGTACACTCCATGGGATCGGCAAAGACGGGAAACGCCTTGTCTCCGCCGGCATGGAGGTCCACTCCAGCTACCACCTGAATGTTGGGATAGGCCTCACACATGGCAGCCACTATGCCGCCCATTTTTCCGTTACAGCCGGAAATCATGACACGAACCATTTTGACATCCTTTCTCTATGCGATCAGATCAGGGGAATCCCCATCTTTCCCATTACGTCCTTGAGATGGGCTTCATTGGCAGGCTCCATCTCGCAAAGGGGCATCCGCAGAGGACCAGCTTCCATCCCCATGAGATTCAGCGCAGTTTTTACGGGAATGGGATTGACTTCACAGAACAGCGCGTCGATCAGCTCCATATAGTCCACCTGCATGGCGGCTGCCTTTGCGTAATCCCCAGCAAGGCAGGCTGCCGTCATATCAGCGGTAACTTTTGGGCAGATATTGGCCAGTACAGAGATAACACCTTTGGCCCCCATGGCCATATAGGGTACAATCTGACTGTCGTTGCCGCTCCAAATATTCAATTCGTCTCCACAGGCAGCAATGGTCCGAACCACGATTTCCGTACTGCCGGAGGCTTCTTTCACGCCGTTGATAAGCGGATGGCATGAAAGCTCCTTGTAAACAGGTACCGATATGGAAACGCCAGTCCGGGAGGGGACATTGTAGACAATGGAGGGAACATGGACGCTGTCGGCAATCTGTGTGTAATGCCGAATCAGTCCTTTTGGGGTACACTTGTTGTAATAGGGTGTGACCAGCAGCAGTCCGTCCACGCCGTAGGAATCCGCTTCCTTGCTCAGCTCGATGGCATGGGCAGTTTCGTTGCTGCCGGTGCCGGCAATCACCGGAATTCGGCCTGCCACATGCTCCACAGTGAATTTAATGGCAGCTAGATGCTCGGCGTCTTTCAGGGTAGAGGATTCTCCTGTCGTGCCGCAGATGGTGATGGCGGCTGTACCACCGGCAATCTGAAAGTCAATTAGTTCGCCCAGTTTCTCATAATTGACGGATCCGTCGGGATACATGGGCGTAACGATGGCAACACTGGTGCCGGTGAACAAAGGCTTCTTCATAATAGGCCTCCCTTTACTTTTTGTCGATGTAACCTTCTGCACAAAGTAGCTCGGCCAGCAGAACACCGCCGCCGGCTGCGCCTCGAAGCGTATTGTGCGACAGACAGACGAATTTCATATCATACTGGGTGTCTTTCCGAAGCCGGCCCACAGAGATGGCCATACCGCCCTCCAAATCCCGGTGAAGCCGGGTTTGGGGCATATTGTCCTCCTCAAAATAGTGGATAAACTGCTTCGGTGCATGGGGCAACTTCAGTTCCTGAGGCTTTCCACGGAACTCCCGCCACATGGTTTTGATCTCGTCAAAATCTACAGGTTCCCGGAAGGAGGCGAACACCGCTGCCATATGGCCGTTGGACACCGGCACCCGCAGGCATTGGGCCGTCACGTTAGGCTCCGTGGCATTGACGATTTGGTCGCCCTCCACATGGCCCCAGATCTTCATGGGTTCTTGTTCGGATTTTTCCTCCTCGCCGCCGATGTAGGGAATCACATTATCCAGCATCTCTGGCCAGGTTTTGAAGGTCTTTCCAGCTCCGGAGATGGCCTGATATGTACACACCAGGATCTTTTCCAGACCAAACCGCTCCTTGATGATGGAAAGGGCGGGAACGTAGCTTTGCAGGCTGCAGTTGGATTTTACAGCGATAAAGCCACGCTTTGTACCCAATCGCTTTTTCTGAGCGTCTATTACCGCAAGATGCTGCCAGTTGATCTCCGGGATCACCATGGGGACGTCTGGCGTACCCCGATGGGCACTGTTATTGGAGACCACAGGACATTCCAACTTGGCATAACGGTATTCCAGAGCCTGGATGTCCGCTTTTTTCATATCCACTGCACAGAAGATGAAATCCACCTGAGCTGCCAGCTTTTCCGCGTCAGCGTTGGCATCCAGAACAATCATGGATTTTGCCCAATCTGGAATCTCCTGCTCCATACACCACTTTGGGCCTACAGCCTCGGCATACGGCTTTCCTGCGGAACTGGAGGAAGCAGCCAATGCAACAGGCTCAAACCAGGGGTGACCGTCCATCAGTGTGACAAACCGCTGTCCCACCATGCCGGTGGCACCCACGATTCCTACTTTCCATTTTTCCATCGCAAATCGCTCCTTATCACAGTATAGCCGTTTTTTTGAAAGATGTTACAAATAGCAAAAATGCCGGCAGGGGAGAGCCAGCCGGGTTTTGTAATTTTTACAAGCATTTGCACATTACCGGGCATTTTTCCCAGTGTAGATAATAATTCGGTTGCTTGTACCAGTCAAAATAATGGTCCAAGCAAAAAGACGTCTCATCAGACTTTGCAACTATGATATAAAATGCTTGCATCTCTCTATAGCATATATTAGCACAGTCCGCCGTCATGTGTCAAGGAATGGAAGGGAAACTATTTGCATGGATTTTTATATGGCAAGGGACCTTTCGTTGGATAAAGTGTCTATCTCAGGGTATTGTAAAAAAAGATTCTTGAATATATTTTAAAGACTGCTTGCAGTTTTTATTACGAAGACTGGCAAAATAGTGCTTTTAGAATTTGTATTTTTAACGAACCAATTGTTCAATCTGAACCATATTTCGTTGCGCAGCTGGCAAAACGTACTCTTATGTAATTTCTTCCAAACAAAATTCCCGCCAAAAGCAAAGAAGCGCCAAGGCCGGAATAGAATACGGCGATGAAACGATCTGGCGCAATTCCGGAAACACGAAGGCCAATTCCACCGCTCATCATAAATGGCTGAAACACTTTCAAAACGATTTTCAGCAGCTTCTATTTCGCCTCACACAAAAACACGGCATACCATCTTATCGTATCTTTTGCTCCAACCAGGAAAATGCCCAGCATCCAAACTCTAGTTTGAACCAGCTTTTAGGC
>CASEPH010000372.1 GCA_949289625.1 uncultured Clostridia bacterium | reverse complement strand
ATCACCGTTGGCATTGATGTGCAGATACCTGCGGCCGCCGGCAATACAGCCACCCACATACTCCGCGTCGTTCTGGAAGTCCATGGCGAACAGGGGCTTCTCCGCCCGGTATTTCCGGATGCGGTGATAGGTAGCGATCCGCTGCTCCGGAGTGGGCAGCAGCTCCGGAGAGGCGTCATTGCCCACCGGCATATAGTGGAAGTACCAAATGAAATAGCAGCCCAGGCCGATTAGTTGATCGAAGAACGCCTCAGAGGTAATGGACTCGAAATTGGCGCTGGTGTAGCAGGCGGAAATCCCGTAGACCAGCTTTTTCTGGTGCAGCAGATCGATGGCCTTCATGACCTTGCCGTACACGCCGTCGCCGCGCCGACCATCTGTGGCGCTCTCGGAGCCCTCCAGGGAAATCGCGGGGACAAAATTCTTTACCCGTAGCATCTCATCCGCAAAGGCCTCATCGATCAGTGTGGCGTTGGTAAAGCTGAGGAAAATGCAGTCGGAGTGCTTTTCACAAAGGCGGATCAGGTCCTTCTTGCGCACCAGCGGCTCACCGCCGGTGTAGATGTACATGTAGATTCCCAGTTCCTTGCCCTGCTGGATAATGCCGTCGATCTCCTCGTAGGTCAGGTTCAGCTTGTTGCCGTACTCAGCGGCCCAGCAGCCGGTGCAGTGGAGGTTGCAGGCACTGGTGGGGTCCAGAAGAATGGCCCATGGAATATTGCAGCCATATTTCTTGCGGCACTCCTCCTGCTTGGGCCATCCAACCAAGGAGGCGTTGATAAAGAAGTTCACGGCGATGGTCTTCATGACCTCCGGGTCGATGTCTGTGAGAAGCCGCTGAATGAAGGGATAGTAGGGGTGCTTCGGATCCGTGATCGCCTCGCGGATGAGCTTCCGCTGCGTTTCAAACTCGCCGCCTGCAAACTTATCCGCCCAATCCATCAGCTTTACGAGATTTTCTTTTGGATCCTTATACAGGTAGTTGAAGGCCTGCTCCAATCCGAATTTTTTGATTGCTGTTGAAGCATTCATTATGACATCCTCCCTTATGTATTTTGATTTCTTTTTATAAAAGCTCTATGGGCATGTATAGGTACAAATTCTACTTGATTTCCTCATGTTCACTTCCGGTGACAATCGGCGGTTGATGGTGATTGACTTTAACAGATGTCAGAACCGTAATGAAATTCAATGCACCTTCCATAAGGAGGGCCAGTCCCAGCAAAATCATAACAATCCGTGCGTTTTCTGACGGGCGGAAAACCAGCAGAAAGCCAACGACGCCGGTGATAATCGCCACCACGAGGATCAGCCACCACTGGCAAATGCCAAATGCTTTTGAATCGACGGAAATTTGTATTTTCAAAAGCGCATCGGCAAGCGTATAAATTCCCAGAAGAACGCAGATGAGACTGGTCATAATGCGTGTGCGGAGTATCAGAATCGCGCCAAGCGCAATGAGCAAAATACCAATTGCCAAATCATATTGAAAAGCCAATCGGTATAAGTCATTTGAGCAATAGCCGATAATTTTTACAATGCCGAACAGAATCAGGATTCCGCCGCCAAGTCGGCATAACAGCGAAACGGAAAAATTCGGAACAGCGATCAGCACAATGCCCAGCACACCAATCAGTATGGAAATGATAATATAGCCGACCTTTGCGGCCCAAATCCGCTTATTTGAGGGCACTGCCAACATCTCCTTCCCTTTGTTATAGAATGGGGCTCCCACACTCTGACAGGCTCGGCTGAGTGTGGGAGCCCCGTTTCATTTACCAGAACATTCTGGTTTAAATGACATGATATTCTTTCAGCAGTTTTTCAATGTCGGTTCCCTGAATCTTCTCCAGCAGCTTTTTGACAACCATTTTCTCCTTGAAGCCCAGGTCCATCTCCGTCAGCGGCTTGCCGTCCCGCATTTGGATAGTCGCGTTTAACAGGTCACGGATATCATAGGTGCTGCCCCAAACCTCCGGCACACCCCGGTCGATGTCCAACAGGGTATAAACGGCCTCCATGCCGGTGCGCATGGAGTACTCGGTGGTGAAGATGGTGTCCCGCTTAGTCTCGGCAAACTGGCCCAGGAAGGCAAAGTTGACGGCACCCTCGGGAACAACGTCGGGGCGGTCGCCCGCGGCGCGGGGCATAAAGAAAGCAGTGATATAAGGCATCATGACCGGCACGGTATTGGCGCTGTGCTCGGCTAACTCCACAATTTCGCTCTCCGGCACGCCGATGTGGTACAGCCACTCCATGCAGATCTCTTTGCCGGTGCACTCCCGCATGGGCTTTTTCACATAGTCGCCCGGCTTATCGGAAAACAGCCCGTAGACCCAGACCAGGCACTGGTCCTTGGGCTGGCTGCGGAACTGGGGCTGGCGGTTGATAGTCCAGCTGAGAAGCCAGCTGGAGTCCTTCACCGTGACGATGCCGCCGGTGACAACGCCGCCGCTGAACGGATCGCGCTTACAGATGTTCTTGATATAGGGAATGATCTTCTGGTCCAGAGTAGTGACAGTGGCACTCATCCAGTTGGACTGCTCGGGATCATAGCAGAACTTATCGGGATGGCCGAAGGAGGGGTCCTGGGCGGCAATCTTACGCCACATATCCCAGCCGCCGCCCGGCTTAATCTCAGTGTTGAAGGCAGCAGGAGCATTCTGGGAACCAATGGTGGAGTTTTCCACGCAGCCGCCGTTGGTGATGAACACCAGATCATTCTCGGTCAGGTCCACGTATTCGGTCCTGTTGTCCACAAGCAGTTCGACGCGTTTGGCGAGCTTCCTGTCGGTTTGGATGTCGAATTCCACATTGACGACCTTGGTGTTGTAGTGGAACTGGACATTGTGAGATTCCAGATACTTGATCATGGGGAGGATCATGGACTCATACTGGTTGTACTTCGTGAATCGCAGGGCCTTGAAATCCGGCAGACCGCCCACATGGTGGACGAAGCGTTTGATGTAGAGTTTCATCTCCAGGGCGCTGTGCCAGTTCTCGAAGGCGAACATAGTGCGCCAGTAGAGCCAGAAGTTGGAGTTCAGTACCTCGTCGTCAAAGAAATCCGTGATGCGCTTGTCATAAAGCTGCTCGTCGGGGGTGAAGAACAGCTTCATGATCTCCATGGCCGCCTTGTCGGACAGGGCAAACTTCCCGTCGGTGTGGGCATCCTCGCCCCGATTGACAGTGGCACGGCAGAGGGAGTAGTTGGGGTCCTTTTTGTTCAGCCAGTAGTATTCGTCCAGAACACTGACGCCCTCCGTCTCAATGGAAGGAATGGAGTGGAACAGATCCCACATGACCTCAAAATGATTGTCCATCTCGCGGCCACCGCGCATGACATATCCCACACCGGGATACTCCCAGCCGTCGCAGGCTCCACCGGGGATGGGGTCTTTCTCAAAGAGATGGATGTGCTCACCTTTCATCTGACCATCCCGCACCAGATAGCAGGCTGCGGTCAGGGCCGCCAGCCCGGTGCCGATAATATAGGCCGACTTCTGGTCAACGCCCTCCGGCTTCAAAGGACGTGCAAATGCTTCATAAGTGCCGCTTGCATAATACATATTGTGCGCCTCCTTGTTTTTTGTTTGTGCTTGTATTGTAGCCGGAAACTCCTGCACATGATATGGGCAAAAGCAGCCCCCATGCCTGTTTTTTAGGCAAAGGGACTGCTTTTGTCTGTATTTTGTACTCAGTTTTTATTTGTACTGCACACCACCATATAAAGCGCCGTATAGGGTTTCATCGTCAATTCCAGTATGTTGTTTTTGGGCGTCAAATTTGCGCCGCAACTTGTTTCATCGCCGCCGTAAATTACCCAATTACTGCTCAGCAGCACCTGGACAGTTTGCGAATTCCGTACCTTTAATTGGTATATCTGTTCACAGTTGGAAAAATTAAAGACAGCGATGATTCGTTCACTGCTTCCTATGCGTTCAAAGGCGTAGATACACCGCTCCTCCTGATGGCAGTCCAGCCACCGAAAGCCATCGGGATCGTAATCTTTTTCAGACAGAGCAAGATGTTGCAGATAAATATGGTTCAAGTCCATCATGAAGCGATGGAACTCCCGATGTACAGGAAAATCCAACAAGTTCCAGTCCTGCTGCCGCTTTTCATCCCACTCTCGCAGTTGCCCAATCTCATTCCCCATAAAATTCAGCTTTTTCCCCGGATGGGCATACATATACATATAGAGAATTCTGGCTTGAGGGAATTTCTTCTCATATTGACCGTTCATTTTTTGCAGGATTGTAGCTTTTCCGTGAACGACTTCATCATGGGACAGCGGCAGAAGAAAATGGTCATGATAGTAATACATCATGGAAAAGGTCAGCTTATGATAGTTCATGCCGCGATATGCGGGAGCCGTGCGGCAGTAATCCAAGGTGTCGTTCATCCAGCCCATGTCCCACTTATAGTCAAATCCAAGGCCGTTTTCAGACACAGACTTTGTAACGTTGGGATAGGATGTGGAGTCCTCCGCTATCAGAATTGCGGTTGGATGCAGTGTCTTCAACCCCCGATTCATATATTGCAGGAATTTTACTGCGTCCAGATTGACACCCCGTCCAGGGTCTCCCTGCCAATAAATCATGCGGCTGATTGCGTCCATGCGCAGGCCATCTACATGAAATTCCGCCAGCCAGTAATTCGCGGCAGATTGCAGAAAGCTGCGAACCTCACCACGAGAGTGCATGAAGTTTAGGCTTCCCCATTCACTGACACCCACTGCCGCATGGGGGTACTCATACAAAGCTGTGCCGTCAAATTGAGCTAAAGCATAGCCGTCTACCGCAAAATGTACCGGAACAAAATCCATGATGACACCTATGCCATTCTGATGGCAGGCGTCTACAAAGGCCTTTAGCTGATCTGCTGTTCCATAACGGGAGGTTGGGCTGAAAAAGCCAGTGCTTTGATAGCCCCAGGATTCATCACAGGGATGCTCGTTCAGCGGCATAATTTCCAGATAGTTATATCCGTTTTGCTTGAGATACGGAATCAAAATATCCGCCATTTCCTCATAAGTATACCAATCATCCGCTCTCTCCGATGGCTTTCGGAATGATCCGAAATGGAGTTCATAGATATTAAGTGGCCTGTTTTTGCAGTCAGAGCGGGAAAGCATCCAGGCTGAGTCATGGAACTGGTAGGAGTTCATATCCCGAACGATGGATGCGGAATTGGGCCTCAACTCCATTCCAAAACCATACGGATCACAGTGGTCAACGCAGCTACCGCTTTTTTCATAAATCCGGTATTTGTACATGCTTCCCGGTTTGACACTGTCCACATAACGCTCCCAGAAGTTTCCATCATAGACCCGATTCATATCGTATTCCCGCCATTGGCTGCATTCTCCAATCAGCGAAACCTTCTGCGCTCCCGGAGCAAAGGTGCGGAATACTACGCCGGCGTCCGTTATATGAGCGCCGAGATATTGATAGGCATCAAAAATTTTACCAGTATAAAATCCATGAAAATCCATGTTCTGCTCCTATCACAACAGCTGCTCGCTTTTCCATTATTTGTTTTCTAATCCTCAAGAAACATCACACCAATCGTGTTGGGTCCGCAATGGCATGCTACTGTGCAGCCCGCGAAGGTCTCTTGAATATCAGTGAATCTTTTATCTTCGGTCAGGACCTGCCTCGCAGCGTCCACAGCTTCCCGCTTAGCAGATGGATATACAATATAGACACGTCCATCAGAAATATTTCCGGGTACCGAAATGCGGTCTTTGGTATATTGATACATGACTTTTTCCAGAGAACCCCGATACTTTTTTCCTACGCGCATGATTCCACCGCTGACTTCGATGCACGGTTTCAGATGCATCAAATTTGCCCCCAGTGCCGCAACGGAAGAACAACGGCCGCCCTTTCGCATATAGTCCAACCGGTCAAGAATAAAGCTGGCATTGACACGGCTTGCGGCACTCTCCAAGCGCATACATATCTTTTCGGGTGAGACGCCCTGTTCTGCCATTTTGGCCGCTTCCATCACAATAATCCCCTGACCACTGGATAGATTCTTTGAATCCACTATGTACACATTGGAAAATTCACTGGCAGCAATCACTGCATTTTGATAGCAGCTTGAAAAACCGGAGCCAATTGTAATCATGATAACCGCTTCATATTGCAGGCTGAGTTCCTCGAAATATTCTGACAGCTCCATAGGATTTGGCGCAGCTGTTGTGCAGATATCTCCTCCTTTTTCCACATAAGAAAAGATATCCTCCGGCGTGATTTCGAGGCCATCCAAAAAGGAGTCTTCTCCTTTGTTTATGTGCAGGGGGATCACCGAAATATGATGTGCATGAATGAGTTCCCGGGGCAAATCGCAGGTTGAATCCGTCACAATTTTAATACTCATATTGTCCTCCTAAGACTTCCTTTTTACGAATCAGAGCCCAAATAATTGCCTGCCCCAAAGGACAAAACTATTTGAGCAAACAAGAATCGATAAATTGCCAGAGTTGTGGGGTCCTGAATGGCTGTTTCCACCAATACTGATTTATAC
>CASEPH010000371.1 GCA_949289625.1 uncultured Clostridia bacterium | reverse complement strand
AGGCAAAACCCTGATCGGCTATCCCGGGGCCGAAGGCAACGGCACCAACCTGGTGTTTTCCAATGTATTTTCCATCTGTTCCCTGGGCTCCCACCAGGAGGGTGCATGGCTGTTCCTGCGCACCCTGCTGACCTATGATTTTCAGTATAGCGGCACTATTATGAGCAGCATTCGATGCGACGCACTGGATGCCAGAGAGGAATGGTATTTGGAGATCAACGGCTCCTGTACCAAGGAAGAATCCCTGGCCGCCCGGCAGCTGATTTATGACGCTGGGTGCCTGACGGTCTATGATTCTCCTGTGGCCCAAATCGTTTTGGAGGAGGCCGCAGCCTGCTTCGCCGGTGATAAAACGCCGGAGGAAACCGCCGCCATCATCCAAAACCGGGTGGAGATCTATCTTGGCGAACAGAGCTGACTTGCCTGTTTCGGCCCCGCTGCAGAAAATGGCAATTTCTGCGGTGGGGCCTTTTTTGCATTTTCCTCTTGTGAAAACACCGAAAAGGTATTATAATCAGGTTGAACTGTGCCTTCGGGCAGAGGTGATTTTGTGCGCCCACGGCGCCGCTTAGGAGGAACTTCCATTGTGTCATGAGCAGACCTCTCATATAACCAAATATCTTGTTCCCGGCAAACGGGCCCACCTGGTGGGGATCGGAGGCGTATCCATGTGCGCCCTGGGCATGGTGCTTCAGGGTATGGGAATCACGGTGACCGGTTCTGATATGCATCAGAGCAAGGCCACAGATAACCTGATTGCTAAGGGCATCCCCGTGGTCATTGGCCACAAGGCTGAAAACATCCAAGGCGCTGACTGCGTGATCCGTACCGCTGCCGCCCACGACGACAATCCGGAGATTGCCGCTGCTTTGGCCGCCGGCATTCCCGTGTTTGAACGGGCCCAGTCCTGGGGGCATATTATGTCCGCCTATGAAAATGCTGTCTGTTTTTCCGGTACCCACGGCAAGACCACTGCCACCTCCATGATGACCCACATCGCCATGGAAGCTGGTATCGACCCCACGGTGATGATCGGCGGCTATCTCAATCTGCTGGACGCCGGACATCGGGTGGGCCAGGGAGACACCATCATCATGGAATCCTGCGAATACTGCAATTCCTTTTTGAATTTCACGCCCACCATCGCTGTAATCCTGGACATCGAGGCCGATCATCTGGATTTCTTCAAGGATCTGGAGGATATCAAGCACTCCTTCCGCACCTTTGCGGAACTGACACCCCCGGACCGGGGCATCGTCATTGCCAACGGCATGGACAAAAACACCATGGACGCCCTCCAGGGCATTCAGCGCCGGATGATCACCTTTGGCATGACCCCGGATATGGATGTATACCCCACCCACTTTGACCGGGGCTATTCCAGCTTTGACGTATACTGCGGCGGCAGCTTCTACACCCATGTGGACCTCCGGGTTTTGGGCAAGCACAACTGCATGGATGCACTGGCTGCTATTGCCGCCGCCTGGGCCCTGGGCGTAGAACCGGAGGCCATCACCCGCGGTCTTACCTCCTTTACCGGCGCTGCCCGGCGGATGGAATTCAAGGGCACCTTCCGGGGTGCAGACATCTACGACGACTACGCCCACCATCCCGGAGAGCTTCGGGCCACGCTGGACGCCGTGCCCCAGCGGGGCTATAGCCGTACCATCGTAGTATTCCAGCCCCACACCTACTCCCGCACCAAAGCGCTGTTTTCAGAGTTTGTGGAACAGCTTTCCCGGCCGGACCTCACGATTCTGGCGGAGATCTATGCCGCCAGAGAACAGAATACCGTCGGCATTTCCTCCAAGGACCTGGCTGCTGAGATTCCCAGAGCGGAATACTATGCCACCTTCCAGGAGATTACAGATCGGCTGCAGGAAATTGCCGCCCCTGGCGATCTGATCCTGACCATTGGCGCTGGAGATATTTACAAGGTCGGCGAGGCTCTGGCAAAGCTGGGACACTAATCGCATTTTTTCTGAAGCGCGCCGGAATCCCGGTGCGCTTTTCTTTGACGCTTCTTAATACTTTTTTAAAAGCTCCCCCGCTTTGTTTTTAATCCGCAATTTGCTACACTGTTTCAGGAGGGTGAAGGATATGTACAAAGTGCTTATATGTGATGACGAGGCCGATATTCGTTCCGCGCTGAACATCTACCTAAAGGCGTCCGGATACGATACCGTTCTCTGCGCCAACGGCCAGGAAGCGCTGGACGCGGTAGCCGCCGGCGGGATTCAGCTGGTCCTGCTGGACATCATGATGCCGGTGATGGATGGCATCACCGTGCTCTCCCGGCTCCGCCAGACCAGCAATGTGCCGGTGATCCTGCTCACGGCCAAGAGTGAGGACACAGACAAAATTCTGGGCCTGGACGTGGGGGCGGACGACTACATCACAAAGCCCTTTAACCCGGTGGAGGTGCTGGCCAGGGTAAAATCCCAGCTGCGCCGGTATCTTCAGCTGGGCAGCGCCATCTCTGCTCCCACGGATCTGGTCTGTGGCCCTGTGGCCATGAACGACCGGGAAAAAACTGTCACCGTGGACGGAGATCCGGTGAGCCTGACACCTACGGAATACGATATATTGAAGCTTTTCCTCACCCATCCCGGGCAGGTGTTCTCCATTGCGGAGATCTACCGCCAGGTGTGGAAGGAATCTCCCGTGGGCGCAGAAGGCACCGTCGCTGTACATATCCGTCACCTGAGAGAGAAAATCGAGATTGACCCCGCCAATCCTCGCTATCTTACCGTGGTTTGGGGCCAGGGGTACAAATTTGTCTCGACCTGAACGGAGTGGTTCCATGAATACCTTCTTTCGCAGGACCGGCGTCAAAATTACCGGCACCATCCTTTGCATCCTCAGCCTGACCATAACCATGGTCAGCGGCCTTCTGGTACTGGCGATGCTGTCCGCAGGCGTCTACGACGGCGATAGCGATCTTTACAAAAACATAACGCAAAACATGATCGCCTCCGACGCCCATTCCATTATGACCGAATACTTTGATCCCAGCGATCCCACCCATCCCTGGTCCAGCTACTTCGACGGACCAATATACACCGGGGAAAAGTCCAATCTGCTCTATACCGTCACGGATGAGGCGTCCGGCAAAACTGTCCTTTCCACCTACAACGGCGAA
>CASEPH010000370.1 GCA_949289625.1 uncultured Clostridia bacterium | reverse complement strand
TGAGGAGTATTTCAACGATCCCAATGCCAAGGAGGACGAGGAGAATGATGAAAAATTCGTCTCAAAGCCCTATTCGGGAAGTTCCTCGAAGCCTGCGTCCAAGAATAAAACAAAAACAGAGCGCCAGAAAAAACCGGAAACCAAGACTGCTCCCAAGCAATCTGATGATCTCGGTCAGATGACGCTGGGTGATATTGGATTGCTGGGAGGAATGGCCGGATGAAAGGGATCGACAAAAAGGCTTGCAAATCATTTTTGAATCCGCGGCGATCTCTTGATTTGAACAGCGGGCTTTTTTATGTGGAGCAGATCGAATACATCGTTTGTACTGCAATCCGCATTGTCGGGCACAGGAAACTGCTGATCCTGGACTTCTATCCGCGTGCTGAGGCGGTAAAAGGTATGCCCTCCCCGGACTTTACAATGTTTCAGGCAACGGATGACTTTATTACATTCGATCACAGGGACGGCGTCAAAACCAGATGGCGTACAGCCGTTTTGGACAACTTGGAGCGCAGCTATAATTTTATCTTTAAATGTGCGTTCTACAGCCGTCCGGATGAGGAACGGGTCATTCGTTTCTGTAAAGCACCGGCTACCCTCAAAAATATGAGTGGGTTCGGTGTGCTGAACCGGAAGCAAAGCGAGCTGCGTGACGCGCGCAGCGCGGCGAGGAGACGGGTGCGTGAAAAGAAAATTGCGGACCGCATGAAGCCGCTACGCCCTATGGATAAGCGGATGGAAACGTGGATCAAGAGGGATCTCCTCCCTCAGTACATCTTCTACAAGTATCAGCGGACCCAAAAGCCAGTTCCCGGACGGTGCTCGGCCTGTGGACATACTGTCGAAGTGGTCGCCCCCAAGCATAATCTATCCGGCATGTGTCCGTCTTGCGGCGCAAGCATCCGTTTCAAATCCATGGGCAGGCAAAAGCGCATTTGGGATCGGACCAGCGCACAGATTATCCAACGAATTTCGGAACAGGAACTCGTCGTCAGGGTATTCAAAGCACACCGGTATATCTATGATGGTGAGGAAGACTGCTCCATCCATGAAAGCGCCAGGCTGTTCGTGAATTGGGATGATGCGAAGTCCTGCCAGGAAGAACGGTTTTATAACTCATACGACGGAAACCTTCTGACCCCGTGGAAGCGCGGTACTCGTCCGAGATTCAGTTATTGGCAGGAAAATTTTGATGGGGATCTCTGTGCGCATCTCTATACCCGGAATTTGCCGAGAGTGCTCGCCGGTTCACCGTGGGAATACTGCCAGATCGCTCCCTTTTACTTGTCGGATCGAACCGAGCTGGAGGTCATTCCCTTTTTAGCGGCATATCTGAGACATCCTTTTGTGGAGTATTTGATCAAACTAAAGCTTTACAATTTGGCGGCCCATGTGGTCTACCGCAACGACTCGTATTCCTATACACTCGGAGGCGAACAAATTGACTACAACGGCAAAAAGTTTCAGTCCATTTTGAAAGTCGGTCTGGAATATCTGCCGCTGCTGCAAAAACTCAATGCCTCATATATGCAGCTTGGCCTCATACAGGGGATGCTCCGTTTGGGCTTGCAGCCTGACGAGGAACTCCTGGACTGGTGCGGCAGGCACAAAATCAGCAGGCTTCGAGATCTGTTGGTTCCATTGTCATACACCACACCTCATAAAATGATGCGGTATATCGCAGAGCAGTATGAGAAAAATAAGCGGCCCGCACACAGCTTCTATGGAGAAGGTTATACAGATTATGCCAACACTTTGGTTCAATACCGTGATTACCTGTGTATGTGTGAGGGGCTGGAGTACGACTTAAAGAACACGTTCGTTCTGTTCCCCCGAGACCTGAAAGACGCACATGATAAAATCGCAAGCCTCTCTGATCCGGAAAAGGCCGCAATATATGAGCGGCAAATCCAGCAGGCTTACCCTCTGCTGGAAAAGCTGTACCGATTTGAGAGGGATGGGTGGACGATCAAGGCGCCTAAAACATCAAAGGAGATCACAGAAGAGGGCCACCGGCTGCATCACTGCGTTGGCGGATATATCAAGCGAGTCGCGATGAAAGAGTGCATCATTCTGTTTCTGCGCCGCACACAGAAATTAGACAAGCCAGTAGGGACAATAGAGGTGATCGATAATGCGATTGTGCAGGCCCGAGGATACGATAACGGGGATCTTCCGGCAGATGCAAAGAAGTTCCTGACCAAGTGGGATGCGAAGGTTCTCAAGAACACGGTGAGGCAGTCTGCTATCGCGCAGAATATGCACACACTTATGGAAGGAACAGCAGCGTAACAATGGCCGGCAGGTGTACGCCCTCTGTGGCTACACCTGCCGGCGTACTACAAATTGAATGGTACAAGAAAATATCAATGGAGGTTACAGATGAAGCTTTATATTTTGATCCATGAGCAGGACACCGATTCTGCCTGGGGTTCCAGCGCAAAGCCGTTTATTGATCGGGCCGCCGCGCAGGATGCGATGCGGCAGGACTATGAGGATACCCTCAAAGCATGGAAATTCGACGAGACGAACCAGACGGAGGAGTACAACGCGTACTGCCATGACGGCGAGGCCCTGGTGCGCGATGATACCGACATTGAGACCTGGCGCATTGAGGAGCACGACCTCCAGGTAGAGTTGGCCGTGGAGGTCAAAGGAGGGCTTGTCCAGGCGATCTACGCAAATGCGGATATATTCCCGGAGGTCTTCGACCTGGATGTTTCCGATTTTGTCGAGGACAGTGAAATGGCGGAGGCGGACATCAAAGCGGCTGAGCTGGAAAAGCTGAAACAGCAGCCCGGTTGGAGAGCCGTCTATTAAATCACAGGAGGTCAAAGAAAATGAAACAGATCGGAAATTTGGCAATCGTCTGTGCGAAACGCCCAGAGGTACTGATGCAGATCCACGGTGGCAAGGTGGCTGTCCATGTGGGCGCCGGTCCAGACCGCGCGGTGATGTTCACTGCGTGGGACAACGACGTGGAGATCGCCCGCATCATCCACGAACTGAATTTTGGCAAATACAAGAATAAGGAGGGCCTGCCCCATGCCGCGTGAGGACAGAATTTGCGAATGCCGGCAGTGGCCGGATGGAACGGTCCAATATGGCGGCGACTTTCACGGCTGTTTTGTGCCTGAACGATGGGAACTGGAGTATCCGTCCCTCAAACATCCGGGCAAGGATTGGAGCTTCTATCTGACGGGGCGCTGTCAGTATTGCCGGAGGATCATGAAATATCGCCTGATTTTGCCGCCAGCTGACACATGTAATGATCTGCTCAGCGAGATCTATTCCATGCTCACAAGGGCCAGGCCCTTTGGCGGG
>CASEPH010000369.1 GCA_949289625.1 uncultured Clostridia bacterium | reverse complement strand
GTAGAGCTGTATCGCCCCATCCAGTGTCAAAGCCCTGTGGATCTGCTCCTTCGAAGTGTTGCAGTCAGTCATCACGAACCAGGAATAGGTGTGAGGCTTGCTGGGGTCCGCAGCATCCCGCAGGGCCTGCTTTCCGGCCTCGGTCAGGCCATAGTTGCAGGCCCGACGTGGATTCTCCTCGCCGGCGAAATCCAACAAGATGTCATCCACTGCTTTCCGCACCTGGGGATCGTCTGTCAGGGTCTCAAAGCGGAAACCAGTCGTGTCCCGATAGGGAAGCTCCTCCCGGATCGTCTGGAGATAATGCTGGACAACGGTAAACATCTGCTGTTCACCGCTGGCGTAGGTCACCTGGCCCACCGGACAGTTTTTCTGAATTTGCTGCTGCCATAGGTCATAGCAGTATAGGTACCCCTGACATTCAAACGGACTGGGCGTACAGCGAAGGCAGAAACGATATTGCTCTGTTTCCCAAACATATCCGTAGGTCTGCCCATCCTCTGTGATAGCCCCACCGTGTTTCTGGCAGTAGGCTTCCATAGAGGACAGACTTGCCAGCGGGCCGTTATCCTGCATGGCCTCCAAAAACTCTCGCAGGAGCATCTTAAATTCCAGCGTATTGAATTGGTCATCATTGTGGGGATAGCATGTAGACCTTAACGGTAGAAAGCCGTGTCCGAAGTCCAGGCGGAGATGGCCCACAGTGCCCAGAGCCTCATCTTGCTCATCGTTGGAATAGAAAAGGCCCGCCTCCTCACGGGAAGCGGGCCGCAGGTCAAAGGAATATTTACTTTTCATATTCAATCACTCCTCATCAAGGTCCGTTAGAGCTCCGTCGTTTTCATCCAGGACTTCTAAGATCATCCGAGCCCCCAGGCGAAAACCCAACACGAAATTTTCCAGGGCGAAGGTACTTGCAATCTCGTTCTCTGCATTCAGAAGACGCAGCAGCATTGTCTTTTCTTCCCCCTCCAGCTGAGCAGTAAGTTGTTCTTCCTGCTGCTCCGCCTGATCCATAGCCTGCCGCAAGGCACTTCCTGGTTCGATCTGCCGTTCGTTTGGGGTCAGGTTCCCGAAATATAGATTTTCCAGTGTATCCCGCATGGTACTCACCTCCGCGACACACCATACTCCAGAGTAGGGACAATAGCCAGAGTTTCGGTGCAGAGTTAACAGAACATTATCATTTTCGTCAGCGTTGAATCTTCTCCAGGTTGCAAAATCATTCTAAAAGACTGCATGTCTCCAGCTTCTGCAGAATCTCCACGTTGTCATACTAACCCTTTTGGACAGGGAAGGGGGTGGCTGACAGCCCCATAATCCGGTCGCCTGCCATTACTGGGTGCCGTTTTGATCCTCATCTTTACCGTTCCTTTCATAGATTTTTTCCATTCTCGTGCGCAAACAGTCTGTCTCACTGCCCCAGCAGAGGAAACCGTGCCCAGGATAGGGGCAGCCTTCGCAGCGGGAAAACTGCCGGCAGACCGGTTTGGGAGCGGGGGCCGGAGGACACCCGGGCACGTGACGGAATCGGAATAAATGAAGGATCTCCGCGATCCGCGAGTAAGGAAGAACCACTGAGGTCCTCTGGGGCTCGCCTTGATATTTGCCGTTCATTTCCCATCCTCCATTTTGTGTTTCTGTTTTGATCTGTTATGGCCTCTGTACATGACTCATTCCTCCAGGAAACAAAAAAACGGGGACCGTATCCTGCTGATCGCAATTACGGTCCCCGTCTGATGTTATGGGTTACAGATTCATTTCTGGCCTGGAGGTCCGGGACGGTGTATTCGATCTTTGTTCTCGCGGTCTGGATGGCCTTCAGTTGGCCGCTGTTCGGCTCCGGGCCTTCCTCCAAGCAGTGATCTGTGGCTCGGTACAGCTCCGTGAGCGAACAGCTGGGCCCTGGAGATCAGGCCGGAGCGGACGGCAAAGTCCTTCTTGGCCAATTGAAAATTCACCTCATAGTAGTGGCCGTGGCAGACTTCAGTGCGGTCATAGTCCCAGATCCAAGTTACAAATTGATATCCCTGACCATTTTCTCGTTCCTGGCCCGCCAGCACCGCGCCGCCGAAGTCCGCCAGCAGGCGGAAGTCCTCATACAGGCCAGAGGCGTGAAGCAACGGGGCGTTTTGCACTGCTTCTACATATTCATATACCTCATCTGCGACCGCAGCCACCTGATGGTACAGATCACTGGCCTCATTTTTGTTTCCGACTGGAAGCATGAACACATCGTTTCCAGGTGATACATAGAGGACAGGCTGGCCGTGGAGGAATACCTCCAGCCGCTTGTCTTCTATAGCGGATGACTCAATTCCGTCTATACAGAGCCGTCGGGACAATTCCGCAAAAAATTTATTTTTCATCTTGACTCCTTCCCTGGGTACAGAAAATTTAGCTGCCCTTTCAACTTGGCTTACGACATCTGTGCACAATGGCTTGTTTCCTCCCTTCCGTCATAACTCAGATTGGCGCCCTTTTTCCATAGACAGATTTCAAAAAGGGCACCAATGGATCTTCTTGGTGGCATAAGTATCTTGTGAATCACTCCGCTGAAAAAACAAAAAGGCCGGCGCCCTTTTTGAACGTCGGCCTTGAGGAATGTCCGGGGTTCGAATCACCGCAGACTGAAAAAACCTCAAATTGTCATATGTCGTTTGACCCATAAAATTTTGGGGGTGCAAAAGCCCGGAAACGCTTGATGCCGTAGGCGTTCCGCCTACGGCATCGAAAGTGTTTGGCACACTTGGTGACCCAGCGGAGATTCGAACTCCGGACACCCTGCTTAAAAGGCAGGTGCTCTGCCAACTGAGCTACTGGGTCATATAAAATTGGCAGGGATGGCTGGACTCGAACCAGCGAGTGAGGGAGTCAAAGTCCCTTGCCTTACCACTTGGCTACACCCCTATCTCGCAAGGGAAAAATGGCGAGGGCCGGAGCCGAAGCTCCGGCCCTTCCGCCTTGTGTGGGGTGGGTAAAGGGACTCGAACCCTCGACACCCGGAACCACAATCCGGTGCTCTAACCAACTGAGCTACACCCACCATATCTCTGCTGAGGGAGGACCTATAAAACTGCCCCAAAAGGAAGTGGCACGCCTGAA
>CASEPH010000368.1 GCA_949289625.1 uncultured Clostridia bacterium | reverse complement strand
ATTCGTTTCATTTTGCCTCCTTTCAGGCAATAAAAAAGCACAGCCGAAGCTGTGCTTTTCTGCCATATTGATTGGATCAGCCCATTGTGCCGACCTGTTTGTTGATATCGCCATCGCTGTCGATTGTTCCGCCCTGGTTCCCACCGGCGTTGGGGACATTCTCGAAACCGGGCAACCCACCCCCAGTATTGGTGGACGGCTGCTGGGGCGGCTGGTAGTTGTCGTGGTCCTCAGGAGTAGGGGTTCCCTCGACCGGAGTGCCGTCAGGTTTTTGGCTGGGGTCGGTCAGTGTCTCCTCGTCAGGCTTCTCCGGCACCTCGGGATCTGCTTGAATGGTTTGTTCCGTTCCACTTGAGATTGCACCGTTTCCAGCATTTGTGCCGGTGTCATTGGGCGAGGTCTGGGGATTGATGGTGAGATCATCCTCACTGATGTCAGAAGAGGCATCAGGATCGGTAGTGGGATTGCTGCTGTCCGGATCAACCACCACCTCATCCTGTTGGGAGCTACTGGTGGGAGGTAAAGCGTCAGTAGCCTTTTCTTTCGTGAACTGCTGGGCAATCACGAACACCAGGATTGCACAGATCACAAGACCGCCAGTAATGGTCAGCCACTTTTTTGTACTGTCTTTCATGGGTATCCTCCTTTTCTGTGAGTCGGCTCTCAGGCCGATTATTTCATTCGGCTAACTTGGTATAGCGGCTGATTGATACACTTGGTATCATTTTCCTACACCGTATACCTCTTGTCAACTCGAACCCTACCACAAAAGAGTGCGGAAGTCTATAATTGCATCGGTTACAAAAGAGAGATTTTTAGCCGCCTGGTCAAAAGCGGGGTGTGTACCCGGCGCTTACTTTTACGGTCATCCGCATGGGCGGTAAAAGCCTGCCACCAAAGGAAACTGGCACCTCCAGCTCGATTTCACAGTCAGCAATCAGCCGGTTGCCAGCACTGTCGGCCGATGCGAAGGATGCGTTCTGAAGGTCGACACTTAGGTCCCACACGCGAAACTCCATTTTGCCATCCTCTGTATATTGCACATGGTAGCCGCTCTGATTAGTCAGGTTCAAAAGGGCGTCCAGTCGGCCATAGATGTCGCCGTAGTCCAGTGATTCTTCAAAGTCTCCGGCCATAGGCTGATAAGCACCAGAGTAGCCCTCACGCACCCCATGGTACACATCGTCATAGTTGTCGTTGACGGTAGAAATGACCGCCTCCTGAACAGCATCCCGGACCCCCTGCGCCACGATGAGGAGACGGAGGTATTCACTGACACCGCACAGAAGGATCACAAGGGAAAGCGTGACGGCGATAATCAACGGAAAGGAAATGCCCCGGCGGTCCCTGATTGCTTGCTTGAATCGACTCATTTCCAATACACCTCACTTTTTCCCGTCGCCTCGGAGCGGAGGGTGATTGGAAAGCTGCCAAATCCGGCAAAGAGGCCCAGGTTGGTTTCATAGGTCAGGACGACAGTAATCTCTTGGTTGAGCTGGATGCGGCCCGTGCTGCTCCAGCTGATATCTGGGTCCAGACCTGTCTGCTCCCGCAGTGACTGAGCCCGGCGGGTGGTTTCAGTTCCTACGCGGCCATACAGCTCTGCCTCACGCACAAGCTCTGTGGCAAAGGTGTCCAGCTGCTGTTTGGCGATGTAGACAGGCATGATTTTAACAGCCAGCGCAATGACCAGCATGGCGCATATCACCAGGACGCAGACATCAATGTAGCCTTCGCCGCGGCGGGAGCGCAAGACTCGTTTCAGCACATGTTCACCTCCATTTCCGGGGGACTCTGCGTCTGCTCAGGGGATTCCGTCAGGAGATACCACACACCATTCTGCCGGTTTGCCGACTTGACCGTCTGTGTGAGGATCTCGTCGGCAGAAACCTCCATAGAAACACCCGCCATACCGGGGTGCGACTTTATGCCGTGTCCGTCGAGCAGGCTTTCCGCCTGCGCCTCCGTCAGTGAAACATAACCGCAGGGTGTCATCAGTGAAAACACTCCGCCCTTGTGTTCCATCAGGAAATCTCGGACAGTCGCGGGGGCTTGGCCTTCGCCAAAATCCTGTTGAAGCGTCCATACGCAGTGCTGAAGTTCCTCTTTGTGAGAGTTGTCCGCACCGTTTTCCGAGATCCAGCGGTCGGTGACATACCCCAGAGGATCGTCCAGATCAAGCAGGAATTTTGCGTCCTGCGTAGTAATAGCATCGTCGAGATTGTCATGAATCAGTCTCGCAGCGGCAATGGTTTCGGCGGCATCCACCAGCTGCGCCGGATCAGATGACATCCACTGTTTGACCCGCCGCTCATAATCTGCACTGATTTTTTTCTTCAGTTCATTTTTATAGTTCATGAAATGGCCCCCTTTCTTAGAACATTCCGCTAAGGGAGTTCAGAATCTGGAAGATAATGATGGCCAGATAGGTCACCAGGAAGCACATGAGCAGGATGAAGGAGAAAACCCGAATCTTGGGCGGGATCTTCATCGCCTTCGCCTTTAGCCGCTGGAGTTCCAGTTGTTTCATGTCATGGGCGAGCATTTGGAAGTAGTGGACGCCATCGTCTCCTCGCAGCACACCAATGAGTCCTCTAACCACATCGGAGAGTAGCGGCGAATTGAAGCGGGCCTCAAAGCGGGTCAGTGCTGCCTCGTAGGAACCAGAGCGCATATCTGCGGTGAGAATGTCAAGCTCGGCAGCGAAAGTGGCTCCTGCGTTCTGCTTGTAGTGTTCCACCATGCTCAGCACATCACGGCTGTTGGCCAGCTCTTGTGTAATCGTGGCCACAAATCGCGGCAGTTCAGACTCAATCTCATCCCGCTTGCCAGACAGTTTTTCATCTGCCCGGCGAATCTCTTTGAAATAGACCATTACCGCCAAAAGGATCACGACCAAGGCCAACAGCGGGAACAGAAATAAGCAAGGGATCACGCCCAGCATCACCGCTGCGGCTTTCACAATGGCAAAAGCGGTATATTCCTCCGGTGTCATGCCAAGTCCAGCGGCATTCAGCGTGTTTTTCAGACGGCTGTGCTTGTACTCATCCATGTGGATATGAGGGGCCAGTTTGACAGCCCAGCCCATGAGCAGTACATCCGTGGTGCGAGCCTGCTTTTTTTCCTGGCGGCCGGCAGAAAGCAGCGCCTTTTGTGTAGCAAGACGAGGCAGCTTGAACAAATCTGCCGCGATAAAAAAGAGACCAAGCGCCAGAGAGGCACCGCACAAAATCAATAAAAACTCCATAGCGTCACCTCTTGTATTCGATGGGCTGAGTCAATTTGATGACTGCGGCTGTACTGACAAACAACACAGCCGCACAAACAGCCAAGATGATCTGTCCCATCGGCGTGTGCATCAGGATATCGTACCATTCCTGATTGAGAAAATAGAGCAGTGGGATATTGCCGAGAACGAGGATCTGCATAACAATGAACTCCTTGCGGGGTTCAAAAACCATGTTTTCCAGATCGCCATTGACGATCCGCATATCGCTCAGCTTGGCGACAATAGGCGTCAGAGTAGTCTTCATACCCCGATCATAGCGGCATGTCAAAAGTGCGGCCACCCATTCCCGGAAGACTGCATTGTCGATCTTGGTGCTGAGATCCCGCAGGGCGGCATCCACATCCGGATCGACCAGCTTGATTCTGGTCAGAAACTCGGCAAAGGCGTTTTTGACCGGTGGATTGAGGTATTCCAGATTCTCCTCAACTGCGGTCTGGATGTCCTCATTACGGAGATAGGATGTGGTAATGATGGAAAGTGCTGTTTCCAGTTCTGCGGAGATTGCCTTTTTGAAGTAGGCCGCAGTTAGCTTGATGTACCAAAATGGGATGAACATCATGCCTGCGGCCAGGACAGGAACGAGGAAGAAGTTGCCGAGGAGAAAAGCGAAAGATGCGCCCACCAGAAAGAGCAGAAGAGACATAGCGCAGATTGCCGGAAACTTTGCCTCTCGCCCTGTCATACGAAGAATATTTTGGCTCTCCTCGATCTCCCGGCGCAAAACAAATTTTTTCTTGCGCTGCGTGGACTCGTTGATCTCGTCCCGGAGGCTCTTGGGCTTGCTGGTAATCTGCCGGAATACCCCCTCGGTAAAATCCGAGGGGGTGATGCCCAGAAGCACGAAAAAGCCAACTACCATGCCAATGCAGGCCATAAGCTGTATGGTCGTCACACGGGTTCACCTCCTTATTTTTGATGGAATCCCGCCAGGAGCCTGTCCAGCTCCTGTTGAGGCATTCCGTTGTCGATGAAGTGTTTTTGAAGATTGGCGGAGATCGGATGGACTGGCTCATGGTGCCCATCGATATAATACTTGCCGTCCTCCAGCCGGTTGTCCTCAATCGCAAAATGATAGAGGGTATTATACTGGCGTGAGCCATCCGGCTGGATCACACATTCCATGATCTCCATGATCTTACGGCTCTTGTCCTCCAGTTGCTTGGCAAAGGCCACCACAGGAAACGCCTCGGTAACCAGATCCATGAGGGTATCATCGGACATCTCATGCTTGCGCTTACACAGCGTGACCATACGCCGCCAAGTGGCCTGAGAGGAGTTGGAGTGAATGGTGGTCAACACACCGTGGCCAGTACGAGCAGCTTCCTGCGCCGCATACGCCTCGGCGGATCGCATCTCGCCCACGCAGATGATATCGGGGTGGTAACGCAGCGCCATATCCAGCAGCATGTCCTGATCGATGTTCTGTTTGGCGTTCTCGGACTCACGGGTGATGGTGTGGATGACGCTGTTGCAGACCTTGCCGTCCTTCTCACGAACCAGATCCAGCTCACGGGAACCATTCTCAATGGTGAACACACGCTTGTTGTCGGGGATCGTGGTCAGCAGCCATCCAGCCACTGTGGTCTTGCCGCTGCCGGTGGCTCCGGCCACACAAACGGAAACACCGTACCGCAGGCAGGCGGACAGGAAGTCCAGCATGTCCCCAGTGGCGGTGCCGCCACGGACAAAGTCATCCTTTTGCATGTTCTGCGGGTTGACAATACGGATGGAGGCGGTGACGCCCACATCCTCATCGACCAGAGGAGTCTTGAGAACAGCGATTCGAATGTTCTTGCTGAGGTGGCCCAGGACGGCGGGGCTGGCGTTATCCAACACCATACCGGAAACATGAAGCATACGGCGGATCACATTGATAGCATGGCTGGGACTGTCGAAATGTTCATCCAGCTTGACCATCTGCCCATTGGAGTACAGCACCTCGATGTCCCGCCAGGAGTTGATGTTGATCTCCTCAATGCCGGTTCCGAAGATATACTTGGTAAGGAGGCCAAATTCCGCCATTTCCGTGTAGAGGGCATCCACCAGTCCATCGGCGGAATATCCCTTGACCGCAATACGCTGGTCCTGCACATACTTGGTGATATACCGCTTGATCTGACTTTTGGCATCCTCGTCCCCACCATCGGTGATCAGGGAGGAATATTTGCCGGAGATATACTCCTGCACTTCCTTGAGAACACTGTTGAAGTCCCGGCTGTCGCCCTCCGGTGCAAAGAAAAGTGCATGTGTACGGTTGGCCACCACAGTATTGCTGGCCAGTATTCTGCGGGGAGAGTCATCGGGATACTGCACATCTGAGTCCGGTGAGTTGTCGGCTATACCGGCGGCTGTATCCTGCGGTATAGGCTCGACAGGAACCGTTTCTTCTGTTTTTTCCGCAGTGGCCTCTGCTTGGCAGGAGGACGGGTCATCACTGGGAGAAGGAACAGTATCACCAGTGCCGTTGACGACAGGCCAGTCCGGGCCGAAGTACAGCGGAATATCCTTCTTTTCACCATCACGGTCTACGGTGATATGCTTGACTTGCTTATCCTCCTGGGCAGGCTGGGAAGCAAAGAGGGACAGGTTACGCTTTTCTCCTAACACCCAAACACCTCCTTGGAAATCTTCTCAATTTCCTTGCGGAAGACCCGGCTATCCTTCATGGAAAGTTCGCCCAACAGATCACCAGCCAGATACAGGGACTCCACCTCAGTGGAGTACGGCAGTGTAAATGCCACCGTCCCCAGCGCCTTTGCCATGTGGTCACCAGCCTGCTGGGGTTTGACATTGCTGGCGGTTTTATACTGTTTGTCCAAGTCCCAGCCAGCATCCTTCAGAAGTGGGAGCTGGCTGGACAGATAACTGATAGATTTCAGGTCTGCATTTGCGAGACGAAGGACAGCGTCAGATTCCATCAGCGCAACGGCAGACAGTATATCGTTGGCAATATAACTCCCGCAATCGATCACCACATAAGGCGCAATGTTCCGCAGGCCATCGATCAACTCACGGGCCTGCACATCGCTATAGGGTGGGTAGGTGTATTCCGACTCACCCTTGACCAGCCCCAATATGGAGAGATAGTCCAGCCGTTTATGGGTGGTAAGGTTATTCTTGATTAAACTGTCAGACACATGGGCGGCAGCCAAGACGCTCCCCAGAGATCCTTTGTTTTCGAGATCCCTGGGTGGGCAGATGCAGGGCAGCATGGGGGCGGACATATCGCAGAGGAGAAGAATCGTGTTTTTGCGCTTGCCGGCAAGGTGCTTTGCAATCCGTGCGGCGACTGTGGTCTTGCCACTGCCGGGGCTGCCCCAGACTGCCAACACGCCCCCCTGGACCTCCTGCTCATATTCCTCGTAGGCATCTTCATTGCCCGCCGAACGGGAGAAGATGCTCCCTTTCTTGAAGTTCAGCATCAGACCACCTCCTCAGACTCTGTGGGAGTTTCCACCTCCGTTTCTTCAGGATTGTCGGTTCCTGTGGGAGTTTCCTCCTGCGTGGTTTCCTCCTGGGACGCTTCCTCGGGATCAGGCTCGGGAGGATAGAGTTCCAACAGGACATCATCCTGTGCGGTGAGGAACTTTTCCGCATTCTCCTTGCTTCCACGGTAGACCAGAGTCAGATGGATTGTACCTTCCTCCTCCAGTTCGGCCAGTACCTTGCTCTGTTCAGGCGTGACAAGCAGTGTGACCGTACTGGGCAGCTCTTTTCCATCCTCATCGTCTGTCTGAGCCTCCCCGGTGTTGGCATCATACCCGGTGGACGCAGTCACGCTGATTACTTCCACATACTGAAGCTCAGGTGGGATGACGGTCTGGCCTTGCTGTTTGTAGTCAGGGGCAACAACAGAAACAATATCGCCGCTCTGCAGCTTGCCCGACAGACCGTTGGCAAAAGAGCGGATTGTAACCGAGATGGCCTGCTGGCTGCCGTCAAGGTCATAGAGATAGGCGTTATCAGCCGCCGGTACATCAGAGAGTTTGGTGTTGATAATATAATCGCCTACAGCAAGGTCAGCCGTAGCATATTTGCCTACGGCATTGGCCTTCTCATGTAGAACATTGTCAGGCAGATTGTACCCACCTACCTGTACCAGCTGAACCATATCATCGGTGATCTGTTCACCGGCGCGGATCGGCTGGGTGACCCGGACGATCTCGACCTTCTGGGATACCGCCCGGTTGAAGAGCGGAGTCAGGCCGAAGCAGATGAGGACGGAGAGCAGAATACAAAACACTCCGATCACAGTACGATTTCTCAGAAAACTCATACAGGGCATAACCTCCTCGTTTTAACTGGAATGGCGATGCTTACACGCGCAACGCGTTCTTGTGACGAATTGCCTTGGGCACAATGATGGCAGCGGCAGCCAAGGGAGCCAGAATGCCGATGCACTTAATGGCGGTCTTTTTCTCAATACGGAACTTTTTCATGTTATAACCTCCAAAACATAGAAAATGGCAAAACCAATGGAAAGAAAGGGAGCCAAGGGGATGGCAATTTGGCCGATTGGTGTTGGTGTGGCAGCGCAGTGCTTTTCAATGCAGGCCCGTGCGGCAGCATAGACGATGGCGAGTGATAGGCCCAGAATGCCTCCCCACAATGTTGGGAGCAGACCCAGAACAAAGCCTACAGAGGCAACAAACTTGATATCGCCTCCGCCAGCCCTGTCTGGAAAAATCATTGCCACCCCAAGAAATGGTAGAGCAGCAAGTGGACCAAGTATTTGCCCAACAAAACGGGCGGGGCTGATTGCAATCAGCCCCGCCACGGCAGTCAGGATACAAAAGGTGTTTGGAATGAGATGTCGCCGCAGGTCAGCGGCGGATGCCAGCGCAAGCGTGCAGAAAAACCATACGGAACGAACCGCAGCATCAGCCGGCATAGTTGAACATGTCTTCCACCCGCTGGGTCACGGTGGGCAGCACGGTGTCACCGAACAGGGTGTACAGTCCAGCCAGCAGCAGGGCGCCAAGCACCACGGCAATCAGGATCTTCACGGCGGTGTCGATGTAACCCTCGCCGCGGGTGTTGCTCAGGGCGGTGCGGGCGGAAAACGCCATAGAGTTGACGGTACCAACGGCCTTGCGGGAAACGGAGTTCATGGTGTTGATCATCTTGTTATACAGCTTCTTCATAGGTTCATTTCCTCCTTGAATTTTAATGAATGATTGGGATTGGATGATTCAGGTCAGTAATACACAGATACGGCAGGTTACATCGCCATTTCAGGCCCCGGTGCCTGCCGGACCGTAGGGTCCGGGGCAGTTCTTCCGACCTGCTGGCTCTGGGTCAGGGCCTGCTGATAGGCATCGAGAACAGCATTGTCGAACTCTTGCCGGGCCTCTTTGGTGACAGGGAAGCAGATGTCCTTGTACTCGCCGTTGCCAGCGCGATAGCTGGGCATAGAGACGAACAGTCCTTTGCTGCTCTCCATCACCTTCACTCCACGGATGGCGAAACAACCGTTGATGTTCACCGAGGCGTGAGCCCGACAGTTGCCGTCGAGACGGAGAGAATGGATGCGAACATCATACTGCATGGGGAGCGTCTGCTGCTGAGGGGATTCCGACTGGGTCGTGGCTTTCTGGGCTTTGGTTGCCATGGAAATATTCCTCCTTTCTGGATTTACAGGGTCATGCTCATTGACTGATCCTGACTGGGATGATCCACAAATTCTATGGGCTGGAACCCGTAGCGATCAATGTAGAAGAAGGTACTGCCAGATGCATTGTACAGTTCTACTACATCGGAGATAGCCAGCGGCTGACCGTCCGGCCCAAGAGGAGTACGGCTGAATTTGTTCCAGAGCTTTTCCAGGTCATTGTCCTGAATCCGGCCATCATAGACCACATGATACTGTTCAGGTGTGGGGCCGCCAAACTTCTGCGCCATGGCATCAAGGCCAATGAAGCGCATCTGAATTGGCGTACCGGGCTTGAGCTGCCAGATTCGGCAGGACTGTAACTCCGGCGAGCTGTCACTGACGCGAAAGCCCTCGTTGGAAAGGCGCTCATAGACGCCTTCTTCCCAGCGAGGCACGAGTCCGCGCCGTGCAAGCCAGGATTCCAGCTCCTCACGGCGGAATTGCGGATCAACGGTGACTTCGGTCTGGTTTTTGGCTTGGTATCCAATGAGGTTCCCATAGTAAACCAGACAGCCATTTTTCATTTGAATGCTCACGACGGCATTCCTCCTTTCTTGGTTTCATCAAGTCATTTTCATCACCCCCATATCGGGCTGTTCTGCCTGTAGCTCAGCCAGTTTCTCTTTGGCCCAGTCCGGGAGAAACTCCTCCTGCAGCACCCCGATGAAGTCGGTGCGATTCCACCGTGTCTGTTCTCCATCTCCAAGACAGGTGGATCGGATAGAGCGCCCAATGGCGTGGGGCGAGCAGCCAAATCCATCATGGGCCAGCCAAAGCTGGTTTTCGGGCGACCAGCAGCTCTCCTTCAGGGTGTCTGGTGAAAGCACCAACACTCGGCCTTCGTAGTCGAGGTTTTCGAAGGAGTTCGGCTCACAGTGCTGCGGCCCGAAGAGGCCAAGATTCTTGTAAGCCTCGCGCACCATATTTACGAACCCATCCAATACCGCAGGATGAGATTTGACCATTAACGAGATGTTGTGAGTACCGTCTTGCGGAATGAAGGTGGCTTTCGCCCACTCCTGGTTCTTTCGGCTGAAGCGTCCATCGTAGCTAAGCTCCTGCAGGGTATTGGCAAGGACGAAATTGATTCGCTTATACCCCCACTTATCCAAAAGGGGCTGCAGCATCGAATCATCCAGGTGAGCACCATCAAAATGGGTGCGAATGTGCTCCTCGATGTCGCGGGCACATTCCTCGTTGGCCTGATAGCTCGCCCGCCAAAGTGCCAGCTCGTTCCTGGTACGAGCTTCGGCTGCAGAGTAGGGGTAAAGATAGATTTCTTTTTCCATCCTGAAACCTCCTTACGGCAGGCAGCACTTGTTCGGAAGCTGGATGGACAACGGACTGATGCCCAGCTCGTTGAGCAAACAACATAACTCCACCGGTAACTCCAGAAGGTCTTCGGTCGTTGGGACAATGAGCAACGCACCGTCCGCCACCAGTACGGTGATTTCCTCTCCCACAGGAATCGACGCTTCCGCCAGCAGGTCTGCCGGCAGATTGAGCTCAGGCTCCTCGCTGGTATAGCCGGCGCATCCTGCATCCCCGCAAACACGGCTTACCAGCAGGCTGTTTGCGTCACAGTCGCAGATATACTGATCCGCCGGAGTGGTAATGGGAACTTCCTCACCCGGCGCATAGCCCATCCCGCGCATAACAAAGGCCGGCAGTACCAGAGAGCCATCCTTGCGGATCTTTACAGAGGTGTGTACCTTACTCATCTTCGCACTCCTTTCTGCTACGAGTGCTGCCGCCGTAAATGATATCTCCGACCATCAGCCGCTCCTCCAGTTCGCCCAGGCAGATGCCGGAAAAGGCCATCATCTCCAACAGGTAGGGAGGAATATCCCGCAGGTCGTGATCATATCCGGCCTCGCAGACGGTAATCGTGTGATCCTCCTCGTCCACATAGAGACTCAGTTTGGCATCTGTGGGAATGCCGGCTTCTTTCCGCAGATCATCGTCCAGTTCGATCTTGTCGTACTCAAAATCCCCAAAGGGACATTCGCCCTCACACCCGCTGCAGG
>CASEPH010000367.1 GCA_949289625.1 uncultured Clostridia bacterium | reverse complement strand
ATCAGAGATTCCCGCAGCGGATAAGTATCCGCGTACCAGGTGTCAATTTGACTGAAATAGCTGCCGTCCCAGAAGGAACTCCAGGTGAGCTTTGGAAAGGAAGTCAGAGTTCGCTTTTCCACCACGGAGGTGTCCGGCCGGAGAAACCAGAGCAGCCCAATTACGCACATGACGCACATGACGGCGCCAAAGGCCAAAATCTTGATCCCACGAACAAGGCCATTGTATTTCTTATATTTTTTCAAATCGAACACTCCTTAAAACTGGAAATACAGGAATGGATTATAGCTGTCTCCTGCCAGCGCAAAGGAGGAGAGAATCAGGAACAGAACAGGATGGATCACATCCCAGGCGGCATTGAGCCAGTAAAAACCGCCGCCTCTGCGGGATAGATTTTTCAGGATCAGCCGCAGATACTTCCCCAAAGGGGTCACTGCAACCACACAGAACAGCAGGAAGAAAATGTTGTTTTTCAGTTCCAGCATTACGGTAACACCGCTAAAACCATTGCCATTGAGACCAAACAGGCCCTTTAGAGCAACACCCAGCTGACTAAGATCCGTGAATTTAAACAGCATCCAGCTGAAGATTACCAAAATCATCACCAGCACATGCCGGAACGCACCGGGAATCCGCTGGAGATAATCCTGCAGCACAAAACGTTCCAGACAGATCAATACGCCGAAGTAGACGCCCCAAAGCACATAGTTCCAGCTGGCGCCATGCCACAGTCCAGTAAGGGTCCAGACGACAAAAAGATTGATGACCTGGCGTCTTTTGCTGCACCGGTTTCCGCCCAGAGGAATGTATATATAGTCCCGAAAGAAGGAACTCAGGGAGATATGCCACCGACGCCAATATTCCACAATGGAATTGGATATGTAGGGATAGTTGAAGTTTTCCTTATAGTGAAACCCACACATCAGTCCCATGCCGATAGCCATGTCAGAATAGGCGGAGAAGTCCAGATAGATTTGAAGGGTAAATGCAACGGCACCCAGCAGGATTCCCATGGCGGGAACGGCGGCCAATTCTGCAGTGCTTACAGCCAACAGACTGTCCGCCACCATGGCGCAGCCATTGGCTAAAATAGCTTTTTTGGCCAAGCCAATGGTAAACCGGCTGATGCCGGCGCTGACTTCAGACAGCGTAATTTTTCTTTTGCGAATGTCCTCGTGAATGTCCTGATAGCGGACGATGGGACCGGCAATACACTGATGAAAAAGGCTAGTATAGAGCAGTAGGATCCAGTATTTTTTCTGGGCCGGTACTTCGCCCCGATAGACGTCTGCCACATAGGATATCAGTTGAAAGGTATAAAAAGAGATGCCAATGGGAAGCACAATTTCCGGAATCACCTTGGGGACGCCGAAAATGGTCTGAATGTTGGTAAGGAAAAAGCCGGTATACTTAAATATACAAAGAATCAGCAAGCAAAGCCCTACTGTTACAATCAGATAGAGCTTTTTGTGAATCAGCGTTGTTTCAATCATTCGTGCGCCAAACCAGCAGATCAAAACCATGCCCAACAGCAAAAGCAGGTACCGGGGTCCCGACCAGCTGTAGAAGATCAGGGAAAAGACCAACATGGCGATATTCTTTGCTTTTACGGTTTTGAGCAGGAGCTGCGACAAAAGGTTTGCCGTCAGGAATAGAAACAAAAACAGCATGCTGGAGAAAACCATGAGACACCCCACACATTCCATGAAATAATAATCTAAGTATACTTCATCTATTCTGAAAAATAAACAAGGAAATTTCGTTTTTTCAGGAATCCTGCGAAAAAAACATAAAACTCGCCTCTTATGGAGAAGCGAGTTTTATGAAAAAAGGAAGTTATACCTTAAAATTCACAGAAGTGGAGCCTTCATTGTCCTTCTGGAACTCATAGTCCTTGCCGGGCAGGATGGCGTTGAGCGCAATGCCTGCAATGGCAGCCACGGCGAGACCGGAGAGGCTGATGGTAATGGAGCCTACCGGGAAGGAAATGGCCCCCAGGGAGGAATATTTGATGCCAATGGATAGGACCAGAATCAGCGCAGCAATAATAACGTTGCGGCTCTTGGTGAAGTCCACCTGATTTTCCACCACATTGCGAACGCCCACAGCGGAAATCATGCCGTAAAGCACCAGGCTGACGCCGCCAATGGTGGCTGCGGGCATAGCAGCAATGATTGCGGAGAATTTGGGGCAAAAGGAAAGCACCACGGAGAAAATCGCAGCCAGCCGGATGACCCGAGGATCATAGACCTTGCTGAGGGCCAGAACACCGGTGTTTTCTCCATAGGTGGTGTTGGCAGGTGCGCCAAACAGGGCAGCGATGGTGGTGGCCAGACCGTCTCCGGTGAGAGTGCGATGCAGGCCGGGATCTGCCACAAAGTTTTTCCCAACAGTGGAAGAAATGGCACAAATGTCACCAATATGTTCTACCATGGTGGCAAGGGCAATGGGCATAATGGTGATGGTAGCGGTAATCAGCATACCGCCATCAAAGCCGTCGCCAAAAATAGAAAAGACGGTATTGTTCCAATGGACAGGGAGACCGATCCAGGCGGCCTCGGAAACATGCTGTACCAGAGTATCCCGGGAAGCAGGATCAATGATCAGGGAGAAGATGTAGCTGACAAGTACGCCCAGAAGAATGGGAATAATCTTCAGCATTCCTTTACCCCAGATATTGAAAATGATGACCACAAGGATTGCAGCCAAAGCCACCAGCCAGTTGCTGCTGCAGTTGTCCACAGCGCTCTGGGAAAGGGTCAGGCCGATGGCAATAATCACAGGTCCGGTGACAATGGGCGGGAAATACCGCATGACCTTCTGTGCGCCGAATACTTTAAACAGCAGTGCCAGGATCAGATACAGCAGGCCGGCACAAGCAACGCCAAAACTGGAATAGGTCAGCGGGATCTCTGCGCCGGAAGCAGTCACAAGACCATACGCGCCCAAAAAGGCGAAAGAGCTTCCCAAGAAAGCGGGAACCTTTCTGCCGGTGATCAGATGGAACAGCAGGGTGCCAAGACCGGCAAACAAAAGGGTAGCGGAAATGGAAAGGCCAGTGATGGCCGGCACCAGAACCGTGGCGCCGAACATGGCAAACATATGCTGCAGGCCCAGCAGCAGCATTTTTGGGACTCCCAACTGACGGGCGTCCCGGATCGCGTCCTGATTCATAAGAATACGTCCTCCTCTTTTTTTACTCCTCACAATTATACAAAGCTTCCATGGACAATGCAAGCAAAATAGAAAAAAACCAAGATCTGCCGAAAAAACACGAAAAGCCTTGTTTCATCAAGCAATTTTTATTTCTTTTCCAAAACGGCATATGTACCGATGGCGGTGCAGGCAACCTTGCCGGACTTTGGAACAATGGCTTCACAATAGGCAGTGGCATTGCGTTTGCCCAGGGAAGTAAGCCTGGTCCGGATCAGCACATAATCTTCCATGGGAACGGGCCGGAGATAATTGGTGGTCATGGAGATAGTGGGGGGAATGCTCTGCCGGGAGAAGCAGTAGACCACCATGCTCATGGCAAGATCCATCATGGTATTGACAATACCGCCATGCAGCGTACCCAGACCGTTGACCTGCCACTGCTGCAGGGGAAACTGCAAGACAAGCTCCTGGGTGGCATCGTCACAGGAAACCAGTTCCGCTTTGAGGCGGCCGTTTAAGGTGGCGGCCATCTCTGTGTTGATGAAATGAAGCTCGTCCTTCAGCCAGGCCTCTGTGGTCAATTCTTTTACATCCATAGGGGTTCTCCTTTCAAACAGAATATGCTTTATCATTCTTCTGCAGTGTCTCCAGCAATTCCGGAAGCTGGGACAGGGTGTGTATTTCATAATCAGGGGAAATATCTGAGCCAGACTGCTTTCTGTGGGGATTAAACCAGCAGGTCTGAATCCCAGCATGGATTCCCCCTAATATATCAGAGCTGAGGCTGTCCCCCACGATCATTGCATGATTTCGATCCTGGTCGGATATGGCGGCAAAGCATCGATCAAAGAAAACCGGGCTTGGCTTGTCAGCGCCGATCCGCTGGGAAATAAAAATGTTCTGAAAATACCGATCAAGTCCGGTGTCCTGTAGACGCTGGTCCTGCACCTTTGCTGTGCCATTGGAAACCAAATACAGGGTATATGTACCGTAAAGACGTTCCAGAAGATCAATAGCGCCTGGAATAAGGTCGTGCTGAAGAGACAGTAAGTGTTCATAGATCTCCTGGGCAAGATGGTTGGAGCGGCAGATCTTCAACTCCTGAAAAAGGATGTCAAAGCGTTGATGCAGCACTTGTTCCCGTGTAATGCGTCCTTGTTCTAATAGCTCCCATTGATGTTGATTGATGGCGCTGTATCGAATCAATGTTTGCTCTGTGGGCGCTATGTCCATCTGGAGCAAGGTTTGACGCAAGGCGTTTGCTTCGGCGCGTTTGAAATCCAAAAGGGTGTCGTCCAGGTCAAAGAGAATCGTAGTGATCATATAGATACCTCAGTTGTCTGGGGAGAATAGCAATTCCTGTACATGGATTCGCCGCCGGAGCCAACTGCCCTGAAAATAGTATATGACATAGAGCAAGCTGGTAAAGGACCAGGTGATGGGATAACTCCATTCTACCATTACCACGGAGGGATTCATCGGTACCGCGATGAGAACCCACAGTACCCGCAGTACGCAAACACCAAAGCAGGTCATGATCGTAGGGACTACGGCGTCTCCCGCACCCCGGACCGTACCGGAAAATATTTCTACGCAGATGTAGGTGATATAGGTAGGCGTCAAGAAATGAATCATGTCCAACGTAATGGTGACCACATCTTGATCCGAGGTGAACAGATGCAGCAGCGGTTGGGCAAATAGCAGCAGGCCGGAACTGATGATGACCGTCAAAACGGCGGTAATGCCCAAAGCAATGAGGGCGCCCTTTTTCATGCGGTCGTATTTTCTGGCCCCAAAATTCTGTCCAGCAAAGGTGGTGACGGAGAGGCCCATGGCGTTGACCGTCATCCAGTAGATGAAGTCCAGCTTGCCATAGACGGTCCAGGCTGCCACGGTCTGGGTGCCAAAGGAGTTGATGCTGGCTTGAATGACCATATTGCTGACGGTATATAGGACGGATTGCAAACCAGCGGGCAAGCCCAGTCTGCAAATTTCGCGAAGATGTTTTCTGCTGACACGAAGCTGACTCCGCCGCAGTTGCCAGGGGCAGCCTTCTGCGTGTTTCAGGCACAGCAGAACCAAAAGCATGGCCAGTGCTTCGGAAATCACAGTGGCCAGCGCAGCTCCGGCCACGCCCATGGGAATTACGGCCACCAGCAGCAGATCCAAAAGGATATTCACAATGGCGGAAATAATGAGAAAATAGACGGGACGTCTGGAATCTCCAATGGCGCGGAGGGCGCTGGTGCCCATATTATAGATCATCAGCGGGATCATGCCGGAGTAATATACCCGCATATAGGTCTCCGCGTCCTCCAGAACATCGATGGGCGTATTCATCATCCGTAGGGAAAAGGGCGTCAGCAAAATGCCTATCACGGTGATGGCAAGTCCTCCAAAGGCAGCCATAATCATAGCTGTGTGGACGCTTTTGCAGACCCCATCTCGGTCTCCCGCACCAAAATACTGAGCAATGACTACGGAGGCGCCGCTGGACAGACCGGTAAAGAATCCCACCAACAAGCTGATGATGGCGGAGGTGGCGCCTACGGCGGCCAATGCCGGAGTGCCGAGAAATTTGCCCACGATCATGGTGTCAGCAGTGTTATAAAATTGCTGAAAAAAAGTTCCCAGCCAGATGGGAAAGAAAAAAGACATCAAGGGACGCCAGATGGAACCCTCCGTGATCACATTGCGCCGATGATCCAGCGCTCCGATACGCATGTGGATACCTCCTACTGAACATATAAATCCAGGGGCATTATACGGCAATCAGAAGAAAAAAGCAATGTGAGCAATCCACAAGGATTCACGTTTTGTGATATGGAAATTTGACAGCAAGACATTGGTGCGAAAGGCATACAATGAAACGAGGTGATCAATATGGAAGAAAAGATCAATGAAACGGCGGTTTGGGAGCGGGTGACAGCTGCGTCTGGCGCCAAAAACAGAGGAGAAGGGCCGAATACAGGGCCTATTGGACCGGAACTGCTGACTGCCATGGAGCACAAGGAGAATGCCGTCGCAGCATACCGGCAACTTCTGTCCCGCTGTGGTGGAGCGGGACAGCGTACATTGCGGCGGATATTATCGCAGGAACAGCAGGGACTGCAGCAGCTGTTTGCGTTGTATTATTTTCTCACGGGACAGCGACCCTGCCTGGGACAATTGACGGTTGCCAGACCACGGGAATCCTTGGCGGAGGGGCTGCAACGTATGATGCGGGAAGAGGAACTTTCCGCAGGCCGATTGGAAGCGTTGGCGGCTAGAAGCACGGGTCAGACACAGGCGCTTCTTTTGGAGCTGTGCCATCAGGAACAGCTCCATTTTCGGCTGTTACTGAAAATTTTGGGATGTTGTATGGATTCATAAAAATTCCAGCAGGAGGCTTCCTGCCGGAATTTTTAATAGAGAGATTAGACGCTTCTGGTATAGAAACGATCCACTGCGGCTTGTTTGATGGCAATGCAGTCCTCAATGCCGAGGTCGATGATCTCTTGAACAAAGGAATCCCACTCGTCCATGGAACGCTCACCCACAGCAAATTTGGTGAGGTTTTCGGCGATCAGGGTCTGAATGTCGGAATACATGCTGTAGTATTCCTCACTCTCCTCTGCAGTCATGGAGATGGCGGTGGGCATCTGATAATCGGAATCCGCATTTTGATCCCAGGTGGGTGCGCACTCAAACTGCAGGTCCATGGTGTAGCTGGAGGGAGTCTCCGGGCACAGCATGGGCATAACGGAATAGATAAACAGGGTGGGCTTCTCCATTTCAGTCAGCTCGATGGTGTTCCAGTAATCGGAATACTGCAGCTTGCCGTTCTCGTCGTAGACATAGGAGCCGTCCTCATTGCCTTCCACACCCATGGCGGACAGCAAGGCGCCCTCTTCGGTAAAGAAGAAGTCCAGATAAGTGGCCAACTTTTCATAATCGGTGTCCGTCGTGGTCACGGAAATGCCTGCCAGACGGCCGGAGATGGGGGACTTGACGGTGCCAAAATGGGTAGTCTCGCCTGGCTCCTTGGTAATGGGAGGCAGAGGGGCAATGGCAAAGTTGGGATCAGTGCTCTGGCCGTCGGAGACATAGTTGGGGACCATATTGGTCTCGCCGAAGAACACGCCAGTGGTGCCGGAGGAGATGGTTCCGCCGAATTCCATGGGGTTCTGGTTCTTGCTCATGAAGTCGGGATGGATAATGCCTTCTGCATAATAGGTGGAGAACATCTCCATGTACTCCTTAAAGCCGGGCTCGATGGTGCCGAACTTTACCTGTCCGTCCACCACATAGTAGGGCTCGGATACCATGGGGAAGGTGGAGAAGGAACCGGAAACGCCGAAACCGGAGCAAAGGGCGTTGGAGGTATGGACAATGCCGGAGGTGGCCATCAGCGGCTCTTCCAGACCAAGCTCAGACTGGAAGGCGTGGAGGACTTCATCCAGTTCTTCGTAAGTGGTGGGAATATCCAGGCCCACTTTTTCCAGATAGTCGGTACGGATAAATGCACCTTCTGTGGCGCCAGCGGGATAGTTGTTGATGGAGATCAGCTTGGGCATATAGCCGGAATCCGTATGCAGCTCCCGCTTGGTATCTTCGGGAAGCTGGTCATAGCATTCCTTGTAGGCGGGCATATTGTTTTCAACCATGTCCGTCAGGTCAATAAATACGTCGTCCTCAATGGCGGTGTCAAAGGACTGGGTCCACAGCATGCTGACATTGGTGATGACGTTGGGCAGATCATTGGAGGCCACACGCAGAGAGAACTGCTCCGAGTTGGAGTTGGTAGATACACAGACCAGATCCACATCCACGCCGGTCAGTTCGGCAGCTTTTTTGTATGCCAGATTGTCGGCAAACTGGTTGGGCATAAAGGTGGACATATTGTCCGAGAAGGAGACCCACATGGAGAAGGAATAATCCTCGTCAAACAGCGGTAGGTCATAGGTGTAATCGGTGGTGATCAGAGTTCCTTCGGCGGAGGTTTCTGTCTCTTCTACACTGGAATCCAGCGTGGATGCTGGTTCCTCGGCAGAGACAGGCTCCTGGGCTGGGGCCTCGGATTCCTCGGCCGGGGCAGCAGGCTCTGATGCTTCCGGCTGAGCCGATGCGCTTTCCGTTCCAGAGGATGTGGTTTCACCGCCACAGGCGCCAAACAGGGCAATGACCATGACCATGGCTAACAGGACGGCGAGAAGTTTTTTTCCTTTCATAGTGCAACCTCTCTTTCTGAATTCTTTGTTGTACCGCCATACAACAGTATGACTTCGCATTAAATGTACCACAGGTGAAACAGGATCGCAACACTTTCGTAAAAGTTTAGTAATTTTGTTTGAAATGTTTTCTATAAAATGTGCAATATGTTGATTATCCTGGTTTTCATTTCTTTCGCTGAAACAGAGACCTTACCGCAAAATATGCTTATCCGAGAGTATGCACGAGAAGAAAAGCACGTTTTGTTGCTTTTGAAAGTAAAAATATCAAATTTACTGCGAAGTTTTTGCTTGGATCAGGCTTTGTTTTTTCCAGATACCAGAATAGAAATATATGGCGCTGATGAGGCCGGCAGAGAAGGGTGCCAGCATGCATCCCA
>CASEPH010000366.1 GCA_949289625.1 uncultured Clostridia bacterium | reverse complement strand
GGTCAAGGGCAAGACAGAAGAAGAGATGTTCGGCGCCGGCTATGTGAAGGGCACGGATATGCACAGCCCCATCATTGAGGTGGCCGAGGATATGAAGAGCGCCAAGGCCCTGTGGCAGTTCCAGGCGGCCGATACCCGGATTACATCTCGTGGGCCGCTGTCCATCTGGAAGATCGGCTACATGGCGGCGGATCTGGTGGAAGAAGCTGGCGAGTGGAAGATCAAGAATCTGCTCTATGCCGTGGACATCGACCATCCCTGCGCAGAGCCATGGACGGAGCCGTCCAAGTATCCGGAGCTGGAGGAATACGCTGCCTTTGCGATTCCGGAGCCGGAGCCCAATGTGAAAGCGGAGGTCTATCAGGCCTACCGTGTGGACCGGCCCTATCAGGCGCCTCCGCGGATGCCGGAGCCCTATACCACCCTGGCTGAGACCTTCAGCTACGGAATCTGAGAGGAGGACGGAATATGAAATCACAGTTTCCCAACAGTGCCATCCGTATGGAATTCAGCAATTCCAAGCCGGAGGATTTTAGCCCGGAGGTTCGGGCATGGCGTGCCTACGCGGTAGAGGAGGTCAAGAAGGTGCTGTCCAAGCGGGCCTATTTGGAGCAGGCCAACCGCCGAGCGGAGATTCTGGACACCCTGTGGACCAAGGAAAAGGCGGATACGGCCTCCTATGGCCGGAACTGGGGCTACTATGTAGGGCTGGACAATATTCGAGCCTACTATGTGGACAAAAATCCCTTTGGAGCCGACGGCACCGACGTGTGCCATCCCTTCACCACCTATAAGATCATCATTGCGGATGATAACAAGACGGCCCAGGCTACCTGGTATTCCATCGGCTACGAGATCAACCCCGCCAACGGTCCGGAGACGGACTGCTACTGGGACAACCAGCGCTGCGGTGCGGATCTGGTGCTGGAGGACGGCCAGTGGAAGATCTGGCACTACTTTGCAGGCACAGACTTTGCTCTGCGGCCCGGCTTCCCCTATGCATCGCTGAAGACAGAGGAAACCACGCCCTGCGACAAATATCTGGAGCAGCAGTTCGGGGAGCCCACGGAGAAGTTTGAGGCCTATACATCCCTCTACAACTACTTCTTCTATCCGGAGATTACCATGGAGCATGCCACCTTCGCCGATGCCATCAGCAACGGCCCCGAGGGCAATCCCAACTATAAGAAGGGCTAAGGAGGTTTGATCATGAGAAAGAATATGGATTTTGAGACAAAGCTGGCCGTGATTGAAGCAGGTCAGGCCTGCGAAAATGCCCACGCCTGGCATGCCATTCTGCATGCCTCCGGCCACACCAGCGAGGAGATCGCCACGTTCTGGGCCAAGTACCGGGACGATATTTACTGGGGCTACAATATGGCCGGCATGTACGGCCGGGATGAGGTAATGGCGAACTGGGCCGGTGGCCTGGAAGGGAATGCCTATAATCTCTACCCGGTATTCAATGAGATGTATCCGGAGACAGTCCATATGGATCCGCTGCCCTTGAGTGAGTATTCGCTCCATGCCATCGGCACGCCCATCGTAGAGATAGGCGGAGATCTGAAGACAGCCCGGGCACTGTATTATTCCACAGGTATGCTGTACCGGCGCATTTCTTCCAACGGAAAGCAGATGGCAGTATGGATGCTGGAGCGGTACGGCGAGGACTACGTCCGAGAGGATGGCTTCTGGAAGATCCTCCACGAGTGCGTGCTGAATGATGCAGGCGGCGCCCAGGATGTGACCAATTTCGCGATAGACTGCTACAATAAATTTAAGAATCCCATGGGTCCAGGTGGTCCGGGTGGCCCCGGCCCCGGCGGCAAAAAGCCCGAAGACGGTCCTGGACCCAAATCCGACGGTCCCACCAACAAGCCCAAAAAGGGGCAGGCCTTTTCTAAAATGGCCGGCGGACCGCCCAAGGGCAGCATGCCGGCATCTCACCAGACCTGGTCGCCGGTACAGCCTGCACAGGATTCCACGCCTTGGCCGGAGCCCTTTGAGACGCTGGATGACGTGAAGATCCACTATGTGGTGGG
>CASEPH010000365.1 GCA_949289625.1 uncultured Clostridia bacterium | reverse complement strand
TCGCCGGGAACTGGTCAAAAACCGGCGTTGACCCCATATTTGACCACAGTTGGAAAATTTCATAACCGGGTGTAGCGCAGTTGGTAGCGCGCTTGCTTTGGGAGCAAGATGCCGGGAGTTCGAGTCTCCCCACTCGGACCAAAAGTTCGTTATTCAAACCCTGCCCAAAAAAATTTGAGTAGGATTTGAGTAACTTGTCGATAAAATCAGCGTCTGTTTCGGCAGACGCTGATTTTATGTTCTGATTGATCAAATCTCTCTCAATAGGGCCGACGATATTCTTATAGATATCCGTAAATTCTGTGGTTACTGTTCCATCCTCGTGTATCCAGATTCTATTAAATATAGCCTGGCACATGAGCTTTTTAATGTTGTCGTTCGCCTTGCGATAAGTCCTTCCACAGTCCTCGAGGAGATCGAATGCAAGAGATAAGTTCTTGAGAATACGGAGAGTCCCTCACGGAGTTTGATGACCGGCTTTGGCTCACGGTCATCGACATTGTCACCGTCCACCGGGATGGGCGGCTTACATTCAAATTCCAGACGGGGCATGAGATGCTTGAATAAGAATCAATTTTATTAAAAAAGGGGGCGGAAGGTTTCCGTCCCCTTTACTATTATGGAATGTATTTCATCCCCCACTGTGAAATAGCATAAAACACTGGCAATAAGTCCTGCCCTTTCTCTGTGAGGGAATACTCCACCCGCAGCGGCATCTCATTATATTGAATGCGCTGCACCAGTTCATCCTTTTCCAATTCTTTGAGCGCATTGGTTAGCGCCGTATTGGTGATGGGCTTGAGCAGCTTTTTGAGTTCGCCAAACCGCATGGGAGACTTGATGCACAGCTCATAGAGGATCTGGAGCTTCCACTTACCCTGCAGCATCTGCACCACCGGCATAACAGGGCAATTGCCACTCTCCGTAAGAATGACGTCGCTTACCTTTTCTTTGAATTCCTCGTAAGTCATTGTTGATTCCCCACTTTAGACAGGTATTGTTTTTGATACCAGGTACAAACAATTTGCGCACTTGATTTATTATAACAATCAAGTATAATAATTGTACCAGCAGAGGCTGGATATGTCAATCTCCAAATCACTCTGAAAGGATGAAACACGATGAGAGAACTGAACATTATGGAGGCCACTGTCTATTCTTCCCCCAATCCGCTGACTTTGATCTGTTCTTTGAATGAAGATGGCACCACCAACCTGGCCCCCATCTGCTTTGTCTCCTATCTCTCTTTCAACCCGCCGATGGTGGGATTCGCCGCCGGAAAGCAGTCCCACACCGGCAAGCGTGTGCGGGAGACTGGAAAAGTCATCGTCACGGTCCCCGGTGAAAGTCTGGCTGGCGCAGTGATGGCCTGCGGCACCTCCACCGGCGCCAAGTTAAACAAGGTGGCCGAAAATCACATCGAAATGAAGTCGGTGGACGGCAGCGACATTCAGATTCCAGCGGACACCCGGCTGGCTATGGCGGCGACCCTGCAGCAGTCCGTGGAGGTGGGCGACCACATCCTGCACATCTGCCAGGTGGACAAGTTCCTGGGCGATGAGGACAAGAAAGGTCTGTATGCTTGGAACGGCTTTGGAAAGGTCGCATCTGCGGCAGAAGGTTGAATCTTAAAGCAGGAAGGAGGCGTCAGCGGTGGCCATCTGCATCAAGGACTGTATTCAGAATATGAATCTGGTGATCGGCTGTCCCATTGGCTGCAGCTACTGCTACGCCAGAAACAATGTCCGCCGGTTCCACATGATCGACGACTTTGAAAAGCCGGAGTTCTTCCCAGGTAAGCTGCGGCTGATGGAGAAGAAGCGTCCTCAAAATTTCCTGCTCACCGGCATGAGCGATTTTGCCCACTGGCAGACAGAGTGGCGAGATCAGGTATTTTCCAAAATGGCTGAAAATCCACAGCACCAGTATCTGTTCTTGACCAAGCGGCCGGAGGACATCGTCTTTTCCACCCCATTAGACAATGCCTGGTTCGGCGTGACTGTGACTTCCAGCAGGGAGAAAGGCCGCATCCAGACTTTACGGGAGCACATCCGCGGCGGGCATTACCATGTGACCTTTGAACCCATGTTTGACAACATCGGTACAGTAGACCTCACTGGCATCGAATGGATCGTCATTGGTACTGAGACTGGACGCAGGAAGGGCAAGGCCGTCTCCAAACCGGAGTGGGTGTGGAATTTGACTCATCAGGCTCACGCACTTGGTACTCCTGTGTTCATGAAGGAAGATCTGCTTCCTATCATTGGCGAGGAAAGCATGACACAAGAGCTGCCCCCGGCCTTCTGCCGGGTATTGGAGGAACAGAAAGCATGGCGGAAATAGTGGAAAGCGGTGTCCTGATCCGGGATGTGGAAACGAAAAACATCATGACCAAATCCACCCTTCCAGTGGGCGGCTATTCGGTGAACCCCTATGTAGGCTGCACCCACGGCTGTAAGTACTGCTACGCCTCGTTTATGAAGCGATTTACCGGGCATACCGAACCATGGGGCACCTTTCTGGATGTGAAACACTGGCCTGCCATTAAAAATCCCCGGAAGTATGCCGGGCAGCGTGTAGTCATCGGCTCGGTGACAGACGGATACCTGCCTCAGGAGGAGCAGTTCGGCAATACCCGCAGGCTGTTGGAGCAGCTGAAAGGCAGCGGCGCGGAGATTCTGATCTGTACCAAATCCGACTTGGTGGTGCGGGACATCGACTTGCTGAAAGAGATGGGAAAAGTCACTGTTTCCTGGTCGATTAACACGCTGGATGAGGGTTTCAAAAATGACATGGACAATGCCGTCAGCATCCAGCGGCGGTTGGACGCCATGAAGCAGGTCTATGATGCAGGCATCCGCACCGTGTGCTTTATCGCTCCGGTTTTTCCCGGTATCACGGATTTCGAGGCCATCTTCCACCGGGTGAAAGACCAGTGCGACCTGGTGTGGCTGGAAAATCTGAATTTGCGGGGCGGCTTCAAAAAAGACATCCTGGCCTATATTCAGGAGAAATACCCTGACCTCATGCCGCTGTACAACGCCATCTATACCAGAGGAGACAGGGGCTATTTCCGGGAGTTGGAGGAGCGGGCAGAGCGCCTTGCGAGAGAATATGATTGTCCCTTTGTGGACAACGAACTCCCCTACGGCCGGGCAGAGCCGGGGCATCCGGTCATCGTGGATTACTTTTATCACGAGGAAGTGCGCGGCTCGGAGAACACCGGCCTCAGGAATCGGTGAACCCCCTTGGCGCAAAGTGAACCCCC
>CASEPH010000364.1 GCA_949289625.1 uncultured Clostridia bacterium | reverse complement strand
ACCAGGATGTTCAGCACCTTTATCAGAAGTAAAGGACTAAGGAAAATCCGGTTTCACGACCTTCGACATACGGCGGCCACCTTGCTTGCGGATGCTGGTTTGCCCCCCAAAAAGCTTCAGTCATTCTTGGGGCACGATGATGTTGCTATGTCGTTAAAAATATATACCCATGTGGTCGACAGAGCAGCAGAAGAGGCATCCCAGAAGATGAGCGAGATCATTGAAATGCCAATTTGTTCTGGATTTTGTTCTGGAAGCGGTTTTGAGGGGTATTTATAGAAAACTCAAAACTCCTGAAAAGTTTCGGGGAAAACAAAAAAGACCCAAAACCTTGCGGTTTTTGAGCCTCATTTGTTTGGTCCGAGTGACAGGACTTGAACCTGCGGCCTCTTGACCCCCAGTCAAGCGCGATACCAAACTTCGCCACACCCGGATATCCTTGGCCCTCTCAGAAGAGCCTTAGATATACTAACACACCGAAACAGATTTTGCAAGAGGAAATTTCAAAAAAACGCAAGTTTTTTTTCGAACAGCAAACGCCCGCTGAGAAACTCTCAGCGGGCGCTTACCATCGGTTCAAAAAAGAGAGGGGGAGGATTTGTCATTGCTTCTGACAAGTATAAGATACCACACCCCGGGAAAAAGTGGTGTCCAGTTTTTAAAGGAACTTTGAACAATTTGTAAATGGTTCAAACCTGGTCCATTTCCCGAAAAAAAGGACTGACAGGCTGCTTACGGCAGAGCGCGAACAGCCGGAGCAGGGCCTTTTTTGCACTGTCCGGCCCGTCTACCGGCAGCCAGACCCGCTCGGGAGGGATCCCGCGGGGGAGCTTCATCGGGGAGATCATGATACCAGTGTGATGAAATCCTGGCTGGCATAGCCCACCACCCCGTCGAAGCGGACCAGATACCAGTCCTGCCACTGATTGATGATGGTGAGGGCGGCCCCGTCATAGGCGCGGGCGACCACCGGGGCGGTGATGTCCGGCCGGGCACGGATATTCAGATAACCCCAGCTGACATCCACCACGCCGGAACGGGGCGCAGTGGGATACAAAAAGGGGATGCCGAAGTATTCCGTCAGGGACAGGACCAAATTCCGGGCGATCTCGTCCAGGTGGCCGGTGACCCAGGCGGCGTCATCGGCGTTGTCGTGGTATCCCAGCTCCAGAAAGACCGAGGGCGCCCGGGGCTGACGCACCTCCCCAATGGAGGTGGTGCCCTCTGCCCGCACGTTGTTGGGCAGGGGATAGATGGTCTTGAGGTTGTCGGCCATGATCTCTGCGGCCCTTCGGCCGCTGACGCTGCCGGGATAATAGAATACGATGATGCCCCGGACCGTGCCGTAGCGGTCAGCTGGAGCGGCGTTGGAGTGGAGCGCCAGGTGCAGGTCGTAAGTACCGGCGTTGGAGGCCCGGATGGAGGATGCGGCGGTCATATCCGGGGTGTTGCGGGTATATTGGATGCCGGAGGCATCCAGATAGGGGACCATGGCATCGGCCAGGCGGTTCATCCACTGCTCCTCGCTGCCCCCTGTGACGTACAGATTGTTCTCCTGTGTGGAAGGAGAAAGATAGATGATCGGCATAGGTTAGACCCTCCTTCTTCTCTATCCTATGCCAATGGATCCATTTTGACCGTGTCCCGTCACGCATCCGCCTGGCTGAGTGGAGCGCTTTTTCCCAAAGAGGGAGCGGAGGGTGCTGTTCACTTGGCGCCCAGCTCCCGCTCCGGGTCGATCCTGCGGCTGCGTTTGCGGTAGCGGTCCGGGGTCACGCCGGTCCACCGCCGAAAGACCTTGCCGAAATAGCTCTGATCGCTGAAGCCCACCAGCTCACAGATCTCCGCCACCGGCCGCATGGTGGACAACAGGAGGTATTTGCTCTTCTCGATCCGCAGCCGGTTGAGATATTCCTGGAAGGTGCACCCCTGCTCATCCCGGAACACCTTGGAGAAATAGGAGGGGGAGTAGCCCGCGTATCGGGCCACCTCGGCCAGAGTGAGCTTCTTGGCATAGTTGGCCCGCAGGTATTCCGTGGTCTTGGCCATGCAGTTTTTATGCTTGCTGTCGTTGGCGTCGAACACCAGGTCAGTGAACCGGTCCAGGGCCTGTGCCATCCAGCGGGTCATCCCCTCCTGGCTGCTCACCCGGCGCAGCTGGCTCAGGCAGCGATGGTCGAAGTCCAGGATCAGTGCCGGGTCAGATCCGCCGCGGATCGCCGCCCGGGACATGGTCACCAGAAGCTCAGTCATGCGGCTTTGGATCTGCTCTGCGTCG
>CASEPH010000363.1 GCA_949289625.1 uncultured Clostridia bacterium | reverse complement strand
CTGCGGCAATCCCAGCTGGAAGCCGGGCTATAACGGCAATACCTCCACCGGAGAATGGGTGAAAATGTGCTTTGAGGCCGGAGCCAAGATGCGGAATTTTGAGTCGCTGACGGTGATGAACGCGCCAAAACTGTTTTTCTGGGAGGGGCAGGGCATCTATCTGGCTCTGGGGGCCCGATTTGTCAACGCCCAGGGAGAGCCCTTTATGGATCGCTATTCTCCCGTGTTTGGCGCCAATACGGACAACAACTTTATCACCCGGGCCATGACCATGGAGATGAAAGCGGGACGTGGTCCCATCTACTTTGACCTGAGTCAGCTGCCGGAGGAGGCTATGATCCACGTCCGGCCCCAGACTGGCAATCAGATCATGAATCACAACAAGCTCAAAGCCGAAGGCATCAACTTCCTGGAGGACAAGGACATTGAGTTTATTCCCCAGGTGCAGCTGGCCCTTGGGGGCGTGGTCACGGATAAGACCGGCTTCACCGGCGTGGACGGCCTCTATGTGGTGGGACGAGCCAGAAGCCTGGACTATATTTATCTCTGCGGGTTTGGCCTGTGCAGTACCTCCGTCACAGGCTACAAGGCTGGCGATGCCCTGGCGGATCAGCTGGATGGTTGGTCTCTGGTGCCTTTGCCGGAGGAACAGGTGCAGACGCTAAAGGAGAAACTCTATGCGCCCATGGGCAAGGGGACGCTGAAGCCCAAGGACGTCTGGAGAAAGCTCAACACCCTGATTTCCTACTATGACGTGTGTATCCTCAAAAGTGAGGAGAGCCTCGACGCGGCTTTGGCGGAACTGGACCGGATTGAACGGGAGGATCTGCCCCGGATGGGTGCGGCGGATCCCCACTATCTGCTGAAGTATAAGGAAGTCGAAGGCATTATTACCCTGACGCGACTGTACCTGGAGGCCTCCAAAACCAGAAAGGAGAGCCGGGGCGCTCACTATCGGACGGATTATCCCCAGCGGAATGATGCGGAATATCTGGGCTGGGTCTGTCAAAAGCGAGCTGCCGACGGCAGCGTAGAAAACTTTATCGAGCCGGTGCCGGCCGGCGCCAATCCGCTGCCGGAATCTTTCTATTCGGACAACTTCAAATTCTCGTAAGGAGGGTACATATGCCGCCTGTAATTCAAAAACAAATGTGTGTTGGCTGCGGGACCTGTGCCGAGATCTGCTGTATGGATGTATACGGTCCCATGGGTCAGGATGGATACCCTGTGGTCCGGTATCCCGAGGAGTGCTGGCACTGCCGGGCCTGTGTAATGGATTGTCCCGCAGGGGCCATCCAGCTCCGGTATCCGCTGCCCATGATGATGCTGGCAAAGCGTAAGGACACTGTGAGAAAGGAGCCGCTATGATTCAGATATCTTCCGAGATCAAGAGCTGCGATGTGCTGGTCATGGGCGGCGGCATCGGCGGACTGATGGCTGCCATTGCCGCAGCGGACGCGGGAGCCTCCGTCATTGTGGCGGAGAAAGCGGATACCCGCCGTAGCGGTTCCGGCGCTACAGGAAACGATCATTTTGTATGCTATATCCCCGAAGTCCATGGCGATTTCGAGGACTTCATGCGAGAACTGAAGCAAACCCAGGCAGGCCTGAACGCCGACGAGCCGATTTTGCGGAAATTTGCATCCCGTTCCTTTGAAATTGCCCAGGACTGGCATAAGTGGGGTATCAATATGCGACTGGGGGACACCTGGACCTTTGAGGGCCACGCCTATCCCGGTCATATGCGGACCCATCTCAAATACGACGGTCACGACCAAAAGAAGATCCTGACCCGGGAGGCGCGCAGCCGTGGCGTTACCATCCTCAATAAAATGCCTATAACGGAGTTCCTAACGGGGGACACCGGCGCCATCACCGGGGCCATCGCCATTGATATTTCCGATACGGAGCCGGTGATGCATTTGATTCAGGCCAAGGCGCTGATTACCGCCACAGGCTCCACCAATCGAATCTACTCCTCCTGTACCCCGGGATGGATGTTCAATGTGGCGGGCTGTCCGGCCAATGCCGGCGGTGGTGTGGCGGCAGGCTACCGGATCGGGGCGGAACTGGTGAATATGGACATTCCGGGCATTCCCGCCGGTCCCAAATTCTTCTCCAGAGCGGGTAAGGGGACCTGGATCGGCGTACTGCGGGACTATTATGGCAAAAACGTGGGACCTTTTGTGGAAAAGCCCTCCCGGGAGCACGGAGATATCACCTCGGATGTGTGGCCTTCGGTGTTCCGAGACAAGGCGAAAAACGGATCCGGTCCGGTTTATATGGACTGCACAGAACTTTCGGAGGAGGATATGCAGTATCTCTACTGGGCCTTTACCACCGAGGGAGATACTTCTCTGGTGGAAGCCATGGATACCCAGGGCATTGATCTCCGGACCCATATGGTGGAATTCGGCAGCTATGAGTGTACGCTTTTGGGCCGGGGGCTCCAGATCGACGAAAATGCCTGCACCAACGTGCCGGGTCTCTATGCGGTGGGGGATCATGTGGGGAACTTCCTGTCCCATATTGCAGGAGCGGCTACCATGGGCCGAATTGCCGGAGAGCATGCGGCCCAGTATGCAGCGGCCTGTAGCGTGGAAGGGAATATTGGAACAGGACAGACAGTGGCCCGGTGCCAGGCGTTTTATTCCCAGCTGTTGGAGCGGGAAAATGGAGCCGGCTGGAAGGAACTCAATATCACGGTCAACCAGCTGATGGACGAATATGTGAGCACCTTCTCGGTCCGGTCCGGTACGATGCTGGCGGCAGGCGCGGAGTATTTTGGACAGCTGCGCCGCCGGGCGGAGGCGGAGGTCACCTGCGGTACGGCCCATGAGCTGATGCGGGCGCTGGAAGCCTTCGACCTGCTGGAGCTGGGGGAGGCGGTATGCCGCAGCGCTATGGAGCGGAAGGAGACCAGGGGACTCCATGTCCGAACGGACTACCCCTTTACCAATCCGATTTTGAACAACCACTTTGTCAGTGTCCGGAAAACGCCGGAGGGGATCCAAACCGGAATGCGTCCGGCAAAGACCATGTAATCAGGAGGAGACGTCATGTATTATCCCAATTTGCTTAGTCCTATACGGATTGGCAACCACATTTTGAAAAACAGACTGATCTACGGCAATGCGCTGCCCCATTTTCTGCAGGGGCCTGAGACCTATCCCGCGGAGGCCATGATCCGGCACTATGGAGATATGGCCAAGAATGGGGCCGCCATTGTTACCTGTTCGCTACGGCTTCAGCGTGGCCGGGGTATTGATGGGCAGCACGCCACTATGATGGCTGTAAACGACCTGCCCACCCAGAACTATATCAATCAGATGACGGAAGCCATCCGGTTTTACGGTTCCAAGGCGGCCTTCTCCATTCTCCAAAAAGCTCCAGACGGGTTCGGCGTAGTGGACAGCGACGGCCAGGATGGCCCGCCCAATCACTGGAATCCCCCAGGCCCCAAAAAGGCCATGGGAAAGGACGAGATGAACAAGACCATTGACGAGATCGTCTCCCTGTGTAAGCTCTATCAGTCCTTGGGGTTTGATATGATCAACCTGCATATGTCCTACGGAACGACGATCTTTGCCCACTTTCTCTCCCGGCTTAAGAACACCCGCCAGGATGAATACGGTGGCAGTCTGGAGAACCGCGCCCGGTTTCCATTAGAGCTGTGCCGGGCCATCAAGCAGGAATGCGGCGAAAACTTCCTCATTGAAGCCCAGCTCAGCGGGGAGGAAGAGGGCGGTTTCTCCGTGGAGGAATTGGTGGAGTTTTCCCACCTGGCGGAAGGACTGGTGGATATTTTCCAGATCCGGGCCAAGGACGTGGATCTGGCCCATCCCACGGGCTTCAATTCCGTGGAGGGAAAACCGGTGACTATTGGCTATGCGGAGAAGGTAAAACAAGGCGGTACCAAGGTGCTGGTGGCTCCCATGGGCGGCTATCAAGATCCTGCGGAGTGCGACGCATACATCGCCGAAGGTAAGGCGGACCTGATTGCCATGGCCAGAAGCTTTATCTGCGATCCTGATTATGGAGAAAAGCTGCTGACGGGACGGGGACAGGAATTTGTACCCTGTATCCGCTGCAACCGCTGCCATGGCGTCAGCCACCATGGGAAATGGATCAGCGTATGTTCCGTCAATCCCAAGCTGGGACTGACCCACCGGCTGGGAAATATGGTGTCGGAGACGCCGATCCGGAAGAAACGTGTGGCTGTGGTAGGCGGCGGCCCTGCCGGCATGAAAGCAGCTTTGGTGGCTGCGGAACGGGGACACACCGTTACCCTGTTTGAAAAACAGGACCGGCTGGGGGGCCAGTTGTTCCATGCGGACTACAATGAGGTCAAATGGCCCATTCGGAAATTCCGGGATTACCTGATTGCGGAGCTGGAGAAATCAACGGTGGAGGTAAAACTGGCTACTTCGCCCACCAGAGAGATGCTGGAGGGCTATGATGTGACCATTGCGGCCACCGGTGCCCGGCCCACGATGCCGGATATTGCAGGGATTGAAACCTGCGGCGCCATTACCGCCTATGATGTCTATGGCCACGAGCAGACTTTGGGCAAACGGGTGGTGGTCGTGGGCGGCTCTGAGACCGGAGCGGAAACAGCCCTGTATCTCATGCAGCAGGGCCATACGGTGACGATCCTCTCCCGGCAGCGGGAACTGGCCAAGGATGCGCCACCGGTCCATTATCGGGAATCTATGGTATCCCTGTGGCGAGATCAGCCCCAGTTTACCGCCATTACAAAGGCCACCACGGTGGCGTTGGCGCCGGGACAGGTTACATACCTGGACAAAAACGGAGAATCCCATACATTGGAGACGGACTCCATCGTCATCGCGGGAGGAATGCTGCCCTGTCAGGAGGAGGCAATGGCGCTGGCTGGCGTCACCCAGGAGTTCTATGTGGTGGGAGATTGCAGCGCTGTGGGAAATATCCAGACCTCGCAACGCAGCGCCTTTGCCATCGCATCTGCACTGTAGCAGACTGCGGCTTTGCGCCGCAGAGATATATTGGGATCAACACAGAAAGGAGAAAGGAGAAAGAAGCAATGAAAAGAAGAACGTTATGGTCCGTGCTGTTGGCAGTGTCTCTGCTGCTGGGACTGCTGTCGGGCTGCGGCGGAGAAAGCAGCTCCAATCAGGAGTCGGCGTCCTCCGGTTCCGTGGCGGAGGCGACGGAAGCACCGGTAGAGCAGGAAACTCCGGAAACGGAAACGCCGGCGGCTCAGCCGGAGGCGTCTGTGGTGGAAAGCACTGTGGAAGCGGAGACCGAGGAAACTACCACGGGCGACCCCTTTGCCGCTATGGCGGAGGAGTACATCACCTATCCGCTGGCGGGAGAGAATACCATTTCCATCTGGTATTACGCCCCTGGCTATGTGGAGTATGTGGACTCCAACTACAAGTTTAATGCCATCGACGAGGCGGAAGCTGCCACCGGCGTCAAGCTGGAGTTTATCGAAGTGGGCAATACCACTGCGGCGGAGCAATTCAACCTGATGGTAGCCTCCGGGGATATGACAGACCTGATTCCCGCCAGCGAGTATTACACCGGCGGACTGACAAAGGCCTATGAAGAGGATATCATTGTCGATATTAACGAATATGTCGAGGAGAATATGCCCAACTATGCCGCCGTATTTGAAACGCTGGATGAAAAGACCCAGCGGGAGGCATTGTCCGACGGCATGATGCTGGCCTTCCGCATTATTGCAGATGGTTCCTACTCCGGCAACGGCTTTGTCACCCGGTCGGACTGGATGCAGGAGCTGGGGGTATCCTGGGATAGCAACCTGATTTCTCTGGAAGAATTTACGGATTACTTGCGGGACATCCACAGCACCTTTGACACGCCCTATACCTATTACATGACCGACGGCACCATCAACCTGCAGGCTGCGTTTGA
>CASEPH010000362.1 GCA_949289625.1 uncultured Clostridia bacterium | reverse complement strand
CCACTTCGCCGGGAGGAATACCGGCAGCTGGAGCTGAATCTGGTCGTGGAAGGATGCCGGGAAGATATCATCGCATGGAATGATACCATCATCGACGGTCATAATCGCTATGAAATATGCAATAAAATGCGCATTCCTTATGGAGTCAAGGAGCTGGATTTTCCAAGCAGAGATGCTGCCATCGCCTGGATCTGTGCGAACCAACTTGGGCGCCGCAACATCTCAGAAGAAACCAGGAAATATCTGATTGGGAAACAATATGAAGTGGAAAAGAAAGTACAGCGAAATAGGAATGGCTATAATCAGTACCGTCCGAACCCCAACATTACTGTGGGGAGAGGTCGCCCAATAGATGAAGAGAGTGGCCGGCGAACAGCAGCCCGGCTGGGAAGGAAGTATCATGTGTCCGGCGCAACCGTACAGAAATATGCGAAATACAGTGCAGCATTAGATACCATTGAACAAAATGCTCCTGAGCTTGTTCCGCACATTCTTTCCGGGGCATATAAGATTTCTTTCGAAAATATCGTTGCTCTATCAGAAATGGAACCCGAAGAATTGAAAGCACTTAGTAAAAAAATCGGAAAAAATCCCTATGCTTTCGCTCGTTACAGTGAATCGAGACGATGCCTTTATTCCGACGTTTCTGCCAAGCTCGGCACAGCGGCAGCAGAGCAGCCGGCAATCAAGACGATGCCCGCCTATGACCCGGATGCGGAAGTTGCTGGACTTACTCTTACGATCCCCTCCTGGATGAGCTCCATCGACCGGACAAAGTCCATGGCACATTTGGAAGCAATCTCACCTGCTGCCAGGCAAAACATCTTGGCAGCGTTGACTGAATTAGAAGGAAAAATCCAGGAAATGCTCAATGCAATTGAGGTGGAATCCTAATGGAAGATTATAGTATGTTTGTTCCCAATGTTCACTTCGAACAGATTCCCATCAAGAACCTCGTATCCAATCAGGAGTACCAGAGGAATATTTCCGAACAGCATGTGCTGAATGCCGCGGCACACTTTGATCTGTATCAGATCAACCCCGTGAAGGTAAGCCGTCGAAATGGGGTCAACTATGTCTTCAATGGCCAGCACACGGTGGAGATTGTCGCCCTGGCCTCTGGCTCTCGTGAAACTCCGGTCTGGTGCATGATATACGACGATCTGAACTACGAGCACGAGGCAGATATCTTCGCCAACCAGATGAAGTTTGTCAAACCGCTCCGTCCCTATGAAGTGTTTATGGCAAATGTGGAAGCCGGGAATCAGGAGCAGCTTATGATCAAAGATCTGGTAGAGTCTTATTCTCTTTCCATTGGCCAGGTCAGAAACTATGGCGTTGTCTGTGCTGTCTCTACGCTTGAAAATATATATGAGCGGTTCGGTTACCACGTACTTGATCGAACACTCAGACTCTGCGTAGGCACCTGGGAGGGCGATATGAATTCGCTGTCCGCCAATATGCTCAACGGAATCGCCAGATTGGTCTACACATTCGGCGATGCCCTGAAAGATGAGACCTTCAAGGAAAAAGTAGGGGAAATGTCGGTCAAGCTGCTTTCGAGAACAGCCAAGGAACGACGCCCCGGTTCTATGGGCTATGCTGAGGCGATGCTTCTGGCCTATAACCGCAAATGCAAATATCCGCTCAAATGGACCAAGCTCTACGAGAAGAATGTGGGGAACAATGAAGGACTGGACATTGATACGGATATGGACGAGGATGAGGGCGGGGACTCTTTTGAGGGAGCCGCCAAAGAATAAGCAAACGGACGGTTCCACCAGGAATCGTCCGCTTGTGATCTTATCATGGAAGGGAAAAGGCAGGGCGCATATACTCTATCGCTCCTCGGCTGAGACCATACTGCCCGGCCAGCCGTTCCCAGTGTCCGGATACTGTTTTGCAGACCTCCTCTGCAGCCTGTTCCGCTTCCTGCGGGGCAAGGCCGAAATAATCGGCTACCTCCAGCGCCAAATCCAAGTCAATGGTGTTATCATATTCACTCACATTGAGGGAAAGCCGGTCCCCCGAGGGGACTGGGTTCACATCATAGAGAGGGGCCAGCCGCCAGCCGGTGGGTGTCAGGAGGAAACCGTGGTTGCGCAGGTGGTCGTCAGTATTGGATACCGCCATGCTGAACACGATTCGCTTCCACAGCTCGGCCAGATCCTGCCGGGGTGATGCCCCGTTGGCCCGGATGAACGCCGCCAGATCCAGATAGCTAATTCCGTCCGCTGCCGAGGCTCCATCGGTCTTGCCCAGCAGGGTCATGGCGGAGGCGAAGTGGATGCGGCGGCTGCCATTTCGGTCAAATCGCTTGACGAGAAAGGTGCTGCCGGTCTTGGAGAACGTCTCCAATTTGGATTCCGGAACATCCAGCCCGCAGAGCCGTGCCAGGTCATGGACGACCTTCTCCCACGCACCGCTGTTATATTCATCATGCTTGGAAGGGAACTTGGCGATCCACAAGGCGCCATCTGTGGCCTGCACCGTAGCTTTGGGTCTTGCACCGCCCAAGGAGGAGCCAGGGGCCAGAAGCTCACGTAGCCATTTTTCATTCAGGCCGCTCTCATCGTTCTCGAAAGCGATAGAGGCGTTTTCCAGCGTCCGAAGGTTTACCCAAGGAGGCGTCGCAAACGCTTTATCGTTCGAAAGAAATTCGTCCCCTTCTTCCAAGCTGAACCGCAGCGCACCCATACGGGATTCATCGTAGACCCCCAACAGGAAGTCGCTCTCGGTGAGCTTACGGGGCTTGCGGTCCTCTTTGCGAGCGTCGATGGCCTCCTTGCGCTTCATCAGCAGACGCCCCCAGCGATCCGGACAGGAGTCGGAAAACAGGCCAAAGAGCTGCTTGTTCAGCGG
>CASEPH010000361.1 GCA_949289625.1 uncultured Clostridia bacterium | reverse complement strand
GGGAAGGTTTGGCAAGGTTGCCGAACCTTCCTGAAAGCACAAGAAGGGAGGAGCCCCTTTACAGATCAGACCGGCCGTTCCAAACAGCGGCAGTGAAGTCATCCGCCTGGAGCGGACGCGGCTCTCCCGCGGCAGGATCATTCAGGTGGTGTCCGTGTTCCCCAGACAGATTTGCAAAACACCGGAGGGCAAGTTAAAGCCCGTGTCAATCTGGAGGCCCAGCAGGGCGGGCTGTGCGCCTAAAGTGCTGGACATTCCCCGCCCGTTGGGGTATGGTGTCAGTGGGATGCGCTGAACTGCTTGACAGCGAAAAGGAGGGCCGTATGAACCAGTCGATAACCGTCCTGTACTGCTGTCTCAGCCAGGACGATAGCCTGGATAGGGATCCCAACAGTATCCTGCAGAATGGCACCGCGTTCCAGGGCTACTATCTGGAAGGTTGGAAGACATAATTTCCCACTATAGGGGAAAAGTAACAACAAATCATGGAAAGGGGAGGTGCTGAATATTGGCTCCCGCCTCAACCGAGGGGCGCAAACGATTAGAGCAGGGGATCATGCTGGCCTATCTGCTCCAACTCAACCGATATGCGTTTGAAAAAGGGCTGATTACAAAAGAGATATATAAAAAAATGGAAATCAGTATGATAGAGAAATATGGCACACACTTCAACTGAAAGCATATGCGGGCGAGCGTACGCGGGCTGGAAGCCCAATGATTTCCAGTCCGCCGCCCTTTACTTATATAAGAAGTTTTATTATAATATCTACACATTAACATGATATAACTTCTGATAGGAGGCGATTCCTATGACGATCTATGAGTTGCGGGATTTGTTGGAGCACCACGATATCGCGGACCTTCCCCTGCGCTGCTCCACCTACTCCCGCGTCAGTACGGAAAAAGAGACGCAGGCAGCCTCCCTTCACAACATGACCGATGATTTCCGGGATTACATCGAAGGGCACATAAACTGGACCTTTGTAAAAGCCTTCATCGACGACGGCAAAAGCGGCCTGACCACGAAAAAGCGGAAGGACTTTCTCAATCTGCTGGCTGCCGGTGCAGCCGGGGAATATGACCTGCTGGTGACAGGCGAGATCTCCCGATTTGGGCGGAACACCATGGAGGGCCTGCAGAACATCCAGTACCTCAAGGACAAGGGCATCCCGGTCATCTTCCTCTATGATGACCTGAACACCTACGACACCGACTGTGACATTCAGATCCAGCAGAAACTGGTGGACGCGGAGAACGAGAGCCGGAAGATCAGCAAGCGTGTCAAGCGCGGCCACCAGAAAAGCATCCAGAAGGGCCATGTCCTGGGCTGCCGGATGTGGGGCTACAAAAAGGTGAACTGTAAACTGGAGATCGATGAAAAAACCGCTCCCATGGTACGGCGAATCTTCGAGCTCTACGCCACCACTCGATATTCCATGAAGGAGATCGAAGATGTCATTTATCAGGAGGGCTACCGGAACCATAACGGCAACCGTCTGTCTCACACCACCATGTCAAATATCATCACCAACCCCAAGTACAAAGGCTATTTCGTGGGCGGCAAGGTCAAGGTCGTCGATATCTTCAGCAAGCGCCAAAAATTCCTCCCGGAAGAGGACTGGGTCATATATAAGGACGAGGATGGCGCCACCGTTCCGGCTCTGGTGAGCGAAGAGCTGTGGGCGGCTGCCAACGAGGTGTTCAAGCGGCGGAGCATCGATGTCAAGGGACGGCGGAATTGCTCCACCCATAAGAACGTCTACACCGGGAAACTGTTCTGCACTGAGGATGGAGCGCCTTATTACTGCAAGGACGTCCATTACAAGGGGACGGACATCAGCAAGTGGATATGCAGCCACAAGACAAAAAATGGGGCGGCTTCCTGCAGATCTATGGCTATTTATGAAAGCGAGTTGGATCCGGTCGTTTTAGACGCGTTCCGCGAGTTCGCCAAAGGGGCGGATGAGATCTTGGCGGCCTATCTGGAGGAATACCGGCAGGTCATGGATGATACGGCCTATTATAAGGCAGAGCGGGAGCGGATCACAAAGGAGCTTTCTGCTATCGATGAAAAGCAGGACCAGCTTTTGGATATGAAGATCTCCGGCGATCTGACGCTCGACGAGTTCAAGCGCATGATGGACAAGACCAGGGCACAAAAAGCCGACCTTGAAAAAGCCCTTGGCAGCATGGCCAACTGGGAAGAGATCTCAGAACAGATGGAGGAACAGGTGG
>CASEPH010000360.1 GCA_949289625.1 uncultured Clostridia bacterium | reverse complement strand
AAGGAGCCTTGCTGCGGGATTACCTGGACGTGATCCTGGAATTGCCTTGGAATACGGAGACTGAGGAGACCGTGGATATTGAAGCGGCCAAGAAGATACTAGATGAGGATCATTACGGATTGGAACCGGTGAAAAAACGGGTTTTGGAGCTGTTGGCGGTTCGGAAGCTTTCGCCGGAGATTTCCGGACAAATTATTTGTCTGGTGGGACCTCCCGGTGTGGGTAAGACCTCCATCGCCACCTCCATTGCCAAATGTCTCAATCGGAAGATGGCTCGGATTTCTCTGGGCGGCGTCCATGATGAGGCGGAGATCCGTGGACATCGGAAAACCTATATTGGGGCCATGCCAGGGCGGATCATCACCGGTGTGAAGCAGGCTGGCAGTAAGAATCCTCTTCTGCTGCTCGATGAGATCGACAAGCTGGGTTCGGACTATCGGGGAGATCCTTCGTCGGCCCTGCTGGAGGTGCTGGATGCAGAGCAGAACAAGACCTTCCGGGACAACTTTGTGGAGGTGCCCTTTGACCTCAGTAAGGTACTGTTTATTACTACCGCCAATACTACCTCTACCATTCCAGCGGCCCTGCTGGACCGGATGGAAGTCATTGAGCTTTCCAGCTATACCGACGAGGAAAAGCTGATGATCGCCAAACACCACCTGCTGCCCAAGGAGTTGGGGAAGCTGGGGCTGAAAAAGGGCCAGATCACGGTGTACGAAAACGCCTGGCGGGAAATCATTGACGGGTATACCCGGGAATCCGGTGTGCGTAACCTCCAGCGAGAGATTGCCACACTCTGCCGAAAGGCGGCACTGAAATTTGCAACTGATGAGTCGGTGAAGCGGGTGACTGTTACGCCGGCCAAGGTGGAGGAATTTCTGGGTGTCCGAAAATACATTCCAGATGTGATGCCCAGCGAAAATCAGGTGGGTATCGTCACAGGCCTAGCCTGGACTGCCGTGGGAGGTGTCACTCTGGAGGTAGAAGTCAACGTGGTGGACGGTAGCGGGAAGCTGGAAATGACAGGGTCCCTTGGCGATGTAATGAAGGAATCTGTCCACGCGGCCATGAGTTATATTCGGTCTCGGGCTGCGCACTACCATATTTCCCCGGATTTTTACAAGACCAAGGATATTCATGTACACTTCCCGGAGGGAGCAGTACCCAAGGACGGCCCCTCGGCCGGCATCACCATCTGCACGGCGCTGGTGTCCGCGTTGACAGGTGCACCGGTGCGGCGGGATATTGCCATGACCGGGGAGATCTCCATCCGTGGCAGGGTGATGGCCATTGGAGGGCTGAAGGAAAAAACCATGGCAGCCCTGCGACATGGGGTGAAAACTGTGATCATTCCTGCAGACAATGAAAAGGATCTGGAGGAGATTGACCAGACGGTGCGGAGCCGATTGAATTTCATAACCGTAACCCATGCGGACGCGGTGCTGGCTGCGGCCCTGGACATGTCCAAGTGTACCGTGGAGGAAACGGTTCTGCCGGCAAAGCTGGATATGCCTGTGCCGGAGCGTTCTGGGCAAAAGCCGGCCCTGAGACAGTGAGGCGCCTATGAACTATCAGAAGGTGGAATTCAAGCTGTCGGCGGCTACTGCCGCCCAGTTTCCCAGAGACGGGCTGCCGCAAATCGCCTTTGCGGGAAAATCCAACGTGGGGAAATCCTCCGTCATCAACCGAGTGCTGCAGCGAAAAAACTATGCCTATACCGGTTCATCTCCCGGAAAGACCATTCACATCAACTATTTTCTGGTGGATGGAAAGGCTTACCTTGTGGATCTGCCAGGCTATGGGTATGCAAAGGTATCTCAAAAGGAGAAGGAACGCTGGAGCCGTTTGATGGAGTCCTATTTTGCGGCCCAGGAGCTGATCACCCTGGGAATCCTGATTGTGGATGCCAGACACGTGCCTACGCAAAACGATATTACCATGGCCACCTGGTTCCAGGAAACAGGTTGTCCCTTTGTGGTAGTGGCCAACAAGCTGGACAAGTTGAAAAAACGGGAGATCGAACCCAATCTGGACTGCATTCGCAGGACCCTGAACCTTTCCGATGATACAGAGCTGATCCCCTTTTCCGCAGAAAAGGGGACTGGTCGAGACACGCTGGTGGGTCGGATCGAGGCTGCCGCCGCAGGGAAATGACAACTTAAACAGAACAAAAAAGACTGCAACGCCATTTTACGGAAGGGCGATGCAGTCTTTTGCATTACTGGAGGTTATGGAAAAAACGGATTAGAGTAATTGGACACAGTGCCGACACATCTTTGCGGATAATAGTTCGTATAGAAAGTTTTGGAAGTTCGTTTATGCTATGAAATACGGCCATGTGCCCACATGCTGCTTACATGGTTGAATGGATTGGCGGAAGAGAAAGGAGGTAGCTGCATGAACACACTGCCGGAGGAGGTTTATAACGTGCTGTTTGAGAGAATCTATCGAGGGAATCGCTCTTATGTATATAGAAGTCTTTTGCGATGGGGCTGTACCGCAGAGGAAGCGGAGGATTTGAGCCAAGAGGTATTTTTGAAGGTTTTTCTGTTTCGGGACCAATTGCCTCAAATCATATGTATGCGGAAGTGGCTTCGAGTGATTGCACGGAATACCTATATCAGTATGCTCCGAAAAAAGCGGCTGCAGATTGTGAGCCTGTCGGACTGTGGGGATTGCTGCTGCTTTCGAAGAAGTCCGGCGGTAGACGATCTTGCGGCGTGGGAGCAGATGGAATTGATCCAGCAGACGTTTCCTGCGGAAAGCGTGGAACAGCGTATGCTGAATTGGCTGGTAGAAGGTATGAGCTGCTCTGAGATGGCTGGCCAGCTGGGGATTTCCTGTCAGGCGGTAAGAAGCCGGCTGTTCCGAATGCGAAAAAAACTGAGCAAATTCATGTATCCTGAGGTGTGCTGACCGCTGATTGTTTATCAAAATAAATCCAATTCGACGCACCACAGCTTGACGATAGCGGTGGTGCGTTGGTCTGTGTCTCATAAAAAACGATTTGCCTGAGGGGAATAGGGCAGCTTCACAAAATCTACAAATTGTGTTTTCCGTTCTCTTTGTATCTGAAAAAGTATTTAGGATTGAAAAAATAAAGTTGTCTTGTTATGATTTAGAATACTTACTATTTTGGCTATGAGAAAGGAGAATATCCCATGAGAAAACACTTGATTCCGCTGCTGCTGATGTTGGCACTTGTGGTTGGTTTGCTGGCCGGCTGCGGAACACCTTCTGCGGAGCAGGCATCATCCGCAGAAGAATCCGCTGTGCAGCAGTCGACGCCCCCGCAAGAGACAACCGCAGTGGACCCGGAGGTTCCGGAGGCCTCCACAGTGGAGACGGACAGCACCCTGGAGGCCTCTGCAGTGGAACCGCCGGATCTGACCATCGCGCTTCCCATCAGTGATAGCGGCGCCACCTATACATTCTGGGTGGATGGAGCAGCACCCTTTGTCACACCCTATCTGGGGGAGGGGCAAAGCTACAATACTGCTGCATGCACCGAATATCTGGAATCAGTCACCGGTGTCCACATTGAATACAAAGAAGTGGATATGTTTTCTGCCGCCGAGGAATTTTCACTGATGATAGCCAGCGGCGACTACTGCGATATGTTCTCTAATTTTTCCAATCTCTACAGCGGCGGCTATGCCCAGGGCTTGCTGGATGAGGTCATTATTCCGGTGAACGATCTGGTGGAGGGCAATATGCCCAACTATAGCTACTATCTGGATACCCATCCCGACTACATCAAGGAACTGGTGGACGATGACGGAAATATGCTCTTTATCAGCGGCTTCCAGGACGAGAGCTATACGGTCTCCGGTGCCCAGATTCGCCAGGATTGGCTGGACAATCTGGGCCTGGATACGCCGGTCACTTTCGACGATTGGTATGAGGTGGGCAAGGCGTTCCAGAGCGAGTATGGCGGCTATATGACTTTCTGCTTTAACAGCGCTTTGAACCCCAGCCTCAGCTTTTCCAGAGGCTATAATCTGCCCGGCTTTGCGGTGAATGCCAGCGACACTTATTTCTATCAGGTGGATGGGCAAGTCCATGCAGCCTATACAGAGGACAGCATGAAGGACTTTATCTCCATGCTGCAACAGTGGTACCAGGACGGGATCCTTTGCCCGGACTTCTATAGCTACAACGGTGCCCAGGACTGCGAGGGCAATATCATCTCTGACCAAGTGGGTATTTTCTGGGGAGAGGCCACCTTTGTGGGGAGCTACAACGCCCAGTCGGAGAATCCGGATTGCCATTTTGTAGGGCTGCAGAGCCCTGTGCTGGAGGAGGGCCAGGAGATCCATTTCTCCACAGCCAATAAGCTCACCGGTGTCAATCCGGTTGCGATTTCCACCACCTGTGAAGATCCTGAGATCCTGGCCACCTGGCTGGATTACCACTTCACTGAGGAAGGCCAGCTGCTGAGCAACTACGGTATGGAAGGCGGCAGCTTTGAATATGACGACCAGGGACAGCCCCAGTTCAATGACTTTGTGGTCAATAACCCGGACGGCCTCAATTTCAAGCAGACCACCTCGACCTATATTCTGTATGCTACACCCTCCATCTTTGACGCAGACTGCCAGTTTGAAGTCCTTTACGGAGAAGAAGGCACAGCGGCTATAGAGGTGTATTCCGCTCAGGAGGCGGATAACGCTTGGGCCATGCCGGACAATATCACCTATAGCAACGAAGAATCTGAGGTGCTCTATGAATCCGGTGCCATCAACGACATGGATACCACGGCAGCGGAATACGTGATGAAATTTGTCACCGGATCTCTGGACATCGAAGAGAACTGGGATGCCTATGTGACCGCCATCGAAGGACTGGGACTGGAGGATTGCATTGCAGCCAAGCAGTCCGCCCTGGATCGGTATAACGCACGGTAACATTACAAATTTATAAAAAGGCTCCAAGCGAAGGGGGAAGCTTCGCTTGGAGCCTTAATTATTATGAGCAGGAGAAAGGAAGTCCTTTGCTGCTAAGGTGCGTATTGCTCCAGTGGAGTCCATTCCACATCTTCCGGAACATGATAGCAGTACACCTGCTTACCGGTAGAAAGACAAAACCAGTCCTCAGTGACCATCCACACAGTCTCAATGGGATCGGCGGGTAAAACCAAATAGTCTCCTAAATTGATCCAGCTTGCTCTGGATGCGTCCACAAAATATAGAACTTCGTCGTCGCTATAGAGAATGGTATAGGGATCCATGCTGTCCCAATACAGGGCTGTGAGGCTGCCAAAAGAAGCGTCTAGCCTGTAGACTTTGCTGCCAATGCTGTCAATCACTTGGAAGGGATAGCCCTCTTCATCCGCAAAGTACGAAATATAGGGTTGATTGCCGTCATAAATAGAAAGGACTTCGGCAATGTCTTCCAGACAATAGTTTAGACGACCAGTAGAAAAGTTATAGGAGAAAAGCCATGGGATCGAATCCGACAGTGCTGTTATGGCAGAACCGGTGTCGGTATTCTCTGAAGCTGTGGAGACATAGACCCAGCCAATCAGGGTATCGTCAGATGCCCAATAATAGCCCGAAGTGCCGGACTTTGCGCCAAAGCCTTCCGGATCCGCTTCTGAATAAAAGGGAGAAAACAGAGAATCGATGTTCACCATTTCTCCGGTGATAAGGTCGCAGACATACATCTCAGAACCGCTTACATAGCTGCTACCGTCAAAGGTTTCACCGACCGTGAGAACATGGATGATGGCGCGGGTCTGGCTGTCGTTAAAGCTAACCGAGGTGACAGTGCCGTAGTCGAAGAGGTCCGGCACGTTTGCCAGTGGATCCGAAACTTCACCAGTGACAATGTTGTAGAAAAACGGATAGTGGCAGTTGTCCACTTTTGCCTGGTCGGTCCGGCTGATGGTCAATTGTACAGTGTCTGCACTGCCTGCCACCGGAGTTGCGACGGCCACTTTTGGCGTAATCCAAGTTCCATCCGTAAGATCGGCAGGTTCACCGTACCGCTCTTCATATTCCGTCCAGGTGACTTGTTCTCCATCGATCATGGTATATGCAGTGGTAGAGGTATTGTTGCGGAACACTAGTTCTCCGTCAATAAAAGCGTAGTCGATACTAATACCCCAGGTGCCATAAAGCTTCACCGTGGTATTGAGAGTTTGAAGCTCCACGGGTTCTGGACCCTCGTCGGTCATGGTGTAGTAGACCTCGTCCAGATAAATTAAATTGCCGTAGCAGCTGCCGTAGTCGCTATATTCTATGGTTGTGTCAAAGACACGAGAATAAGATTCTTTTGAATAAGTGTCCTCCACGCTACTGGGATCCAGGATAAGGCTTGGCGATTCCAAGGTGGAATCGGGGAAATCTTCCATGCCAAAGGGGCTCTGTACCGGTGTTTCTTCAAATGCGGTTCTGCCTCGGGCGCTCTGTTGCAGACTGAAAAACAGTGCAAAAATACCGGCAGCAGCCAACAGCAGTAGTGCAGCAGCTAACAGCAGAGCTTTTCGATGCTTTTTTCTATTCAGCTGTTGGGGAGAGGAAGGAGATGAATCTTTGGTAGAAACTGCTGTAGGGACATGAATAGGGCCGTCATAATAGTCCATCAGATCCATGATGCGTATTTTCATAATGACTCTCCCTTCAACAGTATTTTTTTCAATATTTTACGCCCCCGTGTCAACCGGGAAAGAACCGTATTGAGTGGCAGGTCCATTTGCAAGGAAATTTCTTTGGCGGTTTGCATGAAAAAGTAATGCCGCATGAAGATCTCACGGTCTTTGGAACGCATTTTTTGAATGGCCCGGCGGAGCTGTTGACCCAATTCCTTTTGTACAGCCGCGTCCTCCAGGGAGCTTCGCGGGTCCGGGATTTCAATGGTATCCAAAGCCATGGGCAGATCCTTCCGTCCCCGCAGCCAGGATTTTGCTTTGTTCCGGGCCGTGGTACCGAGATAGGATTTGAGTTTTCCTGTATAGATGGAGTCTGCGTGGGTCCAGACCGAATAAAAGGTATCCTGCAAAAGTTCTTCTATATCCTCCGACCCACCGGTGGTGCCGACGATGGCTGCGATAATGGAATAGACGTATCGATGATACTTGTTCATCATTTGTTCCAGTGCGTCCTGCTGCCCGGTTTTTAAAATGCGCAGTAGCTGGTCGTCTGTCATGGTCTCACTTCCTCATTGTAATATCTCGTCTTTCAATATGAATAACTCCAATTATGGCATAAATATTGCAGAAATAAAAGGAAATTCCAAATTGTTGAGCGTAGAAGGCCGCTGTAGGAAAGTCATGGTCACCTTATTGATGGGAGGCTGGACTTGTAGGCGTTTCAGGAAGTTTTATTGCCCTTTCATAAAATAGCTTGCAAAATAATTTTACAAAATATATAATTATTATGGCGACAAGAATTGTAGCCCGTGGGCAAAATTTGGCGATGTAAATGCCGTATGGTGACAAAAACGGATTTGGAGAAGCCGGTTTTTTGCCGTTTTGCTTTGCTGAATTGTTCCCGCAAGGGGCGAAGCCCCCAATACCAGACTAGAATGGAGCGATCATACATGAAACATAAGCTCAAATCCTTGATGGCATTGCTGCTCAGCGCTGCCATGGTGCTGTCTCTGGCTGCCTGCGGCGCTGATGAAACAGGAAGCAGCGTTTCCGATGCAGAGGGAAGCACCGCAGCCTCCGGCAATGCAGAGCAAACATTGAACATTCTTCTGAGCGGTACCGTTAATACGCTGGATGCCAACGGTTCCAGCTGGACCGGTGAGTATCAGATCGTCACCCAGACGCAGGCCAGCCTGCTCCGTATTATTACGGATGAAGAAGGCAAAGACACCTATGTAGAGGATGGATGTGAGTCCTATGAGATCTCCGAAGATGGCCTGGTGTATACCTTCCATCTGCGGGAAAATTATTGGAGCGACGGCGAAAAGGTGGTTGCACAGCAGTATGTTGACAGCGCCCTTCGCAACCTCGATCCGGAAAATGGCTTCTCCACTACGGAATTTCTTCCGATTAAGAATGCACAGGCATACTATGACGGCGAATGTGATGCTTCGGAGCTGGGTGTAAAAGCCGTAGATGAAAATACGCTGGAATACACCCTGGAGGCGCCCAACTCTGAGTTCCTCTATTACATTGCCTATCGTGCTGGCTATCCCTGCCGTCAGGATGTGATCGACAAGGCAACCTCCAGCTACGGGACTGACGTCAATGAAATGGTGTTCTGCGGTCCCTTTAAGGTTGTGGATTGGGTCAAAGAAAACAGCGTTAAGCTGGAGAAGAACGACAAGTATTGGGATGCCGCCAATGTGTCTCTGGAGACGGTCAACATGCAATATGTGGCCGAATATGCGACCCAGGCAACCCTGTTTGACGCCCAGCAGCTGGACATTGTAGAATACAATGACGACTATGGTGCGGATTGGGAAGCCCAGGCCAGCGAGGGAAAGATCGACTATATTGAAAAGGTTGGCGCATATACCTATTTCCTGGCCTTTGCCATTGAAAACGGCGGTGCATCCGGACTGATGGGCAACGTCAACATTCGTCAGGCGTTGTCTCTGGCTATTGATCGGCAGGAGCTCTGCGATACTGTTTGGGGCCGCTATGAGCCTGCCTATACCTATGTGCCCTCTGCGGTACCCTGCGGGACCACGGCATATAACGTTTCGGGCGAAGGCTTGGTGAAGGATCTGCAGGCCCAGTATTCCACCGACGAGGCGCTGCAGGAACTGTTCCAGAAGGGGCTTGATGAGCTGGGCAAAGATATGGCCCTGAGTGATGTGGTCATTGACTTTGTGGTAGAAGCGGACAATGTGTCGCTGCAGACCCAGGCGGAATACATTGCGCAGACCTGGCAAAACCGTTTGGGGATTCAGGTCAATGTGGACATTACCACCGATGCTGAGGAACGTCAGCAGCAGATGGATTATGACGTGGGCGTCAACGGCTGGGAAGGCGGTGCAAGCCCTTACAATTATCTGTTTGTGGTGAACGTGCCCTACGGTCTGAAATATCTCACCGGTGTTTATACCAATGAGCATGTCAACGAGCTGCTTGCTACGGTGACTGGAATTACCGATGAAAAAGAGCAGGCTGAAACCTATCACGAGATCGAAAATACCATTTTGGAGGAAGCGGGCGTTGGTCCTCTGTATTTCAGCGATATTCGCTTCTTCCAGCAGACGGATGTGCAGGGCGTTTATTACACCAGCTTTGGTCCTGCCTATGACTTCAGCCATGCCTATATTGCTGCAGAATAATCTTTTATGATCTGCTCTGGCCGGGCAGGGAATTTCCCTGCCCGACCAGTATATGTCGCAGAAAAACGGTACTACTGGGTAAAGAGGGTAGCTGCTTATGGTAAAATATGTGATTCGCCGTTTTTTAGAGTTGCTGCTGGCATTGTTCCTCATTGCCACAGCTACCTTCTTTTTAACGGCGGCGGCCCCCGGAGATCCACTGGTAGCACGGACTATGTCCCTGCCGGAGGCCTCCAGGGATGCAATTTACGCCAAGTATGGCTTGGACAAGCCGCTGATGGAGCGTTATGTCATCACAATGAAAGGGATGCTCCAGGGCAACTTTGGCGAATCTGTTGTTTATGAGGGGCAGACGCTTCAGGATATTATCCGGGAGAAGCTTCCGGTTTCCGCCCGCTTGGGACTGCAGTCTCTGATCTTCGGTGTACTTGTGGGCCTATTCCTGGGTGTAATTGCCGCAGTAAAACGAGAAACATGGATCGATCGATTGATTGTAGTAATTGCGGTTCTGCTGATGTCAGTACCGGAACTGGTTTTGGGACTGGTGTTTCAAAAGTTTTTTGCCGGTACGCTGAAATGGTTCCCAGTCATTGGGTGGCCCTCGGGAGATGAGCTCTGGTTTGGCGGGTGGAAATATACCATTTTGCCTATGCTGTCTGGAGCGCTTTTACATATCGCCACCTATTCCAGACTGCTTAAAACCTCCATTTTGGACGTATTGGACCAGGACTATATTTTGACGGCACGGTCAAAAGGACTTTCGGAACCCAGGATTGTTTGGAGCCACATTATGCGGAATTCCTTTATTCCCATTGTGACGAGACTGCCAGTATCCATGGCCACCTGCATCACTGGCTCTTTTATCATTGAGAAAATTTTTTCCATTCCCGGCATTGCAGCCTATTATATTGAGGCAGTATCCGCCAACGATCTTTCCATTGTGCTGGGGGAGACGGTATTTATTGCGGCGCTGTTTATCATTGTGGTCTTCCTGACGGATATTCTCTATACGGTGGTAGACCCCAGAATTCGGATTCGAGGAGGTAAGCGATAATGGAAGCAACGAAGAACTCCACTGTCCTGACTCCAGAGGATTTTGTCATCATCCAGAACCGACCCAACCAGGGGGATCTGATGGTGAGAGAACCTGTGACCTATTGGAAGGACGCCTGGCGCAGACTCAGACGGAACAAGATCGCCATGGGCGCGCTGGTTGTGCTATGTCTCTTTCTGATTATGGTAATTGTGGGACCGTATATCCGGGGCTATGACTACATTACCTCAGCTCCGCAATATAAAAATGCGGAGATGTCCGCTCAGTTTTGGTTTGGCGCAGACTCGCTTGGACGAGATTTGTTCTCCAGACTTTGGGTAGGCACCAGAGTCTCTTTCCTGGTGGCGCTGAGCTGTACGGCTATTCAGCTGGTGGTGGGATGCCTTTACGGCAGTATCATGGCTTACTTTGGCGGTATCGTGGATGAGATCATGATGCGCATTTTGGAGATCATTACAGCGATCCCCAGCCTGCTGGTTACCATCCTGATTATGATTGCCATGGGAAACAGCGCTGTTTCCCTATTGATTGCCCTGTGTATTGCCTCCTGGTGCCAGACTGCCCGGGTGGTACGGGGGCAGATCATGCAGCTGCGGGAATCGGAGTATGTGATGGCGGCGGAGGCCTTGGGAGAACGGCCCATGAAGATCATTATTCGGCATCTGCTGCCCAATATCATGGGCATCCTGATCCTGGATGTAGCCACCTCGATTCCGGGCTATATCTTCCAGGAGGCCGGTCTTAGCTTTATCGGGCTGGGGTTGAAGGCTCCTTCTATCAGCCTGGGTCTGCTGATCTCCAACGGTCAGGCGGTCATGAACTCCCATGTGAATCAATTGGTGTTTCCGGCTCTGGTGCTGTGCATTATGGTTCTGGCCTTTAATCTACTGGGCGACGGCTTGCGCAATGCGCTGGATCCCAAGTTCAGAAAGTAGGAGGGCCGGATATGAGTCAACTATTGGAAGTAAAGGACCTTCGGGTCTGTTATCATACCTATCAGGGTGATGTTCAGTCTGTTCGGGGGGTTGACCTGGATATCGGATATGAGGAGTCTGTTGCACTGGTTGGAGAATCTGGCTGTGGGAAATCCGTTACCGGGAAGAGTATTCTCCGGCTGATCCAGGCTCCGGGAGAGATCCAGACAGGCAGTAGTATCCTGTTTGACGGCAAAGACGTGCTGCAGATGAGCAAGAAGGAACTGCGGGCCTATCGGGGCGGTCAGGCATCCATCATCTTTCAGGACGCGCTGGCGTCTCTGAATCCCACTATGACCGCTGGAAGACAGATTATGGAGAACCTCCTGTATCACCGGAAGATGACAAAAAAAGAAGCAAAAAAAGAGGCGATCCGGCTTTTACGGGATGTCGGAATTCCGGAACCTGAAAAACGGGTGGACCAGTATCCCCATGAGTTTTCCGGCGGTATGCGGCAGCGCGTTATGATTGCCATTGCGTTTGCATGTCAGCCCAAGCTGCTGATTGCGGATGAGCCAACCACTGCGCTGGACGTTACCATTCAGGCACAGATTATCAAGTTGCTCAAGCAGCTTAAAAGCGACAATCACACCTCCATTTTGATGATTACCCACGATCTTGGTGTTGTTGCCAGCATTGCGGAACGTATCTTTGTGATGTACAGCGGCGTGGTAGTGGAAAAGGGGACCAGCGAGGACATTTTCTATCGTGCGCGGCATCCATATACCAAGGCGCTCCTGCGGGCGGTGCCTCGTATGGATGGAGACAATAAAAAAGAATTGGATTCCATTGAAGGAACGCCGCCGGACTTGATTGCACCGCCTGCGGGATGTCCTTTTGCCAAACGATGCAAATACTGTATGCCCGTATGTGAGAAGCTGATGCCGGAGAAGACGTCCTTTAGCGAAAAGCATGCAGCAGCCTGCTGGCTTCATGACAAAATGGCGCCTAAAGTGCAGGGTATCAACGACTTTGCAGAAACCAGCGGAAAGGAGGGCTGAGGATGGATCATGAGAAGCAGCCTCTCGTTGAGGTTAAAAATCTGAAAAAGTACTTTTCCACCGGACGGAAAACGGTTGTAAAAGCGTTGGACAATGTTTCCTTTTCAATCTATGAGGGGGAGACGGTAGGGCTGGTGGGAGAATCCGGCTGCGGAAAAACCACCTGTGGCAGAACCATTCTCGGCCTTTATGACAAAACAGACGGACAGGTCCTGTATCGGGGCAAGGATGTCCACGCCATGAATCGCGCGGAACGATATGCCTTTCAGAAAAATGCTCAGATCGTCTTTCAAGACCCGTATTCTTCTCTGGATCCCCGGATGACGGTGGCGGATATTATTGCAGAAGGCATTGATATTCACCATTTGGCCAAAAACCGCCAGGACCGTTTGAACAAAATTTATTACTATCTCAATGCTGTGGGACTCAACGAATCTCACGCCAGCCGGTTTGTGCATGAGTTTTCCGGTGGACAGCGGCAAAGAATCGGTATTGCACGGGCATTGGCGGTAGAACCGGAGTTTATTATGCTGGACGAGCCGATTTCGGCTTTGGATGTATCTATCCAGGCCCAGGTGGTGAATCTGCTGATCAAGCTGCAGCGGGAAAAGGGACTGACCTATCTGTTTGTGGCACATGATCTTGCTATGGTAAAACATATTTCAGACCGTATTGTGGTGATGTACCTGGGGACAGTGGTGGAAACCGCCACCTCGGAGGCGCTCTATGCCAAGCCGCTGCATCCCTATACCCAGGCGCTGATCTCGGCCATCCCGATTCCGGATCCTGAACTGGAACGGAAACGGGAGGAGGAAACAGTACAGGGCGAAGCAACGGTGGCAGGCGCTACGGAGGGATGCCGTTTCCGCACACGCTGTAAATATGCTTCGGAGCGGTGTGCCAAGGAAATGCCAACTTTGCGGGAAATTGAGCCTGGACATTTTGTTGCTTGCCATAATCTGGACAGCAAATGAGGACTTCATGAAAATATTTAAAGAGATCGGACTTGTTTTGTTGTTTGCGCTTGTCCTGGTGCTGCTTCTGGCGCTGGTCGCAGGGGTGATCAGCGCCACGGGTGGCAGCTATTTGGAGAGCCTTTGGAGACTTTGCGCCTTTTTTGGCGGCATTGTTTTGCTTCTGGCAGCGGTTCTGTTGCTGACCAATTCGTTTTATCGAAAGAAAATGGAACTGTGGGAAAACCGATTTCCCCATGTGCGTTTTTCCTATGCCCTATGTCTGGTAGGTGTCGTACTGGTTTTGGCGGCAGGAGTGGTCAATTATTGCATTTCATAAGGAGAGAGAGCCATGAAAACGAAATATCCTCATATGTTTTCTCCCATCACCATCGGGGGAGTTACCTTTAAAAATCGCATTTGGTCCGCGCCAGCAGGCGCGCATCTCCTCTATGGCAAAGAGGGGTATCCCAACGACCATGTGATTGCCTATTATGCCAACAAGGCCAAAGGCGGTTCTGCTAATATTACAGTTTCGGCCCAAAACATGGATGTTTATCGGGAGTATGACAGCGCCCATGCCCATGAGGATATTTTTGATGTAGAGAATCATCGCTTTTGGAATCAGCTCACAGATGCAATCCACTTTTATGGCGCCAAGGCGTCTTTGGAATTATTGGGCTTTACCTATCACGGCAGAAACTATAAGGGCGAATTGGTATCCTACTCTGTCAACGGAGAACCGGGGACGGAACCGCTAAACAGAGCTGTGATGGAACAGATTGCGTCACTATATGCTGATGCAGCAGAGAATGCCATCAAGTGTGGGTTTGATATGATTCTGATTCATGGGGGACATGGATTGATCCTCTCTCAGATCCTGTCGCCCAAGTTTAACACCCGTACCGACGAATTTGGCGGCAGCTTGGAAAATCGCGCGAAATTCCCGATCATGATCTTGGATGCCATCCGGCAGCGAGTGGGTCGAAAACTATTGATCGAATATCGGATTTCCGGTTCCGAATTGGGGGGAGACGACTGCTTTACGCCGGATGACTGTGTTGCATTTTTGGAAATGATCCAGGACAAAATTGATATTGCGCACATCTCTGCGGGCAGTTTCTTTACGGATACAGAGCATATCATGCATCCAAATAATTTCCTGCTGCCTGGGCATAACACTTATTTGGCGGAGTATGTTAAGAAATCCGGGAAGATCCGTATTCCGGTTTTGACCTTGGGGGCCTACCAGCAGCCGCGGGATATTGAGGCGGCATTGGCAGCGGGGAAGGCTGATCTTGTGGCTATGGCCCGTGGTACTATCGCGGATGCTGAACTGGTGAACAAGGCGCGAAAGGGCAAGGAGGACGAGATCATTCCCTGCATCAAATGCTTCCATTGCCTGGATTATCGCCGTGCGGCCACCTTTGGCTGCGCTGTGAATCCTACAGTCGGAAGGGAAGCGCGGCTGAAGCAGCTGGTTCCACCCAAGGAGGAAACAAAACGGGTCGTGATTATCGGTGGTGGACCTGCCGGTATGGAAGCTGCCATTACGGCAAAGCAACGAGGCCATCAGGTCATTTTGCTGGAACAGGCTGAGATGCTGGGCGGAAAACTAAATTTTTCGCGACAGGTTCCCTTTAAGCGTGATCTGTGCAAACTGATGGATTACCTCATTCATATGGTGGATAAGCTGGGGGTGGATGTCCGGCTGAATACCGAGGCTACGCCGGAACTGGTGGAAGCCTTGGAGCCCGACGTGGTGATTGCTGCGGTTGGCGCGACAGCTCTGGTACCTCCGATTCCTGGCATTGATGGCGAAAATGTGATTACCGCAGAGGAGGCTTACCGCAAAATTAAGGCTGGAGAGGACATCGGCACCACTGTTGCAGTTTTGGGTGGCGGTGATGTGGGCTGTGAAACGGCGGTCTATCTGGCACAGGAGGCGGGGAAAACGGTCTCCCTGGTAGAAATGACCGATACCCTGGCGGCTGCATCCTGCAGTATTCCAAGGACAGCCATTACAAAGGAAATCGAAAAATGCGTGGATGCACATGTGAATGCACGCTGCACGGGAATCACCAAGGAAGGTCTGACCTATCTGGATACAGAAGGAGAGCATATGCTTCGTGCCGATACGGTGGTGCTTTCCGCCGGGATGGTACCACGCAGCCAGCAGGCAGAGGCGTTCCGCACCATTGCGGGCGAGTTCTTTACAGTTGGCGATTGTGTCAAGGCGAACAATGTGCGTACGGCAATTCGCACCGGCTACGACAGCGCCATTCAGCTTTAAGGGAAGGAAGGGAGCTATGGATCCCAAAATCTATGCCGCGTACGTGGATATTTTACAGGAAGAATTGGTTCCAGCCATGGGATGTACGGAACCCATTTCTGTCGCTTATGCCGGAGCTCTGGCCCGAAAGACATTGGGAACGCTGCCGGAGCGGGTAGAACTTTGCGTCAGCGGCAATATCATTAAAAATGTCAAGTCGGTGATCGTGCCCCATACAGGGGGACGCAAGGGTCTCAAGGTAGCTGTTTGTGCTGGAATTTGCTGTGGTGTGGCGGATCGGGAACTGGAGGTGCTGGCGCAAGTAAGTGAAGCGCAGCTTCAGGAACTGGATACTTATATGGATCAGGTAACGCTCACCATTGCTGAGTCTGAAGCAAATTGTCCTTTTGACATCCAGGTTACGGTCTATGGTGAAGCGGAAAGCGCTTATGTTCGTATTATTGGTCATCATACCAATGTGGTTAGTCTGAAAAAGAATCATCAAGTGCTTCAAGAAACGCCATTCTCCGATGACGTGATTCAGGTGCCCGAAAATAGAAAGCTGCTGAGTGTAGAAAACATCGTGGCCTTTGCCAACGAAGTCCGTATTCCAGATGTTGCGCCGGTGCTGCGCCGACAAATCGACTACAATATGGCCATTGCTCAGGCAGGGATGGCGGGCAAATACGGTGCGACCATTGGAAAAATTCTGCTCAAATCCTATGGCAACAGCATTCAGAATAGAGCCAAAGCCTGGGCGGCAGCAGGTTCAGACGCGAGAATGAGCGGCTGTGAGCTGCCGGTGGTCATCAACTCCGGCAGTGGCAATCAGGGAATGACGGCTTCCATTCCGGTTATCGTCTATGCAAAGGAGATGGAGGCCTCTGATGACGCCATGTATCGAGCACTGGTGGTGTCCAATCTGGTGACCATCCACCTGAAAACCGGGATTGGTAGCCTATCTGCATACTGCGGTGCCACCAGCGCCGGATGTGGTGCTGGTGCTGGGATCTGCTATCTCTATGGCGGCGGTTTGGATGAGATCAGCCATACCATTGTCAATGCCCTGGCCATCAACTCTGGCATGATCTGCGATGGAGCCAAAGCCAGCTGTGCCGCGAAAATTGCCTCTGCAGTGGAGGCTGGGCTGCTGGGGATGCAGATGTATATGCACGACAGTCAGTTCTATGACGGCGATGGCATCGTGATCAAGGGCGTGGAAAACACGATCCGTGCTGTGAGTCAGATTGCTCGGGAAGGGATGCGTGGTACGGATCAGGAGATCATCCAGCTTATGATCGATGGGAACCCTTGATCGGCTGAATCAGGTGTGCTAAAATGGCTGCAAAGGAGATGGGTGTATGACAGTTTTTCAGATGCAGTGCTTTATTGAGGCGGTTCAAATGGGCAGCTTTGTGCTGGCTGCTGAAAAATTGTACATCTCTCAGCCCACCATGAGCCGCCAAATTCGCACACTGGAGGAAGAACTGCAGGCGCTGCTGTTTGTGCGCGATCACAATGCGGTCAAGGTAACAGCAGTCGGCAGAGAACTATATCCCAAAATCAAAGCCCTGTACGATTACTATTTGGAATCCAGCGGTGAAATTAAGGAAACGGTGAATCGCAGATTGGGCCGCCTGCGTATCGGGATCCTTGATAGCCTGGAACTCAATGATCCCATGCGTGAAGCGCTTTTGATGGTGAAGAAAAAATATCCGAAAGCCATGATTCAGTTGTGTCATCTGACTCTGCGGCAATCCTATGCGGCCCTGCGGGATGGTACCCTGGATATTTTGTTTATGCTGAATACAGCCATGCCGGATGGGGAACGGATCTGTTCTATGCGCTTGTATCGGGATCGGATGTGCTTGGCGGTGCCCTATGACCATCCAAATGCCGGTATCTCGCACATTACCAATGAGGAGATCCAAACCTATTTTGGGGATATGCACTACTCGCTATTGGCTGCGGAGGAATTTGAACCGCCCCTGCGGGCGGAGAAGGTCAACTCCGTCGTTGGTTATAGTGGGGATTATGTCAACAAGATTTCCGGCCCCTTTGCAGAGCTGGACGCTCTGATGATGTTGGTTGCAGCCGGTCTTGGAATTACCTGCGTCAACGAAACAGGTGCGCTGCAGAATAATCCAAAAGTCAAGCTGATACCGTTGGTGGATGAAACGCCGGATGGAATCGTGGAGCATGAGGTGTTTATCAACCCTTACTGGATGGCAAATAGCGAAAATGATTTGCTGCTGTATTTTCTGGAATGTCTGAAACAGACAAATCAGCCAGAGAAATAGTACAGGTTTCTTTAAAAAGCATCCCGCTTTGTGTGACAAAGGTTCACACAGAGCGGGATGCTTTTGCCAAAGAGCTTTGTTAAAATGAGCAAAAAGCGGACAAAAATATAGATATTTTATTGAATTGACAATATATGTTTCCTTGTGGTAGCATTGCCTTGTAGAACCTTTTACTGACATTTTTTGAGGAAAGGAGCGTACGATCGCCCCTGCGGCAATTCTCGTACCAAACTCGTCATGGGAAAAACAATTCGTTGGTTTGGTTCCCGTACCGTGAGAGAGAAGGGAACCTGGTTGTCCATTGCCCTGCTCATGATCTGCTGTATGTTTCTTTCCGGTGGTGTAACCAGGAGAAACGCCCTTAATATGGACATTTCTACGCTGAATGTTGCCTATGCCACTTCCTTTGAGACTATAGAGGATTTTACGGCTTGGTTTAATTTGTGGCAGTTTCAGCGTTTGGTAGGAGCTTTCGGACATTGCAGCCTGTTTGCAGTGGCGGTACGGCTGTTGCCACGGCCATCTTCTCCCGAGGTCAGAATCCCGGTGGCCTATGGCTGCGGCAGAGGCCAAATGTGGATGGGGGCATCAGTGTGCTATTACAGCCTTATTTTTCTGCTGTCCCTGGGAATCGTGCTGCTGGGTGCTGTGTTTTCCAAAATCCATTTGGCGGAGGGCGTGTCAGTTTTGTATTATTTCCGGTGTATCCTGTTTCGTGTCTGGAGGGATGTGGGATTTGCATCCTTGGCGCTGCTTGTGGCTATGCTGTTCAGGAACAGAATGGTTGGCATTTGCATTTCCTTTGGCGTGCTGATGTTTATCTCTATCCTGGGGACCAATGGAATTTTAGATGGTACCAGCGCACAGGTTTTGATGTCAAGACTCTACAGGCAGGACGGCCTGTGGATGTGGCAGCCTGAATTGGCGGCCCCTGTTCAAGAACTGGCAGTTTTTTTGCTGTTTCCGATGGTATCTGCTATTCTGGCCAATCTGGCAGGATGGCTTCGATACCGAGGCGATCTGCGATAAGGAGGGAACCATGGAGCTTGTACTTGAGACGAAGGAACTGACCAAGCGATACAAAAACTGCACAGGACTGGATCGGTTTTCCATCCAGCTGGAACGAGGCCGGATCTATGGCCTGATCGGCAACAATGGCGCAGGGAAGAGTACCCTTTTTCAGATTTTGGCGGGACTGCTGCGGCCCTCTGCGGGGAGTTATTCGCTGCTTGGGGCCAAGACGGAACGGGAAAACAGATTGGCACGCCGCAAAATAGGGTTTTTGTTTGTGGAGTCCGGATTGGCCGGTGGGATGAATGCGGTGCAGAATTTACTGGCCCTGCAGCGCCTTAAGGGGTATCGGGACCCGGAGGAGGCACGGCGCCTGCTGGAACGGCTGGGATTACAGCCCGTTCAAACGGAGCATGAGCATCTTTCCACCTATTCTACCGGGCAACGGCAGCGGGTGGCAGTGGCAGCCGCGCTGCTGGGACAGCCAGAGCTGCTGATCTGGGACGAACCGCTGACCGGTTTGGACCCGGAGGCCATTGAGCTGGTCCATGAGATTCTGCTGGAGGAGTGCCAAAAGAGGCAGGTGACGATTCTCCTGTCCAGTCACAATTTGCCCCAGCTTTACCGCCTGGCTACGGATTACATTTTTCTGCACCACGGCAAGCTGATGCAAACTGTGGACCGGGAGACCCTTCGACAGCGACGAACCTATGTCATTTCTGTAGAGGTGCCGGACCCGGAAACAGGGAAGAGGGTGTTGCAGCAGGCATATCCGGAACAGCAGATTTCCGTGGAAAACGGACGTATGATACTGGAAGACTGTACCATAGCCACAGCGGAAATCTGTACGGTTTTAGACAAAAACAATGTGACGGTGGGAGAGATCACGTCTGGCGGCAGTACCTTAGAGGACTATTTCCTTTCCGTTATTGGAGAAAAGCCATGAGGTGTTTGCTTCGCTATCGTTTTTATATTTTTCTGAATCACAAAAAATTTTGGATCGTTGGAGCATTTGTAGTGCTCTTTTCCGTTGCTTTGATACGAGGCCACCGTCTGGAAATGCAGCCGGAACCCTGCTTCTTGGGCGTACCTAGTGCCTCTGGCCCAGAACTGAACGCGGCTTTTTATGCACTCTGTGGTCCGCTCAGTACTGTGGGGTATTTGTTTTTGTTTCCGGCGGTATTATGCGCATTTCTGACCTGTGAGGATTATTCCCGTCCCCGGCTGATTCCGGTGGTTTCCGCTGGATATGGAATCCCGGCGGTTCATGGCGTTCAGGGGCTCTATTTACTGCTGCTTCAAACTGGTATGATCCTGGTTACCTGGATCGTGGAAGCTTTGCTACTTTGGCCGGAAGTGATGGCAGTCGCAAGCGATACAGGCTGGGAATGGCTCCTGCATGTCTTTTGCGGACATTTGCTGTGTTCCGTCGGAAATCTGGCCTTGTTTTTCCTATTGACTTCCTTTTGCGGTCGGTACGAGGTGCCCTTGTGCCTGGGCTTTTTACTGTTCGCCATGGATGCAATGGGGTCGGATTTTGGATTGCTGACCTGGTTTCCCTCCGGTGCTCTACAATGCGCCTTTGCTCCTGCGGAATGGGGCGTCATCCTGGGGTATGCGGCGGAACTTTGCATGTCGATTCTGCTGGCGGCGTTTCTCCCAGTTTGGCTGCCGTCCAAGCTCCGCATGCCGTAACGTATTTCGCAAAAAGTCCCCACGAACGTGATCACGATCGTGGGGCAATGTGTATGAATTGTATTATGCAATGGTGGATGGCATGCAATCTCCAACCGAATGGACTTGGGAAAACGGCTTGGCCTGACGCCGAAGCATCCGGCGCAGTGCAGGATAAGTGTTGCGGCCAAAGGTTTCATAGAGGCCGCATACTTTGTCCACCATACACACCAGAACGGCTTCCCGGCAACGAGGGGGCGTTGGCGTCAGGGGAAACATATGGTGCAGAATGATGTCTTGCTCCGTATTGCTGAGCTCTAGATCTGCCTGAGCGTTTTCCAAAGCAACGGCCGGATGGCGAAAGCCATGGAGCCGGTGGGAAGGGTCCGGTACGTGCCAGTCATAGAGGAAATAGTCATGGAGCAGAGCGCCCCGAATCAGACTCTTTTCGTCGCATTTTAGCCGAAGCCGCCGGGCTAGCCACAGGGCAAAATAGGCCACGGCGATACAATGAAGCAATACAGTGGTATCGCCATGCTGAATAGCGGCGTCGCTGATCCAGAGCCGCGAATTTGGCAACAGAATAATGAGCTGGCGCTCCAGATGCCGGAGCAGCCGAAAACTATACATGCATACATCCGTCCCTTGCTGAACTTTTGCTTCATTATAGCACAGCCGACTAGGCGCTGCAATCTGTTCCTGGAGATCTTAAACACAAATTAAGAATAGCGCAGTCCGTTTTATGGGACTTCAGATGGCTTATAATGTAGCCAGAAAGTAACAGAAAGGACTGTGTGAATATGTATGAATTTCGGAATGTACGGGGACACATTGAGGTGTATGATTTTCGGGGACAGTTTTTGTTTTCCGCTGACAGCGAAAAAGAGGCCAGGGAGGAGTTGGAGGAAAGCTGAACAAATGTGTGGGCATCGCAGTTGATGTGTGGTAGAAGCTTGAGGAACACGTTCTGCAAAAGACCGCTTTTTTTCAAAAAACCTTGACAATGCCCTTACGTTATTTTGTACCATAGAATTGAACTCCAAGGAGAAACCAAGAGTACGCCATGCAGTTCCACGGACCACGCAGAAGAAACGTTGGAGTCATGGAGCGCTTGATGCTGGCGCAGCAGTTGAGGGAGGTATTGGTATGAAAATCAAAGAGGTATGCATGCAGACAGGATTGACCAAAAGAACCGTGCGGTTCTATGAGGAAAAGGGGCTCATTTCCCCACGCGGGGAGTGGAAAAACGGAAGAATCTATCGGGAGTATGACCAGGAAGATGTGGAACGGCTTTTAGAAATTGCCACACTGCGAAAAGCGCAGTTTACGATCGAAGAGATCCAATGTATGCAGCAGGATCCAGCACAGATTTCTGCGGTGTTTTGTGCATATGGCGCGAGAATCCAGGCCATGGAACAGATGGTGCGTAAGCTCAGCCGGAAGGTTTTGCAGCTGGACCCAGAGGACATTGATTCGGTATCCAAGTTGGCTTCTGAGATTGCCATCGCTGTGGATGAGATGCCGCTGCCTAAAACAGACCGTATGCCCAGGTTTCGTCACCTCGATGAGACGGAGGAACTACCGCCCCATGTGCAGTGGCAGACAAATCTGGATGAGATGGTACCGGACCGGCACGTATTTACCCAAATGACGGCCTCGGCACTTGGGTACAAGTCCCTGAACCAGCTCAATCAGCTCCAGGCTACCCAGGCATCGCTGGAGGGCTCCAGAGATGGAGTGGTGAAAACACAACACAGGGACTCGACACCCCTACGGCTATTTAAGGGCATCTGCTCGGCCGTCATGGTGTTGGCGTTGCTGGTGTTCTTGTTCCAGGCTTCCCGCGGGCAGTTCTACTGGAGCCTGGTGATGCAGTCCAATATTACAAGAAGGGCACTGTGGACTTTTGTGGGAACGTTGCTGCTGCGACTGGCAATTTCAGGGGTCCAGATTTGGATCAAGCAGCGGCAGTGGCTGCGTGGATGCAGAAAGTAACCCTGTTGTTGAGGGGAGGAGGATCGCAGTGAAGCTGCGAAGCTTGCTACTGGCAACCCTATGGTTGCTGCTGTGTGGTTGCCAAGGGGAAACGCAGAAAATAGGGGACTATCAAATGCAAAGCGGAGCGGGTATTTCAATGGTTGAAATACAGGAGGATGACTGCTATCTGGTGGAAGACAGCGGCATCATCTATCGACTGGATTGGGAGACAGGGGAGCGGGAAATGTATCTTCGCGGCCCGGAACATGTGGACTGGGTGGCAGATCCCAGCCTTTCCAGGCTCTATTATCTGCGGGATGGCATATTGTATCGAATGGACAAACAAGGTGATGAAACACCTCTTTGCGCGGTGCGGGACGGGATGCTGCTTGGTGTCACAGAGCATTATGCGTTGATTCGATGCGGTATTTACGATACAGAGACAGCGTCCACCATAAACTGTGTCGATCTGGAGACGCTGCAGTTTTCAGAGGATCTTCGGCTTGGTGAAGATCAACAGTTCGCCTGTCTCCTGGCACAGGAGGGCGATACGATGTATCTCATGACCTACAATCCAAGCCGTATTCGTGCATATACGCAAATCGAGGCATGGAATTTAGCATCTGGTGAGATCAAGGTGCTGGCAGCTTATGAACACAAGATTATTATTCCCAGCAGTGCAGGGGTACCGTATCCAGACTGCGGAGCCCTTGTAGAAGGGAAACTCTACTACTTTGACTATACCAATGCGGCCTTGTATGCTGTGGATACAGATGGGGAAAGTCCACCGGAGTTATGCTCAATGATAGGCGCTGAAACC
>CASEPH010000359.1 GCA_949289625.1 uncultured Clostridia bacterium | reverse complement strand
GGGCTCATCCATCCGTATTCCGTAGCCGTATTGATTGCTGCATCTCAGAAATGGCTGATAGCCTATCGGAAGGATGGGGTGGATTTCTATTGATGGCTCCAATGTGTATACCATCAGACCCTCTTCGGCTCTCCACCTGGGCATCTGGTAGATCACGCTGTATTGGTTGTTGGCTTGTATATCCTCCTGCTTGAAGTAGTGCCATTTCCCATCCTTGAAATAGCAGGATGCGAAGAAAAGGGCAGTGGGAAAGTCATTCGTTATATCGAGCCACCGAGTTTTGAGGCCGTAGTGCTGGGCAAGGACCTCTGTGAGTACTGTGAGTCCTTTTCTTTCCCATCCCTTGACACGGTCTAGTCTGTGTATGAGCGTATCGAACTCTGCGATCCTCAGCTCTGCGGTAAGGTCATATATGAATCTCTTTTCTGGGTCTTCTGGTCGGCCTCGGAAGAATGAGGGCTTGCTTGATGGATAGATGGCGTTCTCCCCTCTGAAGTAGTGGTTGCGCTCTGCCTGTTTGATCACTGTTCCGTGGACATGGTTGATTGCGAATCTGTCTGTCTTTGTGTCACGGTAGAGGACTTCCTTGTAGAAGGCCAGACGAGAATCCTGTAGCTTTTCATCTCCAGGTCTGCCATCACCCTTGTAGTAGGATTCTCCTCTAAGGCTACCCTCCGTTACCCTCCTGCACTCATTGGCTTCTATCTCGGAGATATTGAGCAGGTGGAGGATATCCTTCTTTGATATCTCATAGAGATCCGTGTAGATCCTTCCATCCTCTGTCTGGGCGACATAATTGTAATTGAAGCTTATCATCTTATTATATGGCGTTTAAGCCGCTCTTTACGGACCTTGTTTATATCTACCTCATCACCGCCAGGGATGCTATTCACGATGGAGAGCCAGAGAGAGGTCTTGTCTGTTGTTGCTTGTGTTGTATCTGGATATTTCTTTATCATCATTAGAGTTATTATTGAGCATCGATCCCTATTTCTCTCAAGAGTTCATCAAAATCCCTGAGGACAAGCGTTCTGTTCTTCTTTTCCTCATACGGATTCAGGCCCGGGCTATCCGCGAATTCATATAGTTTTTATTATATCGTTTCGGAACGGGAAAGTCTACTTTTTGAAGCCTCCGGGAGCAACGCTGTCATTTGTCCGGTCATCGGCGGTATAGGAAAACGAGCCCGCCCCGGATGCACGGAACAGACGGAAAATCCAGGGGTTCGCTTACCAGGAAACAGTGTTGTCACGGCGTCGGAAGTTTGCACCGCAGGGAACTGTTGATCGAAATGCGGGAAACAAGAGCGGGTCCTGTCCATGGAAAACGGCCGCAAATTGTGCCCGAAAAGATGGTTCCCGGCGGCAGGTTCAGGCTGGGGTGTCCAAAACTGAGGAATTGAGGGATTTCGGTTGAACATTGCATTAATCTTTGCCGGTGGTACCGGTCAGCGCATGAATACCCGTTCTGTACCCAAGCAATTTCTGAAATTGCACGGGAAACCGCTGATTGTTTACACCCTGGAACAGTTCGAAAATCATCCCCAAATTGACGGAATCGTCATTTCCTGCCTGGCTTCTCACCTGGAATATATGCAGTCACTGGTAGACAAATATGGGATTTCCAAGGTAGGGAATATTGTCCCCGGCGGAGAAACCGGACAGGAGTCCATTTACAACGGGTTGAAAGCGGCCCAGAAGCTATACCCTGAGGACAGTGTCATTCTGGTGCACGATGGTGTGCGTCCGCTGATCGATGAGGACACCATCACCAGAAACATCGAAAGTGTGAAGCAGCATGGAAATGCCGTTACAGTCACTCCTGCTGTGGAAACCGTCACCATTGACAATAACGGAGTCCGTTTGGGCCAGATTGTCAAGCGCAGCCGCTGCCAGATAGCGAAAGCACCGCAGAGTTTCTATCTGCGGGATTTGATTTCCTGCCATGAAAAAGCCATCGCAGAACATAACCTGAACTATGTGGATTCGGCCAGTCTGATGCAGCATTACGGGCATGTATTGTTTACGGTGGAAGGCAAACCGGAAAATATCAAAATTACCACACCCATGGACTTCTATGTGTTCCGTGCCATTGAAGATGCACGGGAAAATTCGCAGATTTTTGGATTGTGAGGTGCCTCTGTTTATGTGGACGGAAACTCCCGTTTTTAAGGAAGACCTGGAAATGATTTGTGCGCAGGCCTGCATTCCCTGGAAGGCACTGCAAAGCCGGACGGTGCTTGTCACCGGCGCTACAGGGCTGATTGGCAGCCAGACGGTCAGCGCACTGCTGTATGCTAATCAGAAATGGCATCTGGGACTGACCGTGCTGGCGTTAGTGCGCAGCGAAGAAAAGGCGCAGCAGAAATTTGGCGCGCAGCTGGCCCAGTGTTCCAACCTGCGTCTGGTAGTGGGCACGGTGGAACAGCTGCCGGAAATTGATGGCCCGGTGGATTATATCGTGCATGGTGCCAGTCCAACAGCCAGTGCCTACTTTGTGCAGCATCCGGTGGATACCATCCGCACGGCCACAGCCGGTACCAGCAAACTGCTGGAACTGGCCCGGGAGAAAAAGTCTGCCGGATTTGTGTATCTTTCCAGCATGGAAGTATACGGTACACCGTCCGACGATGCACCCCTGCCCGAAACAGCCGGCACCACGGTGGATACCATGTCAGCCCGCAATTGCTACCCGGAAGCCAAGCGTCTGTGTGAGACCATGTGTGCTGCTTACTGTGCTCAGTATGAGGTGCCGGCCATGGTGGTTCGTCTGGCCCAGACCTTCGGTCCGGGTGTCGAACCTGACGATGGCCGCGTTTTTGCGGAGTTTGCCCGCTGTGCCCGGGATGGCCGGGATATTGTGCTGAACACCACCGGCGAAAGCAAGCGGTGCTACTTGTATACCGCTGATGCAGTCAGTGCTATTCTGACGCTGTTGCTGGCAGGTGCACCGGGGCAGGCTTACAATGCGGCCAATGCGATCACATACTGCTCCATCTGCGAAATGGCGGAAATGGTTGCCAAACAGGTAGCAAAACCGGAAATTCAGGTACAGATCAAACTCAGTGCGGAAAAGAGTGTGAAGTACCTGCCGCCGCACCATCTGAATCTTAAAACGGATAAGCTGGCGGCGCTTGGCTGGCACCCCACCAGAGATCTGCGGGAAATGTATCTGCGTATGATGCAGCTGATGTGAAAAAAATATAAAGGATGGAATTGTGTGTCTCGTTTCATTGAATCGATTCGTTTGGCTTTGAAAAAAGCCATGCTGTTGGAATATGGCGAAGACGGAAAAGTTGCGGCATATATCCGTTTTCCGCTGCGTATCCCGGCTTCTTGGTTGTACGGCTTTTTCTATGCAACTCAACCGATTGTTCCCAACAAAATTGTCTTTGACAACTATATGGGCAAGGGGTTTGGATGCAACCCTAAGTATGTAGCAGAAAAACTGATGGAAAAATACCCCGGCCAGTTTGATATTGTTTGGGTTCTTTCCAAAAAGGACGCTAAAAAGGCCGTCTTCCCGGAAGGCATCCGAACTGCTCCTTACAACACACCGGAATCCCGGCGGGAATATGCTACTGCGAAAGTGTGGGTCAGCAACTACCACAAAATTTCCTACGTGCGCAAAGGCATGTTCAAAAAACGGGGGCAGTATTTTATTCAGCTGTGGCATGGCTCCCTTGGCATCAAAAAAATTGAAAACGATGCTGCGGTTTTGACCAAGGACAATGACTGGCTTCGTCTTGCAAGGAAAAGCTCCCGTATGGTGGATTATTGGATTTCAAACAGTAAGTTTGAATCGGATGTATACCGCAGTGCTGTATGGGATGTGAAAAATGTTCTGGAATATGGTCACCCGCGGGATGATTGT
>CASEPH010000358.1 GCA_949289625.1 uncultured Clostridia bacterium | reverse complement strand
TGCCTTTGCGGACAAGGATTCCGAGGCAATTTGGGACGCGGAAGCCTTTGCTTGGGCGGTGCAGTATGGCATTGTCAACGGTATGGACAACAACATGCTGGAAGCGGGCGGAACCGCGACCAGAGCTCAGGCGGCAAAGATCGTTATGGTCTATGGCGGTCTGATTTAAACAAATGTAATGCTGACCGGACGAAGGTATGCCCTTTGTCCGGTCAGTTTTTGAAAAGGCTGGTGAATTGCTTACGGAGGTGCAATTTGGTGAATGGCTTCAAGGGAGTTTGGAATATTAAGAGGCGGCGAAGTGTGCTTCGCCGCCTCTTTGCCGTTATTCATCCCGCATATTCCGGAGAATCTGCAGTGCTGCCAATCTCTGGTTGTTGTTCATAGCGCCTGTGCACATCTCGGAACGGTCTCCTGTGGATGTGCGCTGACCGGAGGACAAGACCTGATAGAGGCCAAATTCGGCATTTTTCTGCGCCTTGCGCGCGCGGTCGGCGTCGGAACTCTGACTATGTGATTTTTTAAAACCGAACATAATATTTCCTCCTATCTATTTAATCTATATTCATTATATTCGTAATTTTAATACATGTCAATAGGTAATTAAAATTTAATAGATATATATGGAAGAAAAGCGGATATTTGTTTTTGTTTTCTTTGACAAAAGAGGATGCATGGGATATAATGAACGAAACAACAGGGGGAGGAATATAGTTTGCACCAAACTGCAGCGCGGCAAAAAATCCTGACCGGACTGATTGTACTTACACTGTGCTTTATTTGGGGAAATTCGCTGATGCCGGGGACAATTTCAGGTGCTATCAGCGACTGGGTAGGCGCAGTGCTCAGCCGGCTGCTTGGCGGTGCGGTAGATACCACAGCTGGCCATGGAATCCTGAGAAAGCTGGCCCATGGGACGGAATACCTGGTGCTGGGCGTGGAGCTGACACTGCTGCTGCGGTTATGGCAGCACAGACCCTGGAGTTTGCTGGCATTGTGTGGGATGTCCACTGCTCTTTTTGACGAGACCATTCAGCTCTTTGTGGCGGGCCGTTCCGGGCAAATTCGGGATGTGTGGATTGATCTGGGCGGATTTTGTGCGGGTGTTCTGCTGGCCATTTTGGTGGAAAAACTGCGAACCAGGAAGTGTAAGAAAACATAAAAAGTGCGGCAGGATCCGCTGAATTTTCAGCGAAATCCCGCCGTGTTTTTGTTTGCAAATGTAACAGACACTGTAATAGTTACAGGACAGAGATACCTTCCTCCGGCGGAGGGCAGCCCAAGGCGTCCAGAATTGTGGCGCCAATGTCGGCGAAGGTCTCCCGAATCCCCAGGGAATCTGGGGTGATTCCCCTGTACCAGAGCAGAAATGGAATATGCTCTCGGGTGTGGTCCGTCCCGTGATGGGTGGGATCGCACCCGTGGTCCGCTGTGATGATGAGCAGGGCGTCGTCCCGCAGGGCATCTAGCACTTCTGGCAGAAAGTCGTCGAAGGCCTTGAGACCTGCGCCATAGGCAACGGCATCCCGCCGATGGCCCCACTTCATGTCAAAGTCCAGCAGGTTGACAAAAATGAGCCCATCTTGCGTCTGTAATGCCTTTTTTGCGGCGGCCATCCCTACGAAATTATCGGCAGTCTTAACGCTGCTATCAAATTTTGCCTCTGGGAAAATATCCACAGGTTTTCCAATGGAATGGAGGGCAATGCCGTGGTCTGTCAATATCTCCAGATCTGTTTTTTTCGGTGGAAGAGCGGCATAGTCATGACGGTTGGCGGTGCGGGTATAGTTTCCCGGCTGGCCAATAAAAGGCCGGGCAATGACACGACCAATTCCACAACCCAACTGATCTACCAACTGGCGGGCTGTTTCACACCACTGGTACAGCAGGGAAACCGGCACCACATCCTCGTGGGCCGCAATTTGGAATACGCTGTCGGCAGAAGTGTAAACGATGGGATATCCGGTTTCCTGATGCTTGGGCCCCAATCGTGCAATGATCTCTGTCCCGGAGGCCACCTCGTTACCCAGCATTGGACGGCCAATGGCGTCAGAAAAGGCATCCATTAAGGACTGGGGAAACCCATCGGGAAAGGTATCAAAGGCCAATCCGGTGGGGACGCCCATGATCTCCCAGTGGCCCACAATGGAGTCTTTGCCCTTGGATTTCTCCCGGCAGATACCATACTGACCGATGGGTGCAATCCCTGTGGAAAAGGACTCCAGTCCGGGAAGCTGCATCAGGCCCAGGGTCTCCAGATTGGGCAGATGCAGGCCGGGGTTTGCAAGCAGTGTGTGCTGGACAGTGGCTGCCCCGGCGTCGCCATATTGGGCTGCGTCC
>CASEPH010000357.1 GCA_949289625.1 uncultured Clostridia bacterium | reverse complement strand
GGCCTACAGCATTGTCTTTGTAGGACCTGAAATCATCGACCGCGACAACATCCTGCAAGCCACCATGGGAGGCATGCGGGAGGCCGTGGAAAAGCTGGAAATCACCCCCAACCTGGTTCTGGTAGATGGCAACCGCTGCCCCGTGGGTCTGGCCATGCCGGCCCAACCGGTGGTGAAAGGAGACGTCACCAGCGCCAGCATCGGCGCAGCGTCCATCCTGGCCAAAGTCAGCCGGGACCGGTATATGCTGGAACTGGACCGCCAGTATCCGCAATACCAGCTGGCCAAGCACAAGGGCTATCCCACCAAGCTCCACTATGAGCTGATAGCCCAATATGGCATCCAACCCTTTTATCGGCGCAGCTTTTTGAAAAAACAGGGCTATTGGCCGGAGGATCCGTAATGGATCGGTCCGAGGTGGGCAGGAGAGGAGAGCGCGCCGCCGCCCAGTATTACATCCGACAGGGCTGCACCTTATTGGAACACAACTATCGTATCCGGGAAGGGGAAATTGATCTGATTCTCCGGGACCCGGATGGAGTTATCATTATCTGTGAGGTTAAAACCCGTACCAATCGGGAAGCGGTGTGCCGTCCTTCCAATGCGGTGACCAAGGCCAAGCAGAGACGGCTGATCCTGACAGCGTCCTACTATTTGCAGCAGACCGGCCAAAGTGAATCTTTCACCCGGTTTGATGTGGCAGAGGTAACGCCTCTTGACAGTGGGCACTGGATCGTACATATTATAAAAAGCGCATTCGATGCAAGTTGAGACACAACACGACGCAGGACTGAAAAGGAGCGATTGAAGATGCAGTTTTTCAGCACGAGAGACCAGAGCCGGCGGGTGACCTCCTCGGAAGCCATTGTACAGGGCTTGTCGGATGAGGGCGGCCTGTTTGTGCCTGAATCCTTCCCCCAGGTGGACGCCAAAGCCATCTGTGAGCTGGATTATCCGGCCATGGCAGCCGCTGTTCTCAAAGAGTATTTGACTGATTATGACCCGGCTTTCCTGGCCGAGGCGGCCGCCAAGACGTATGGCGACGCTTTTGGCGGTAAGGCGGGTTATCTCGCCCCGGTGGAAGGGGATACCTGGGCGCTGGAGCTGTGGCATGGGCCTACCTGCGCCTTTAAGGACTATGCCTTGCAGCTGATGCCCAAGCTCCTGGTAGAAGCAAAGCACAACCTGCACCACACCGAAAAGACCTTGATTCTGGTAGCTACCAGTGGCGATACCGGCAAAGCTGCCCTGGACGGATATCACGATATTCCCGGCGTGGAGATCGCTGTGTTCTATCCGACCGGCGGCACCAGTGAGATTCAGCGCCTTCAGATGGCCACCCAGGAGGGGGCCAATGTGGCAGTGTACGCGGTGCGCGGCAATTTTGACGATGCACAGACCGGTGTCAAGCGGGTCTTTGCCGACAAAGAAATCGCCGCCCAGCTGGCCCAGCGGAACATTCATCTTTCCAGTGCCAATTCCATCAACTGGGGACGTTTGGTGCCGCAGATTGTCTATTACTT
>CASEPH010000356.1 GCA_949289625.1 uncultured Clostridia bacterium | reverse complement strand
GTTCAAGTACGGCAATCCCCAGAAGCGCATCCACCTGACGGAGAAGCCCCTCCAGCTGATGCGGGACATCGTGAAGATCACCGAACCGGGAGGCCATATCCTGGACCCCTTCGCCGGCAGCGGCACCACCGTGCTGGCCGCTGTGCTGGAGGGCTACGCCGCCACAGGCATCGAGGTCACAGACGAGTACGCGAGGCTGGCCAGGGGGCGGATCAGGAAGGAACTGACACAGGCGGTATGAGCGTGGATGTCAACGGTCTTTTCCCTTCTTGTGCGGAGCTGCCTTGGCCGGTGTCCTGGCGGGATTCGGCAGAGCGACCTCTGGCGGCTCGACCGCAAGCCCTGCAGCGATACAAAGCCGCCGGACGGAGGTGAGAATGACATCCCATGGAAGTTCAGAGGCGTAACTGTACCTTGTGCGGTAAGTACCCCAAAGTTTTCTTATATGGGGATCGTCAGCAAGTTCCCGCAGCACATCCTCTGCCCCAGACAGCAGCCGGACCGTTTCACGCCTTCTCGCTGTTGCGTAGAGTGCGTCTGACAGGATCTGTGCCGTCAAGGTTTCGCTATAGAGTTGATATAAAGTGTGGAGATCATAAAAATCTCGCATGCGGGTGTTGGTGGCAGCGCGGGAAATAACTGTTTCCAGTTTCTCGGACAAAACAGTCTCCAAGCTATAGGCCAATAATTCTATGGTCCGCTCCTCGAACATCAGATGAAAATGGCAGTGAACCTCTCCCGGGGTGATCACATCGCCAGTAGAGATATCAATCTTAAATGGAGTACGTACCCCGTCGAACATCGTCTCTATGGATACCCGCACACCAGGATACTCTGCTTCGTCCATGATCTCAGAGACGCTTTTTATGGAAAAGGAAACGCCATCGTTGACAGGAATAGAGACGATCTCGGAGATCATGTCGTTGACTTGGTCGACATCCACCGCTGTGCCCTGGATCGTCGCATCGATATCCATAGTGGATCGGGCGTCCAACCCTACCATGGCCGCAACCAGCATTCCGCCTTTTAAAACGAAATTCTCTTTGAAGCGGGAGAGTGAAACACGTTCCAGAAAGCGCTCCATCATATAATTCCGCATGAGAAGTTGTGCATCCGCCGCGTTTTTCCGTGCCAGATTGTTGATCCGGTCTTTTAACTGCCTGGATGTTTTGATCATAACAGGACCTCCAAATATTGTCTGATGATATTCTCTACATGGAACACCCTGGCATAGCGCATCAGCCGGCGCAGATCCTTGTCTCTCCGGCCAACAAACCGCCTCAACGCGTCACGGATGATTTGGGCATCCATACCGCTGCGGCTGCGGACTACATCACAGACAGTGCGCTCCAAATCATAGACCGCTACCGGATTTCCGAACGGTGTACTTGTTTGTGACAGGCCCAGATCGTGCAGATCCGATTTGATGCGGTATACTTTTACACCGTCATCCTTTAAGCGGTGTGGATTGTATCCGCTTTTTACAGTCACAGTGTAAACAGATGGTTCCCGATCTGTCAGATCGTGAAGGAAAAGAGCGGTATCGTGAGAGAATACAGCCTGCGGACAGCGCAGCTGAAGCAGATACATCCCATCCTTCCAGGCATCTGGGGCAAGGTAGAGCCCATGGCCTACACGCTCGAAGCCTCGCTCCCGCACATAATTTCCAAGCATAGGCTTGGAGATCCCGGCAGAAACGGCATCTGCAGTCCGCAATAAACCGTTGCCGCTGCGGACCAGACTGTCCAGAATGTCGAAACCAGACATAGGATATTCCCCCTTTGTGCCCATATAATAACTCATATAGGCACGAAAGTAAAGGGCTTCGGCTGAAATGTCTGTGAAAAAATCAGCAGCAGGCCGATATATTTCGCTAAGGCTGGCCGGGGAGCGGATCAGGAAGGAACTGGAACTGGAGCCGTGTGCGTGAATTGTGGGCGCTGTCTGGGAAAAAGAGTGGATAGGTTGGCAGAGGTGCGGTATCCTGTGAGCGATCCAACAAGATGGAGGTGAGATAGATGAGAGTTGATATTACATTTGACCGGCAGAAGGTGGAGCGGCAGGGCTATCCCCTGGCCGCTGTGTGGGAAACTGTCAAACAGAACTTTGAAGCGCGGGGTCTGCGCTGTGTTCAGAAGGAAGATATGCTCTCCTTCACAGGCAGCGGCGGCAAGGATGACTTCGCTGATCTGTGGGCGGTCATCATGGGACTGCTGCGGACGGATTGGTTCCCCGACCTGGCCGCCTCCTGCATTTGGCAGGATGACAACGGTACGCGGGAAGATGTGCTGTCCCAGGCGTGGAAGGTCCGGGACCGGAGGGTGACCTGATATGGCGGGCAGAGGAAGCCGAAAGCAGATCGCCTTTGACCTGTGCCAAGAGTCCCTCAAACAATCCTATCCGCAGTCCTATACGCAGGCATACTATGACATCCGACGATTTATGAAGGACCACGGTTTTGAACATCGGCAGTCCTCCGTCTATGTCTCCCTGGACAGGCTGACAACTCTGGGTGTGATAAGACTGATGGAGCAGCTGGCGGCAGAGTTCCCCTGGCTGAGCCGGTGCGTCAATGAGATCGACGTGGCCGATATCGGGGCGCAGCACAGCTTGAAGAAGCTGCTGGAGAACGCCTCCCAGCCCTTATCTGTGGAACTGAAGGAACTTCCTCTGGAGACAGCCGCTCCGCGGCGGGCACGTCCTGGACCTGCCCATGCAAAAAGAAGATCCCATGTCAGGGAGCGGTGACCGCTGGGGATCAGGCCGCACAATATGCGCTCCAACATTGCTGTTTATCCTTGCTGTTCCGTGAAAAACTGATATAATAGAGATGGAAAAACAGCCTGATAGGAAGGAGATGCGCTATGATCTACTCGATCTCAGATATCCGGGACATTTTGAACAGGGAGTTGAGTGACACGCCGGTAAAGCAGGCGATCCTGTTTGGTTCATACGCCAAGGGATGCCCCAGAGAAGAGAGCGACCTGGACTTGGTCATCGATATGGATGGGAAGCATCACAACTTTGCCTTCTGGGGCGTGTATGAGATCCTGCGCAATGCCTTCTCTGTTCCGGTAGAACTGTTTGAAAAGAGTGAGATCGTCCCTGGGCAAGCGGCCGATCAGGAGATCAAAAGGACGGGGGTAGTGGTCTATGACCGATCATTTTGTAAAGGAACTGATCCGGCGCTTTGAGATTGAGCAGCGGAAGAATGACCGCGGAGGCATCTATGCCCTTACCCAGCGGATGATGGCCTACAATTCCAACAAGATCGAGGGCAGTACACTGACGGAGAAGCAGACGGCCTCTCTGTTCGACACCGGGACTCTGACCTCTGAGGATGCCGTGATCCGTGCGAAAGACGTGGAGGAAATGACGGGGCATTTCCTGATGTTCAACGAAATGTTGAAAACGTACACCCGCCCCCTTTCCCACGAACTGATCAAGCGGTATCACTATAAGCTGAAAAGCGGGGTCTTTGAGGACATTGCCAATGGGTATCCGATTGGCGAATATAAAAACAGAAGAAACATGGTCTCGGATATCGTTACGGCCTTGCCGGAGGAAGTGGAGGCCCGGATGACTGGCCTGCTGGAGTGGTATCAGGCGATCCCCCGGCATACCCTTGGCGACCTGGCAAAATTTCATGCCGAATATGAGGCGATCCACCCATTTCAGGATGGGAACGGCAGGACCGGGCGGATCATCCTGTTCAAGGAGTGCCTGAGAAACGGCATGGTTCCCTTCATCATCCGGGATGACAGAAAGGTGGAGTATTACCACGCGCTGAACGCCGCGCAGACAAAAGAAGCGTATGGGCCTCTGGAGCAGTTCTTCCTGGAGGAGCAGGCGGAGTATAAGACACTGGCGGAAGGATTTGTACTTCCGATTGACCGCACACCGGAAGCGGACATGACGGCCAGGAAGCCGAGACACGATCAGGAGCGATAAAAACAAAACTAGCGCAAGCAAACCACAGTTCGCTTGCGCTAGTTTAATGGTGTGCTGACAGTATATCGGCACACCTTTCTATCCTTACGGCCTGAGCAGTGTCGTTCTGTTCGAGTTACTGGAATGTTCAGATCAGCCCTGGGAGTCGCAAATCAACAGGTCTGCATTACATAATATGATTTTGGAGAGGTTCCCTAAGTACGTCACAGAACGGGAAGAAAACGACCCTGATCTTCCCAGTACACAAAAAATCCTGGCAACACCTGGCGCGGGGACAGAATTTTATCCGCTCCCGCAGAATTAAGAGCAAGTGCTGGGACGGGAGGCACCTCATGGACAAGCTGGGAGATAAGAAAATAAATAAAGAACAACTAGAGGATATTCTTGCGTCCAATCGCTATGTAGGGATAGAAAATCAAGAGGAAGTGGATGCATACTGGCAGTACCTCTCATATCGGGTGCAGAGGGCCTTGTTCGAGATCTGTCAGGAGGATAGCGAACTGAATGGTATGTCTTGGCGCGATTTTGTGCTGATTGTTCGCCACCGGAAACAGATACGGGATGCAGTCGTAGACGTACTTTACCAGACGATTGAGAAATTTCGCCTTGACAGATCCCATGCTTCATCAGAGATTGAATTTTTTCACCCTTGCGAAATGGAGGATGCGGAAGATGGTATTTTCCATGCGGCAGTGCTTTCTTCGCATGAAGAGGGACGTGCTTGGGTTGAGTGGCTTTTTTTGCGCATGGAACTTGCCTGCTATCAGAATCAAGTATATACGAAAGAAGATTATACTTGGGATAAATTTATCAACGAGTTGTTGCTTGGACAGCAGCTATGGGGTATGCTTCGACATACGTTCCAGAATGTATTGACACTGTTGGATTTCAAAGCCGCATGGAGGGAAGTGGGCATAGATATATTCTTAGAAGCAGTAAACGAATTAAAGGAATGGGCCGAGGAGTAATAGCTGCGTTGGAAAATATGTCGACAGTCTTTTGACGTCGGCTGGATCAGGAATCCAGCGCTGCAAACGACATACTCTGGATGACCTTCACATGGCATGGTGCAATGTATTTGCACCATGCTATTTTTCTATGGGTGCAAATACGCTGCACCTGGGAGGAGGTGAAAATTTGGCAGACACCGTTATGACCGCCAGATTTGTCAGCAAGGCGGACCACGTTCA